>JAEELB010000072.1 GCA_016288705.1 Lachnospiraceae bacterium | reverse complement strand
ATCTGCCCCTTTCCCTGTTCTGCCTTCAGGCTTGTCTGGGTATTATCACCCGGGCCTTTGTCCCCGACCCCGGTTCGCTCTCCATCTCCAGCCTTCCGCCGCACATCATTGACAGGCGGTTTTTTATGCTTATAAGACCTACATGAGAGCGTCCGCTGCCCTCTTCCCCGGAGCCCGTATCCCAGCCGGATGTATCAAACCCCACGCCGTTGTCCTCAACCACCACCTCGAAATGGTCGGGCTTTTGGACTGAGCGCAGGGTGACCAGACCTGTTCCGTTTTTATTTGCCCTTATCCCGTGGACTACGGCGTTTTCCACCAGGGGCTGGAGGGTGAGGACCGGGATGTTGAAATCCATGCATTCCAGCTCATATTCCACCTTCAGCTCATCTCCGAAACGGAGCTTCTGCAGGGCCAGATACTCTCTCACATGTTCAAGCTCATCCTCAAAAGGCACGGGATGGTCCATATTGAGTGAATCCATATTGCGGCGAAGATATTTCGCAAACTCGGTAACGCCCTCCTCCGCTTTTTCAGGATCCTCTCTGCACAGATACCGGATGGTGACCAGAGAATTAAAGAGGAAGTGGGGCTGGATCTGGGCCAGCATGATATCTTCCTTAAGCTGTGTATTCTCCTGTTTCTGGAGCCTGTACACCTCCTTCTGCTCCGAGATAATGTAAATAAGGGTGAACAAGGCGGCGATCACGGTGCTCAGGGCGATGAGGTGCAGCCCGAAAAATCTAGCCTGGATTATCATGGACACCGTCGGGACGGAGATATACACAAGAAAGGCTTTCTTCTGCCTGTCGGAAAGCTTATCCCTGTTAATGAGGAGGACTACCATGTTCAGGACCATGATAAGAGCCGTACAGACTATGAGCAAGGGAAAATAAGGCCCGCGGACGTAAGCGTTTTTCTCATCGACCGAGTATAAATTCCCGGAGAACTGATTCTGCACCATCAGAAACGCATAAAACGCCCACAGCATCAAAGAGAGCAGGAAAAACACGTTTTTAAACAGATGCATTTCCCCGCTCATCCGGAGGATAAAGGCTGTGATCAATACCGGCAGAGTGGAAGCCGACAAGCCCTGTCCGAAGAAAAGAATGCGGGAAAACACGCTCCACCCCTGACCGGTGTGATAATACGTCAGTTCTCTCAGCATGATGCACAGGGTATACAGATTCAGTATGATGAAAAACACAAGAAAAAAGCGCCTCATCTTTTTCGAAGCGTAATATCCCGTCAGAATGTGTATCAGGCCAATGTTTGCCAGAATAAAGCCTATAACCGAAAAAATGATGTTTACTATACGTATCTCTGCAGTCATGATCCAAGCGTTCCTATCACCGCATCAGTCTGTTTAATTAATAATATACAAAAGCAGGAAGCCGCACAAGCCGCCCTGCTTTTGTATGATGTCAATATAAGTCATCGCTCCTGTAAAGGGTGCGGCGGACGAAGAAGCAAAAACCGTGGTTGCAGAACTTGTCCGCCGCGCCTTTATCTGAAGCCGGGTCACTATTCAGCGATCCACCACTTCACGGGTTTTCTCCGGATCCTGAACTTGACTTTCTTGTATCCGGTGTATTCTCCGATACCTCTGACCATCACACTGGCCTTGGCAACGGAAGAATTCTTTGCACAGTTCAGGTTGTCACTGTAGCTTCCTTCAACTATCTCGTAATCAACGCCGAACCTGAGCACCTTGTTCTTGTAGACCGCCTTTGTGAACTGCGATTCATCATAGATACCGATCTCATCTCCGGTGTAGACCTGATCGGCGATGACGAATTTGGCCTTCTTGATGTCGATAGTCCCTGTCTCGGGTTCTTCCTTTTGCTTTATGGTGAAGGTGATCTTTTTGTCCAGCCTTCCCTTGAAGTTTCCGATACCCCTGACATTGACATACGCCTTGCTTCCGGGAGCTTTGTTTCCGGTATAGCTCAGCTGGTAGTCCACATTTCTCACAAGCCTCGATCCCCTGAAATAGATCTCCGCGTCGGGCATAGCCGCGGTTCCCATGCTGTCGATCTCTCCGAGATCCTCGGTATAAGTAATGCCGGGCGAATCGATGGCGAGCGGTTCTATGGTGTAGGCCGCGGTATTCGTATCAAGGAATCCGCCGCATCCGGTGATGGTCACCTTTGTCTTTCCCGCATTCACTCCGCCCAGGACGCTCACTTCGTAATCTGCGCCCTTCCTGAGTTCAACGGTCTGCCCCTTTGCGGCTCCGAGATAAGCGGCCTCGGCGTCTGATGCAACCTTGTACATGACCTTGAGATCCATATCTCCGTGATAACTGCCGTCATAGGTGACCTTGTTTCCGGAAAGGGTCATCCTTCCGGATTTCACGGAAGGTCCCTTGACCAGCACACTGAACATCCTGCTGCCCTTGTAATTTCCGGTGCCGAGGATCTTTACGGGATATACGCCTGCGCTCATCCTGCTGCCGCTCTTCACGTAATCGGGACCGAATGCCAGCTCGTAATCCGTCCCCCTGGTCAGTTCATTTCTGCCAACCTTTACCGTGACGGGTATGTCTTCAAGCTGCAGTTCTTTTCCGGTGTATATGAGCTTGGATACCTTTATCTTCGCCCTGGAAAGATCTGTGGAGCCCTCTCCGACGGTTATGACCTCCTCAAAGCCGTCGCAGTAGCTTCCCCTGCCGCTGACCTTCATGAGGAATGTTCCGGTCATCCCGGCGTCAATCCGGCATTTGACCATCTGAGTGCCTTCCCTGACCTCATTGCCGTTCTCCTTTACATCCACGGCAAAGAGACTGAGCTGGTAATCATTTTTGTTCCGGAGTTTCTTGCCCTTGTAATAGATCTTTACGTCCGGTTTTATAGCCTTCCCCGTGACGGCGTACTCGGTACAGATATCTGCCGTTACTTCGGGGGCCACGATATCCGTTCCTTCAGTACCCAGCGTCAGAGGCAGGATGTTAAAGTTCATGTAGATCGTCTGTTTATAATTTCCTATTCCTCTGATGACGATCGTAGGCTTCTTCCTGCTGAACTCCTGGGAATAATAGATGGATCCCCCTTCATCCAGCAGCAGGCCGTTATTTACGACACCGGTGGACACCTTCCTGTTGTTCTTGTACCAGACTGTGTAATCCACGCCCCTGTGAAGCACTCTGCCCTTGTCGGTGATAGTGACCTCGGGAGTGATCTTCTTCCCGGTGTAGTACTGATCCGGCACAGCGGCCACGCGCATCTCTGCGGACCCTGTCTCCACGCCCGCTGAGAATCCCCAGCCTGCGTACAGTACGACATCGTTTCGGACCACGTCCTTATCGAAATCCCAGGGGATCGTGCACAGCGGATCCCTGAACCAGCCTGAAAGTGAATAGTTGCCGTTGGTGACGCTGTATCTTTCCGGAGGCAGTACAGGCGCGCGGTCTTCGTACCTGACGTAAACCGAAGGAGCGCTGGTGGGCTTGATCACGCCCCCGTTGCCGTTGTAGGTTACGAGAAGCTTGGTATCCCAGCCGGCGTAGAGCACTGTGTCCGCATTGACCGTATCCTTTGCGAAATCCCACTTGTTCGTATCGGTGGTTGAGCGGTCCTTGTACCAGCCTCTGAAGGCAAAGCCTGTTCTTTCGGGTATCGCGGGCTCCAGAATGACCGAACCCGGCACTATATCGGTGTACGGGCTCACCTTTGTGGCTTCCGGAACCACGGTGTCAAAGGTAACGGTGTATCTCTGACCTCCCTCTTCCGTTGAGTACACGCTGACGCTGCAGAAATTGCTGGCGCTGCTCTGGAAAGCATCCTCCTGCGGCTTGTCGCTGTGGCGGTTGGTGACCACGCAGTAATAATAACTTGTACCCACCTTTGAGGTGTCGGGGACATAATTGCTGCTGACAGAATTCAGGATCGGCGTTGCTCCTTCCGGCGAAGGCTTTGAATTCATATACCACTGGTAGGTGAGATTGCCGCCGTCGGTCACTTTGGCCGTGACGCTGATGGCCTCGCAGCTTCCTCCCTGTCTTACATATCTGTCGTCAGGATGTCTTGTGATCTCGGGAACTTCTATCTCACTTGCAGCCTTCGTTATCCATACCGCATAGAGCACCACATTGTGGGCAGGCATGATGAAAGTACTGGTTTCTCCGGCCGGATATGTGGGATTGATGTCCTCAAGGTTCACCGCCCATCCTCTGAATACATAATCCTCTCTGACCGGCGGCGCAGTCGTGTTTACAATGACTTCCTCGCCCTTCAGATATGTCTTTTCGTCCAGAGGTGAATCATCTCCGCCGTTGGCGTAATACCTGAGGGTATAACGTCCCTCACCGGTCCACTCGGCGTAAAGGACGGTGTTTTCGATCACGGGCCTTGAATCGATCTTCCAGTAATCGATGGCGTAGGTATCCCTGTACCAGCCCATGAACGTGTAATACTGCTCCGTGAGCACCCCGGGATCGGTGATCTTCTGATCCAGCTCCACATCCTGGTCTTCAGGCTGCTGATCCAGAGCGTGTCCCATCAGATCGAACTGTACCAGGAAAATGATGTGGCCTTTGTTGTCAATGTCGTGGACGTCGTACGCCGGATCCACCACGGGATGATATATGGTTCCCGTATTTACGAAGGGTCCGTCCAGGATCAGATAGTTCTCATTGAGGAATCCCTTATTGTCAATGCTGTCTCTGATAGTACCTTTATTTATCAGACAGTTATCGCTGAGGGTTCCGCCCTTGACCGTTCCTTTTTCGTTTTCCACAAGGATATCCAGCGTGCCCTTTTCGTTGTTCAGGGTAAGGCCTTCATTGTGGAACACTGCCTTTTTACCGCCGGCTATCAGACCGTTGTTGGTCACGTCCGTGCTGGTGTCGAGTATCCCTTCCATGTACAGGTTTGCCCCTTCGTCATTCACAAATGTCCCGTCGTTTGTGAGAGTGCCGACAAAGACGCTGCCCTTGCTCACGGTCAGGCTTCCATAGTTTATTATTTCGTTTGCGTTCACGTTTCCTTCGTAGTCGAAATCCGCCTTTCCGCCGAAACGTATGATCAGTTCATCCGTCACCAGTTCGGGAGATCTCAGTTCTCCGCAGCAGTCCACTTTTCCGTAGCTTCCTCCGGTAACTTTGGCCTCCTCCGTTATTACTGCTCCGGTGATATTTCCTTTATTCACATTGTTTTCACCATAGATCAGACCGCCGTCCAGCCTGGCTCCCTCTGACACGGTGACGTCTTCGAGAACAGCTCCCGACGTACAGGTGACTCCGTCCTTGATGACAGCATTCTTAAGAACGCCGGACAAGGTGCTGGCAGCCAGCGTGCCTCCGTCGACTTCGCCGCCATCCATGACCGTGACGCCCTTAAGGGTTCCCTGTGAGGTCATGGACTTGAACACGTATCCGCCCACCACGACGGCGCCTTCCTCCAGCACGCAGTTGACCAGGGTTCCTTCATTGCTGATCTTCCCCCGGAGGACCATGCCGGTGACCACCGCGTCCTCGGCGATAAACACATTCTGAAGAGTTCCGCCGCCAAGGATATCTCCCACAAGGGTATTGTTTCTCACAAGAGTCCCCTTTTCGGCGCGGATATTTTCGACGGTACCCGTTCCCGCAAGCACAGCGCCATCGGACAGGGTGATGTTTGAGAGAATTCCGTTGTTGATGATCTGGGTATTCGTTGCTCCTTCAGCGTTCCTGTAGGTGCCGCCGTTGACTTTTGCGGTCTCGGAGAACGTTATCCTGGTCCCTTCGGCAAGAGTGAAGACCGAATTGATCTCCGTCTCTCTCTCCACGTCGGTGGTGTACACATAAACCACTTCTTCCGTCAGGGGAACGTCATCCTCGTCATAGAGGATCTTCCCTTCTCCGTCGCGTTTCACCACCCAGACATTGGCAGTTCCGGGCTCTGTAAGAGAGAATGCGGTTTCGATGAGGATCCTGTGACCCTCGTCATCTCTCTCATAATCACTGAACACATAGGTTCTGGTTACGATGCCTGTTTCATCCGTTTGCTCTTCATAATCATACCCGTACTGCGTTCCCATGGCGCCACGGACCACGTCCACCTCTTCCTGGGAAATATCCTTCAGGTAGCCGTTTTCAACTACGCCCAGAGTGTTCAGTTCATTCTCGAGATCCGCGACCTTTGCGGGCGTAAGCACGGACTTTTCCGAGGTCACTTTGACTTTGCCGTCGGCCACCTCCAGCACTATCCTGTCCAGAGGCTCCTCGCTCACCTTATACTCGATATTGTTCCTGTCCGCATCCACGGTCATCATGATGGGAGGTCCGGATACTACGGCATCCCCCACATTGTGATCCCCGTCTACCTCGGAGATCTTCTGGACGTCATAATTGCTGTCCTGCTTTACCTCCTCGGCGCGGCCATAAGCTTCATCTCCTATGATGAATCTCCTGTCCTCCTCGACCCTCCGGTACATCCAGTCCTTGACCTCATAATTTGTAAATATGCTGCAGCCAAGGTAATTCGCCGTCTCGCCTATATCAGCTCTGAGAGTATAGTACCCTATGTTCTCCACGGTCAGTTCGGGACAGGTTCCCGGCTGATAGAATGCATCGCTCTGACTTGCCAGCTTGTGATAGAAGATCACATCGCCGCCGGAGTGGTTATTGGTCACTTCCGGCGTAAATATCTCACCGTCCACCATAAAATCAGGGATGCTGACTGAAGGCACGGGCTTGATCTCCATGATATCCTTCTTCCCGACCTCTATCTGTACGCAGTTCGTGATCAAAGCGGGTATTCCGGGCTTCTCGCTGCAGAACGCGTACCCGAAGAAATAATATCTTCCGGCATCTCTTCCGATGGGGAATACGAAATCCCAGGTGCCGGAATCCCCGTTATTCAGAGCAATGGTCTTCACAAAGGACGGATCCTCCGCGCTCATGTCTGTGAGACCATGTTCGGATGTCCCTGCCATGTAGCTTTCAAGGGTGGTCCGTCTGTCTTCGGCAAGCTTATTTCTGAACCGCTCGTAATCATCCGCGCTGACAGCCTCAACCCACTTGAGGGTCACGGGAGTGGAAGTCTCTCTGAGGGTGAGTTTGGCTTTTTCCTTGAGACTCCTGATATCTTCCGAAAAACTGTCATAGTCGGAATAGATAAGCACGGCATAGTTATTGTCGAAAACCGGCTGTCCGGTAACCGAAAGATCACCGCTTTCCGCGTAGAACGTGAACTTCACATGGGGGCTGTCCCCGAAGTTTTCCGCCCTTGTGTACACTTCGTATTCATAGGTTCCGGGCTTCTCTCCCGCATTCACGAAGGGAGGTGAAGCGACCGTGTCAGTCTCGTCGTATACGGTCTTCTGTCCGGTGAGATCGGTATATGTCAATTTGTACCTGATCCTGGCATTTGCAGTAGTGGTAGTAAACACTATATTCCTGTCGGTATAGGTGACTCCCTTATCCGCTATCCCGCTTGCCGTTGTATCAAGCACCGGCTCCGCGGCCACCGGCAGCACTTTCACCATCATGTTCTTTGTGAAGACAGGTGCCGCTCCGGAGGTGGACAACACATCACACACGAAATAGTAGGTAATGGGTAACTGGGTCTCATTGGTCAGGGTTGAAGGGACCCTGAGCACAGAAGCCGCCCGGAGGTCCTTCGAGCCTCTGGTCCCGGACCACACGGTGGCTTCCGGTGAAGCGCCGTTCACCACTTCGTCGGGTGAAGTTCCGTAATGCCAGTTGAAATAGAAACGGCTCTTCAGCTCATCATCAGTCCATCCCGCACAACTGTCCGTGTACCAGTTTTCATCATATGCGGTTACCCTGAACTCGGCGGCATCAGGGTCATATTGTCCCGAGATAAGGACAATATTGTCCTTTGTGCCGTAGGTTTCATCCTTGGGATAAACACCGTAATCCGCGTTCAGATCGATCCTGATGACCTTCAGCAATACTTCCGCATAGTAGACAGGGCTGACGGAGTATCCGTCACAGGTTGCTTTCACAAAGATCTTTCCGCTGTCATTGAATTTGTATTGGGCTGCGCCCGTAAACGGGATCCAATTCCCGGCGGGGGGGGAGTTGAACCATTCAGATCGTCGTATCCGGCTGAACCTTCTTTGGCAAACTTGTAATACAGTGCCGGCACGGCTCCGGCATCCCCGGCTATCACCGATGAGAATTCCCCGGTGACAGGAGACGTATATGTCACCTGCGCTCCGTTCTCAATGAATGCCTTTCCTATCTTCATCGAAGGCGTTGTGACCTGCCCCAGGGACTGCACAGTGTAAGTGCCGGTCTTTGCCGCATCACCCACCGCCGCATCCACGTAAACATCGGGATCTTCATTTTCCAGAGTCACCGTCAGTTTGTATGACCCCACGGCTGCCCCTGTGACAGTGAAAGCTCCCGGCGCATCATACTGAGGATTAAATTTCGCAGGAAGAGGAGTTTCGCCGGTCTCTGTGTCGGTAAATTCGCGAGTGATGGAGAGAGGTCCCGATCCGCTGAGTGCAAGTTCGTCAAGAGTGTAGACTGTCGTTATCTCTGGATCCTTGCTCTTGAAGAACAGCCTGTCCATGAGGACATGGCTCTTATCCGGAGCATAGAGCACAGAACCTCCGGTGAGATCCTGCAATTCCACTCTGGTGAGCACATAGGTCCTGACCTCTTTGTAATTTCCATCCGTGCTGAATGCAGTAAGAGTGAATGTCGCCGAGTTTTCTGCATCTCCCAGGGACAGGGTCACGACCGCGGAATTATTTTCCGTATCCTTTTCTGCCGTGACATCGGAACCGTCCTTCTTTACCACCAGCTGATCGCAATCCGTATTTGTAACATTTACTGTCGTTTTTCCTATATAGGTTCCTTCCTCACAGTCGATGGTCAGACGGCTGTTCTTAAATTCCTCCACCGCAGCCTCTGCATCCGCCTCCGTGCCGGTATAGATGTACACGATCACGGTCTTTGAAGCCGACTGGTAGGAATTGGATACCGTGGCGGATACTATCTGGACTTTGTCCTGCTCGAGACTAAGGCTTCCTGCACCTGTCACCTTTGCATTTTCTGTTGCGACTCCTTTAGCAACTCCGTTCACGGCCCAGGAATAGCCCGTCACGTCCACATTTTCCTGATCGATCACGGCAGACAGTTCAGCGGTTGATGCATCAGCAGATGCGATATAGAATACCTCTTCCGCATCGGTACCTTTCTGTATCGCTACCGAGTACAGAGGCTGCCATACGGCAGTGAGAAGGACGTCTCCTTTTGATTTCTAGGCAGCATCACTCCCGGTCCTTGCTCCGTTCCTGTCATAATACAGGGTGCCGTCAGCGGACTCTGTCCTTCCGTAGTAGAATCCGGTAAAAACAGATCCGTTCTTATAGGGCACAGGGAAGCTTGCGGGAAGAGAATAAACGCTCCCTGCGGGTTCAAGCCTTATGGGTCCCGGCTCTGAAGAAATGCCTCCGTCCAGATCAAATCTGATCTTGTAGGAGTTGTCCAGAACGACATAATTTGAATTGTCCGTTACATGAACAGGCACGGCAAGAGAGTCAACCTCCACATATTTGCTGCTTCCCTCGGCCACCTTACTGTTTGCCGCATAGCACAGGTTGATCTGTCCATTGTCATCGTATGACAGCGGAGTACTACAAAGCGCTGTCAGAACTGCGCCTTCCGTGAGGACATTGTCAAGAACCACCACCTGCTCTGTGCCTGTGTTCGAAGGGGCGGTCTTCGCCTCAAGAGACGCCATATCAACCTTTGCCTTGGGCGCTCCCGAAGCGTAAACCGTCTTTGTGCCGTGGACTACGGACTCTTTCTTTGCCACCGTCGCAGCAGAGCCCGTGTCATCTATCACTTTCTGTACGGTTTCTCTGTTTCCGTCCCCGAATACCGTGTCGGTTACGGTTCCGCCGTGAAGACTTACATAAGCATTTCCCTCCACGTCCGCTTCGTATCCGCCGCCGTACACATTCCCCTTTACAAGGCCGTTATCGGTTATCGTTACACCGGTATCTCCCGTAAGGACGGCGCGTTCATTCTGTCCGGCCCCGTATACGTCCTTCAGAACGGTTCCGCCTTTGATCGTAATATCGGTATTTCCGGTGATCTTTGCATCCTGACCGGCGCCGTAAATATACTTTACGGTGCCGCCCTCCATCAGTATGGAAGTATCTCCGAGGTAGTCCACCTCCTTAAATCCGCCTACGATGGTCCACTCCGAGAGATTGCCCTCGGTGACTTCGGTAAGGGACACTTGACGCTTCAGTTCATCGGTAGTAAATACCTCTTCGTATTCCCCGGTTTTCGTATTGAGGAACTCCACATAGGTCTTGGACGCATCGCCAGCGTTTTCCCTGATCCTGAGGCTCGCTCCGTTGGAGTAGATGTATCTGAAAACCTTGTCAACCGTGGGGGCATTGGCCATGACAGGTCCTACTTCAGCACTGTTTATGCTTCCGCTGAAAGCATTTCCGACGCCTGTGGCCAGAACTTTTACATTCTTTCCTATGTCTTCATCGGTGATGGTGTACTCCCTGCCCATCCCGCGCACGCTTCCGCCTACATACCAGGTGTACATCACCGGCACGTCAGTTCCTTTTCCGGGATCATCTGCTGCCTGGAAATAGTTGGAATTTTTGCTGATCACCTCATTCTGGTTTTCCAGATGGGCAAATAACGTCTGTCCCTGTGTAACATCGCCTTCTATGACTGCGTGATACGCATTATGCTCTATGGCAGGCTCCTTTACGCCGGTGACCCCCGTTCCCCAGTTTGTTTTATCGCTGGTACTCACATCAGGCATTTCAAAAGTAAAGGTCCTGGAAAATGCGGTCTTGGCTTCCGCGCTTCTGTTCTTCGCCACCGTTGATCTGTAGATCAGCCTTTTCTCCGGGTTCGAACTCTGGTCGAAGTTGATCCTTCCGGGAGCGGAGAAATACCTCTTATCACCCTCTGCGGGTATGACGTTCGAGAAATCGATCTTTGACTGCTCCGTACCCGCATATCCGGAGATAATGATCTCCTCAAAGGCGTCCTTGTAAGGCCCGGCTCCCACTTTGGGGTCGGGATCCACAGTATTCTCCATCCGGAGGACGCCCTTCATATTGGTGGAATATGCAAAAGGATTGGTATTTGCATCCTTTGAGTTCGCCTTGTCCGATGACGCATAGAAATGAAGCGAAGGATAAAGCCCGTTTACATTATCATTCGAAGTGAAATCCACGCTGCTGATCTTGTAAGTCAGGGCATTCCAGTGGGCATAGAGAGTCGCTTCACCGCCGTCCTGCAGGTTCACGAAGCGTCGGGAGCTGTCTGTCCATCCGGATACGGATCCCTGTAAAAATCCGTCGGCGGATATGACCTTCTGGCCGCCGGATGCGCTGTTATACCAGCCGTCCAGAGAATAGCCTGCCAGAGTTGCTTTCACTTCACTTGCCCTGGTGCCTGTATAAACCGTATAGTACTGGTATTCGATATACCGGTTATCACCTGACTTCTTCACCGTTGTTGCAAATTCAGGCGTATTAAGCGCATCGGCGGGTTTGTTCAGATTGAGCCAGACCCTGGTGTAGGAATTCTTCGTGGATTCAAAGTTGGTCCTCAGATATGCCGCAGCTGCCCCATTGGCAACGGGTGATGCGCAATATGCGGTCTGGGCCAAGAACACTGAGCCGCCGGCGTAATTTATAGAGCCCCTGCTGCCGCCGTTTCCGCCTGATCCACCCGACTTGCCGCCTTCTTTTGTCCTTGAATGATTGGCTGTGGCTCCGCCAACGGAACCGCCTTTTCCGCCACCACCGCGGGGAGCGTCCCCGGAGGACTTGGACAATCCGCCGCTTCCGCCGCCGCCGCCGCCGCCTCCGCCGCTTCCGCCGGTTCCGATGGATGCGCCCTTGGCTCCTTCTCCGCCGGCTCCGCCGCCTCCGCCGCCGCCGGCATAGTGCTTCTTACATAAAGCGTTTTTCTTATACTCAGCGTCGCCGCCGCGGCTTCCCGCTGAAGTCCCGGCTCCGCCGCCGTTTCCGCCATATGCATACACACTCACCTTATCCAGTATATACAGATCGCCGACAGAAGCAGTCATTGCGCTGTTTTCGCCGCTTCCGCCGTCCTTTCCGTTTTTGGAATAACTGTCGGAACCGGTCTCTCCGTTGACAGATGCCCCTCCGGCTCCGCCTGATCCTCCGTTGGTCCCGTCAGATCCTATACCTGCTCCGCCGCCGCCGGCCCCGGTTCCGCCGTTTCCGCCGGTTCCGGAAATGAGATGATTTCCTCCTGAAGCTTTGCCGCCGTTTGATCCGTTGCCGGCTCCGCCGCCGTTTCCGCCTGTGGCTCTCAAAGTGCCGGATCCTCTGAGCATGAGCACCCTTCCGCTCGGCAGATTTATGGCCGCTCTTCCTCCTGTGTATGAACCGCCGCTGCTTCCTGTCACGGTAAGGGTCTTGCCGTTGCAAATAAAGATAACTGTGGGACTGCTGCTGTTACCGTTTATCGTCAGGTTTTCCACCGACTGATTACTGTTCACCACAAACAGATTTCCATCCAGAGTAGCCCCGGAGGAAATGGCATTGCCTGCATCCCTGTCCGTTGCTGAAGGAGTAAATGCATAAGTGTATCTGGAAAATCCGTCGGTCATGAAGACATAGTCGTTTCCCTCTATCTCACCCTGCATCCTCTCACTGTTCCCGGCTGCGTCGGTATGGTATACCCCAAGGGTATCCCTGTCGGCGTTTTCGGGGATCGCCAGCCTCACTTTTACGCTGCCTTCAGGCTGTATCTCCTCTCCGTCCTTCACAAGGGAGATGTTCAGAGGTATGACGACAGTGAGCATGGGATCCGTGCTGCATTCGGATGCATTGTCCTGAATAATGGATTCCAGCTCTCCTGCGCCTATGCTGTTCTCATCATGGGAAATATGATCGAGCGACATCTCCTCGCCGCCCGTGGCGTCCACGACTCCGATGCCGGCCTCTTCTTCGGAGAGAAGATCATAGAGCATATCGCCGGATCCCGGATCGAGCAGGTTCGCCGATAATGAATCTTCCTCCACCGGGATCTGGACTACCTTAAGTTCAGCTCCGGAGGGTATTGCGTCTTCTCTGTCTGCCTCCACGCTGACAGAGACATCGAGGGTATCGTCAGTCAGGCTCAAAGGCCCTTCCGTGGTCTCCCCTTCTTCAGGAACTGCTGTCTCCCGTTCCTCTGCCTCCGCAGTACCAGCCTCCGTTTCGGACGCGCCCTTATCTGCGTCCTCAATACCGGTGGATTCCTCCCCGGCTTCGGATTCCAATGTGACGGGGTTGTCCTGATCCGATGCCGCGTAAACTGCCAGAGCCGATATATTCGGGCTCGCAGCCACCATGATCACCGACAGGAGAATGGAAATGTACCGTCTGATCATAATTCCCTCCTTTGCTCAATCTTTTTGTGTCAACATTACCGGTCTAAATAAAAATTTAATAATCTTAAAGATAAATTAAGATTATACTTAATCAGGAATTACACAGACATTACACAAACGTTACAAAAGCGGGTAAAAACGAAAAAAGTCACAGAATTTTCTCTGTGACTTTAAATATTTTGGTGTATTTATACAAATATCTGTCAGGATATCTTCTTTATGGATTCCCGCACCACAGGCTCCGGAGCGTAAGTGTAATCTTCCCCGGGCTTATTTTCATTTATCATCTCCATCAGGGTCTCCGCGGCCTTCCGCCCCAGTACGTCCTTGGGATGCGCAAAAGTGGTGAGAGGCACCGGCAGATCGCGGTTTATGGGGGCGTCATCCACTCCTGTGAGTGAGATATCATAAGGAACGCTCTTCCCCTTGTCTATCAGAAGCCTTTCCAGGGTTCCGCCAACCTCGTCATTGTAGCATTCCACAGCGGTACAGCCCTCAAGCCTCTCCGATATCTCTTCCCATCTGCTCTCCAGATGCTGCGCGGCGTAGGAGTCGAACCAGATGATCCGCTTGGTATCCACCTCGAGCCCTGCTTCCGTCAGTGCATCCTGATAACCCGCGAACCTCAGATGCCCCTGTATGTCGTCAAGCTTAAACAGCGCACCGATCTTCTTATGTCCTGCATCTATGAGGAATTTCGCGGCTTCCCGTCCTATGGCCCGGTCATCCGGAGTGATGAGGGGCATCTCTCCCTTAAGCTCGGGATAGATAGAGTCAAAGAACACGATGGGCACGCCCTGCTTCTGCAGTTCCCGGTACAGATCTATGTTCAGGCTCGGCAGCGCCCCGCAGGAGGTCTGGGTGATCAGTCCGTCTATATCGCCGGTCTTGACCAGCAGTGACAGGGCTTTCCTCTCGCGGCTGGGAGAATTGTTGGTAAATGACATCTGTATGGCGTAATCATTCTCCGAAAGGATATTTTCTATCCCTCTCATAAGGTGGGAGAAGATGTAACCGTCCACATAGGTGGAAATGACCGCTATTCTCCTGGTCCTCTCCCGGTTTCTGTCGGATGATGCGCTGAAATCCACCGTATTCATACTGTCTCCCTTACCCTGCATCTCTTCATCAAACTCCATAGGTTCCTCCTCATCATGATCCCGCGATCTCTTCAAGGCTCTTTTCAAGCCATGGGATGGCCTTTTCAAATTTCACGCCGTACCAGTGGTCGGGATCGTCCATGGTGGCTTCTATGGATCTCACCACATAGTCGGCGGCGATCTGCGCCGATTTCACCTCGCCGGCACCCCTGAGAAGCGCCCCCGTGAAGGCCGATGCATAGCAGTCTCCCGTTCCGTGGCTCTTCTTTTCTATCAGATCGGTGTAATAATACTCCGTATTTCCCGTCTTCGGATCGTGGACCGCGTTTCCTATAGCTCCGGGTCTGTCCAGGATACCCTTAAGGATAATGACGCCCTTTCCCAGTTCCGAAAGCTTCTCAAGGAGGAGCTCCGCGTATGCCCTGTCCTGACCTTCCTCCTTGTATTCCGTTCCCGTAAGGAAACAGGCCTCGGTGATATTGGGCAGTATGATATCCGCGCAGGCGCAAAGCTCCTTCATGCATTCCACATGCTTTTCATCAAAACCCGTGTACAGTTTTCCGCCGTCTGCCATGGCGGGGTCCACTATCCTGAGTCCCCCGGGCACAAGAGTTCTTTCCATGATGTCCTTTACAATGGCCACCTGACGCGGGCTGCCGAGATATCCCGTGTATATCGCATCGAAACGGATGCCCTCTTTTACCCAGTGGTCCGCTATCCCGGGCATGTCGTCGGTAAGATCCCTGAAGGTAAAGCCCGTAAACCCTCCCGTGTGGGTGGAAAGCACCGCGGACGGCAGGACACAGGTCTCCACCCCGCATGCTGACAGTATCGGCAGCGCGACAGTCAGCGAACACTGACCCACACAGGAAATATCCTGTATCGTGAGAACCCTCTTATAACTCATATTCCCTCCTTCTCCGGAAAGTTGATCATACCCTGAAGCCACACACTGCCCCGGAATCTGCGCCCCGGACGGGGCACGCCGTACAGATCTCTTTCGGCGATGCAAATGTCTATCAGTAAACCGTTTACCGCAAGCGACAATCTGTAAACCTTCTGTTCCGTCATGAGATTCACGGTCTTTCCCACAGTCAGGATGATCCCCATGATCTCATATTGATCACATTCAACCCCGTAAGGCATGAATGTGGTATCCACTATCGAAAGCACATCGCTGCCGTCTTCCAGCTTTGAAGATATGGACGAATAGAGCTCCATCTCTTCGTATGCAAGGTTCTCCATGGCCTTTTCATCCCCGTTCCGGGCGGCCATTAGCATTCTTCGGTGGTTGGATTCCACCTTCCTGTCAGCCCTTTCCAGCGAAGGAAGCTTAAACAACGGGAAGATGACGCTTCCCTGATAACCAAGCCCCGTAAGGGTGACTGAAGTGCCGCGGACCGGCAGAAAACCGGCGTTCCTTGCCCTGATATAAGGGATGATGTTTCTGAGGTAGAAGATCACACTGATCCCCATCCTGATATCCTCACAGACTCCGGAATAACACTCCCTGTCCGCGTGCCTCTCCACCGTTACGTCCTCATAGGTGGATACGCTCTTTCCGGTCACATAAGGATACATATAGTCTGCGGTAAAGCTCTCATTTTCATCAAAGCAGCCCACTACCGCAATGCCGAAACCGTCCCCTATATCCTTTTCAAACATGGCCATCATTTCCGGGCCGTTGGTGGTATATATCCTCCTGTCGGCGTTTTCCACGACGGCGTCTTTCAGCGCTTCTTCCTCCCTGCGGGTGAAATCCCTGGGGAAGCCTATGGATCTGAAAAACAAATGCATTATCTGCTGCCGTCGGGTCTGAATACGTCTTTATTTCCCACGTAGGGTCTTAAGCATTCCGGAATGGTCACGGAACCGTCCGCCTGAAGATGGTTTTCCAGAAATGCTATGAGCATACGGGGCGGCGCCACAACGGTGTTGTTCAGGGTGTGGGCCAGATATTTATTCTTGTCCTTTCCCTTTACCCTGATGTTGAGGCGGCGGGCCTGGGCATCCCCCAGATTGGAGCAGCTGCCCACTTCAAAATATTTCTTCTGCCTGGGACTCCAGGCTTCCACATCGTAACTCTTGACCTTAAGGTCGGCCAGATCGCCGGAACAGCACTCGATGGTGCGTACCGGTATCTCCATGTTCCTGAAGAGCTCTACGGTGTTCTTCCAGAGTCTGTCAAACCATTCCTTTGAATCCTCCGGCCTGCAGATCACGATCATTTCCTGCTTTTCGAACTGGTGTATCCTGTAGACTCCCCGCTCCTCTATGCCGTGAGCTCCCTTTTCCTTCCGGAAACAGGGTGAATAACTGGTAAGGGCCAGAGGAAGCTTATCTTCGTCTATCATCTGGTCGATGTACCTTCCGATCATCGAATGCTCCGAGGTCCCTATGAGATAGAGATCCTCGCCCTCGATCTTGTACATCATGGCGTCCATCTCGGCAAAGCTCATGACGCCTTCGACCACCGCGCGGTGTATCATAAAGGGCGGGATCACGTAAGTGAAGCCCTTATCCACCATGAAATCCCGGGCGTAGGCCAGGACTCCTGAGTGGAGCCTTGCTATATCCCCCGTAAGATAATAAAAACCGTTTCCGGCAACACGTCCGGCGGCCTCCATATCTATCCCGTTAAGCTTCTCCATTATGGCGGTGTGATAAGGGATCTCGAAGTCCGGGACCACCGGTTCTCCGAAGATCTCCACCTGTACGTTCTCGGAATCGTCTTTTCCTATGGGAACGGAAGGATCGATGATATTCGGGATCACCATCATGTCCTTTTTGATCTTTTCCCTGAGTTCCTGCTGTAGCGCGTCCAGCTCTGCCACCCTTTCCTGATTGGCGCGGACCTCTTCCTTCTTTGCCTCGGCCGCTTCCCTGTCTCCTTTGGACATGAGCGCCCCTATCTCGCGGGATATCTCATTTCTCTTTTTCTTCAGATCGTCAGCCTCCTGCTGGGCGGCCCTCACCTTTTTATCCAGGTCCACAACCTCGTCCACCAGAGGCAGTTTTTCGTCCTGAAATTTCTTTTTTATGTTTTCCTTTACCGTTTCAGGATTCTCTCTCAAAAACTTGATGTCTAACACTGTCTTCTCCTCTCGCTATCCGTGTCCTGCCGACCCGGATCTTCATCGCCTGTTCTATAAATCACACTCACACGGTCTGTTCCACGGAATCGATGTAGATAGTTCTGATCCTGGACATGTCCCTTATCTCATCCTCTATGGGGTTTCCCTCGGAGTCCGACACCATGCGGAGCATGGGCCTGTCGGGGTTCCCGGAGTTCTGATGGAGCACCACGGCGGTCTCGCCGGTATTCAGCTTCACATATGTACCCACGGGATAGACCGCGGTAAACTGAAGGAACACCTCCACGATCCTGGGATCGAACTTCCTCACGCTGTTTATCTTCATGTAATCGATGGCTTCGTATATCTTTTCATGCCTGCAGCACAGGCCGCAGAGCAGCTCGTCAAAGGCATCGCACACCTGGACTATCCTGCACTCAAAGGGAATGTCGTCTGCGCCGGTGGGGAATCCGGATCCGTCCTGCCTCTCATGGTGGTTCAGTATGATCTGCTTCGTCCTCTCCGAAAGCCAGTCCTCATTTTTCAGGGCCTGATAGGCTACGACCGGGTGCTTTTTGTACTCATTTTTCTCGAGAGTGCTCATGTCGTCCAGATATCTTTCCTGGTAGTTCACGTCCACATATCTCAGGCCCAGATCATGCAGGAGGGCGCCTACGCCGATATCATGTATCTGTTCCTTTGACAGCCCCATGCGCAGCCCGATGAGGGTGGACAGGGACAGGACATTCACGGAATGCTCGTATACATCCGTCTTTCTCTCTCTGATATCGTAGACGCGGTCCATCACGTCCTCTTCGTTGGTTATATCGGATATGATCATGTCCGCCTGGGCGGCCAGCTCTTTCAGTTCCGTATTATGGCTGTAGGTGTGCTTTTCGATTATGTCCCTTATCTGGTTCGTGATCTGGGTCTGGATCTCCAGCCTCAGTATCGCCTGCTCCTGCATCCCGTGACCTTCTTCTCTCTGAAGCTTCACGGTCCGGACATTACGTCTCTTTAGGAGATCGATCAGACTGCCCTTCAGTCTTGTACCCGCGGAAATGAGCAGGGTATAGTCGGACAGTATCACGTCCTGGGCCAGTACATCTCCCTCTTTTAACTTGTCAACACTGCATTCGTGCACACTCATTTTGTCTCTGCCCCGTTTTTAAATCCTTCGGAGGATTGTTTCACGGCCTCATCTAACGCCGCTTTCTCCTCCTCCCCAAGATCTGCACTGCATTGTCCTTCTCTGATGCTCTTTGTGTAAGTGTAACTGCCTGAAGTTGAGTGCACCACATTTATGAGCACCCCGTCGTTATGACCATCCAGGAGCGCTATCACGCTTGACAGCTTTCCCCCCATCTCCTTGAATGCGTCATATTTTACCAGGGCCGTCTTCTGAATGACCCTTTCATGCTTAAGATACAGATCTCCTATCTTGCGGTCATGCTCCGACAGTTCATCCCGGAAGGCTTTATTGTCATTCATGACCTTTTCTATCTCATCCTCCAGGGATGACCCTTCGCGGCCGGTGGTGAACTTGGCGAGCTTTCTTTCAAGCTTCTTCACCCGGCCTGCGGTGACCAGAAGAATGATAATAAGGACCAGGATGATGACAAGACACCCTGCCACCGCCGCAAAAAGCCAATACTGATCTATGCTGTTCAGGATCGTAAGATACTCGTTCATGTCTTTGAAAGAAGCTTTTTCGCTATCCTCTCCAGATCATCGGCTGAATAAAACTCTATCTCCAGCCTTCCCGCGCCGTCTGTCTCTCCCGTGATCTTCACCTTCGTGCCGGTTGCGACCTTGAGCTTCTCTTCATAGTCCTCATAGATCAGCTTGAGAGCCTTGTCTTCTTTTTCTTTTTTCTTCTTTTCCTTTGCGGGCTTATTTACATTCTTTATGAGGTTCTCCGTCCCCCTGACGGTCATATTCTCTTTCAGAACCCGCTTTGCCAGGGTTCTCTGCTCGTCCTTGTTCTCCACTGCCACGAGAGCCCTCGCATGTCCCGAGGACATCTCCCCGCTTATGACCATGGACTGAACCTCGGGATCCAGCTGGAGGAGTCTGAGGGAATTGGCTATGACTGGACGGCTCTTTCCTACCTTTTCCGCCACCTCTTCCTGCTTCAGCCCCTTGTCTATCAATTCTTTGTAGGCCTGGGCCTCTTCTATGGGATTCAGGTCCTCTCTCTGAACGTTCTCGAGAAGCGCGACCACAAGCCTCTGCTGATCCGTATAATCCCTGACGATGGCGGGGATCTCCTTGAGTCCGGCCTTCTTGGCGGCTCTCCATCTGCGTTCTCCCGCTACTATCTCATATCTGCCCTCGCCTTTCTTTTCGACTATGATGGGCTGAATGATGCCGTTTTCCTTTATGGACTCGGAAAGCTGCTCCAGCTTTTCTTCATCAAAGAATTTCCTGGGCTGCTCCCGGTTGGGCTCAACCGCAGTCATCCTCAGCTTCAATACGGATTCATCGCTTTTCTCTCCCGAAAGAGATATCGCTCCCGCTTTCTGCGTCCCTTCATCGGCGTTCTCCGGGAAGAACGCTTCCAAACCCTGTCCCAGTCCTCGTTTTGCCATTATTTTCTCTCCTGTTTTGGAAAAACCCCTTAATCGTCCGCTTCTTCGTCCAGTTCCTCCGCAAGCGCCCTGTAAGCCCTTGCGCCGGTGCTCCTTGGATCGTATCTCTCTATGGGCATCCCGTAACTGGGAGCCTCCGCAAGCCTTATGTTTCTGGGGATCAGGGTGTCAAATATCCTGCGGTTCACCCTGCTCCTCACATTTTCTATCACATCATTGGAGAGATTGGTCCTGGAATCGTACATGGTGAAGACCAGCCCCTCCAGATCAAGCCTGGGGTTGGCCCTCTGCTTTACGAGATTCACGGTATATATAAGCTGACTCAGTCCCTCCAGAGCGTAATACTCGCACTGCACCGGCACCAACACGGTATCCGCCGCAGTCATGGCGTTCACCGTAAGTACCGAAAGAGAAGGCGGACAGTCTATCATAACGTAGTCATACCTGTCCTTCACATAATCAAGGGCGTTCCTGAGTATCCGGTTCTTTTCCTCCGGTCTGTCGTCCGTGAGGTTCAGTTCTATCTCCGCCCCCGCCAGGTTCACGTTTGCCGGGATGATATCCAGTTTGTCCTCTTCATCCCTTATTATCACTTCGTCTACGGCAACCTTCTGCAGCATAAGGTCATAAGTGGTGAACCTGATCTCATTCTTGTCCACTCCGAAGCCGCTGGTGGTATTCCCCTGAGGGTCGATATCCACTACCAGGACCTTTTTGCCTATAGCCGCCAAAGCCGCCGAAAGATTGATGGCAGTGGTGGTCTTGCCAACGCCGCCCTTCTGATTCGCTATAGCTATAGCCTTTCCCATTTCTCCGGTTTCCTCCCTCTTAACGCATAATCCAAGGTATTATACACTCTATCATCGGAAAAGAACAAGTAAAAACTTTAAAATTAATCAGCGGCGTTCCTGCGGGCTGTTTTGGGGGTTCCGGCCACGTACCGTCCCCTGTTTTCAAGGTCCAGAGTCTCCCCTGCCCGCTCAAGTTCCGGATCCTCAGGCGTAAAAAGGAACAGATCTCCCTCCGAAGGAGATGCCATTCTCTTATTGTACTCCTCCCTGACGCCGGGAACGCCCCTCGCGAAATAGAAATTGTTGAGGGTGAGTCTGTTTTCCGCCGCCCACTCCGCTGTCTCCATAACCCGGGACTCACTTGAGGTCACTGCGTCAGACACAAATAAATGCGCGCTCTCCCTTGCCAGCGAATCCCAGTACTCCCCCTTTAATTCGGTTTCATAAGTCTGCTCCCTTGAAAATGCGCTTCTCTTTTCGGAATACCAGCCTTCAAGGTCGAATATCTGAAGCGCGATGCAGAGGGTCAGGATCACTGCCTGCAGCGCTGCATTCAGCTTCGCCCGCCTGATGCGGATCTTCAAAAGACCGTATATCCCCGCAGTCTCCAGCAGATATACGCACACCCATATCATCCTCCCGGTAGACCTGAAGATGTTCCAGAGGTGCCGGGTCTTTGAATGTATCGGGATCGTAAATAAAACCCTCTCCCCCGCCGTGACCACAGGCGAAAGAGAAAATATGAACATGGCCGCAAATATCATCACGGACAGGATCGTCATGACCGTCCATGCAGCGCGCGTTCCGTCCTCTTTCCCCGGTTTTTTCCCGGGATCGTCATCAAGGGAAGAGGCTCTGTAAACCAATCTTAATCCATGGATAATAAGAACAATGGCTAACAGCAGCAATACCCCGGCCCCCAGATAGGAAAAACCCTCATTCTGTCCGGGAAAGGCAGAGGACAGTTCTTTCATAAGAGACGAAGTGCCTGCAGGATTTATGAACCCATTCAGATTGAAGCTGTAATCCCCCAGGCCGTCCCCTTCAGCCGACACCCCGGCGGAAAAGCCGCCGAAAAGCCATACCGCCGCAAGTGCACAGCCCAGATATGTGACAGGGAACAGCAGGGGTCTTGCGCTTTTTCGGCTCACCGCTGCCACAAGGGCAGAGGCCGCGCAAAAGATCCCTGTCATCGGCAGATAATACAGGTGTACCGCTCCCGCCAGGTATCCCAGTATCCCCCAGCAGATGATATCTTTCAGGTTCTTCCCCCCGGAAACGGCGCTTCCGAGGAACAGCCATATCCCCATCAGTATCATCCAATGGGAAGCAAGGGCCGTATGGTGGAACATTCTGTCCGTGAGGACCGGGGACAGGGTAAATAACAGTCCTCCCAGAACGGAGACGATCAGATCTCCCGCGGCCCGGCCTTCCCTTCCGTCACAGATCCGGCAAAGTCTGTAGGTTATCAGTGTTCCGAACAGGCTCTGCAGGCAAAAGCAGAACGCTCCGTAAAGCCCGAAGTACTGAAAGTCACCGGGAAGGACCGGGGACAAGACTTTAAAGATCAACGCCGCAGCCGGTATGGAATCCGTGAAGATGACCGATGTTCTCAGAGGATATGCCAGGTTGTCCAGCATCCCGGGAGGAAACAGCCACCCCGAATTTCTGTAGTACCTCCATCCGAGATAGTGCTGGGCAGGATCTATTCCTCCACCGGTGTTGTTCATAAGCCAGGGAGTATAGGCGGGATCCAGTATCCTCATTCCATATACGGAACAGAAACAGCAGGCGCCGATCATGACCGCCGCCACAACCATGATCACCTTTCTGATATTTGTCTTATTATTTCCTGCATGTTTCACGATATTGTCTCCGCTACCTGTTGTGTGTTTTTGATCCGGTCTCTTCTATCTGTTGTGCTCTTGTGGATAATGTTAACTTTGTGATTTAAATGTTTCACGTGAAACATTTTCTTATTGGCCCATGAGCCGGGCTCCCGGCTGGGATCCTCTAACTGCCGCCTCACGGGCCAGGGCCATTATCCTTTCCTTCGCTGCTTTGATCCGTTTCTCTTTTTCGCAATCTATATGATCTAAGTATCTCTGGGAGGTGCATCGCCCGAGGCATACCGGCAGAAGCGGACAGCCGGAACAATCGTCTATTATCCTGTCGCTGTCCCAGATAGTTCCGTGCCTGTCGATCCTTCCCGACAGATCCCTGATATTTCCTTTCTGATGTTCCTTTTGACCTATGAGATGTTCGCAAACGTACAGTTCCCCTTTGGTCCCGACCACATAATAATCCGGATGCCTGCCTTCGCATCCGTATGCTCTCCTGATCCCGCCGGCTCTCCCGCTCCTTATCCTGTCGGAAACCGTCCTGAAATCGTCGAACCCGATGCTGTTGTCCTTTCGGATACAGTCCGTATTCTGAGGCGCCACATTTATCGGAACAATCTTTGCACCGATATGAAATTCATCCCTCAGCTGTTTCAGCAGAGGAAGGGCGTCCTCTTTCGTTTCTTCGGATACATTTATGTGTATGACGGTTTTGAGGATGTCTTCCGAATTCTTAATATTCTTTAAGGTCTCGTAAAAGTCTGCTTCGCTGCAGCCTTTGAGTCTCGCGTAGTTCGGAGCCGTTCCGTCAA
Source organism: Lachnospiraceae bacterium (assembly GCA_016288705.1). Classification (GTDB taxonomy): domain Bacteria; phylum Bacillota; class Clostridia; order Lachnospirales; family Lachnospiraceae; genus JAEELB01. The sequence continues at coordinate 43,977 of JAEELB010000072.1, read as the reverse complement.
GGGGTATCACCACCTCGTCAGTGACTCCCAGTTCTTTAAGCTCCTTTGCATTCTGCCGGTCCAGGAAACGTCCGTTGGTATACAGCTTCGCAGCGAAATCCGTACCTTCTCGCTTCAGAGCACCGGAAATGAATCTGATGATATCCATATTGAGCAAAGGTTCTCCGCCGAACCACTTGATCCTGAGGGGCTTGGAAAAAGGATGCTCCTTATATCTCCGGTTTATAAAATCCACGACCTCTTCCGCCGTCTCCCGGGTCATGTGTTCCGTTCCGGACAGATGCTCCTTTTCAAAACAATAGGAACACCTGTAATTGCACGCCAGGGTCACAAAGACAGATATGAACATGAAGTCAGATCTTTCGAAGTGGCGCCTCACATCCGCCTTCAGCCGCCTGATCTCGTCCACCCCATCCGGAACAATGAAACCTTCCTCCGCAAAGATCACCGGCACATCACCGAGATCTATGTCTTTCTTTTCGTAAATGTCGTCGAGATCCACCCTGTCCACGTACCGGTAACGGAGAGTGTAGGTGTTGTACAGCAGGACCAGGTCGTCTGATTCCTCCGCTATTATGTTGAACCGGCTGTATTTATACGATCCCACAATGGTTTTTCTTTGTCTCCCTTTACTTCCCGGCAACTGTCCTTTTGATGTTTTCGTTTATATATCTTTTCACGGTCTCACAATCCACGCCCTTATTTTCGATGAGCCTTTCCATGGTGCATTTCCCGAGACACATGGGGAGGTAAGCGCACTCCCCGCATCGGTCATAAAGAGGATTCTCAAGAAAGAGCCTGTCAAGCTGCTGTTCCGTGATCCCTTCATATATATTTCCGACGGAATATGCCGGATCCGTTATTTTCTCCACACACCTGAAGAGATTACCATATATGTCGACAGCGTAATGCCAGCACGCATTGGCCTTGCAGACCAGCCTCCTTTTGGGGATCTTTGAAATATCCCCGAAGAGCTTCAGATAACCCTTTTCCCGGATGAAGTCCGCCAGCTCCCTGTGCTCTTCCGTATATTCCCTGTAAGAGGCAAGGTATTCCTCCGGATTTTGGGACAGGTCAAATATATGCGATATCCTGACATGGACTTTCAACTTCATGTCATATAGATAAGCGATCAGTTCCTTAAGGGATTCAAGATTATCCTTCAGGTTCAGACGGATAAAAACCTTCATCCTGTCCTGAGCATATCTTATATTATCAATGACCCTGAGGAAATCATCTTCCGAACATCCCTTGATCCTCGCATATTCGGAAGCGGTACCGTCAAGAGTGATCTGCACGGTCTTTATATGATACAGATCAGCCATCTCATCCACAAGATCAGGAGTCAATAATCTTCCGTTGGTGGTGATATGTCCGCGGAGATCGATCTTTTTTGCTTGTACATATTCTGCAAGGCTTTGAGTGATCCGGCGGATCGGTTCCGTGAAAAGCAGGGGCTCCCCTCCGAACCACTGCAGCACAAGGCTTTTTAGTCCCGGGTTTTCTTTGCACTTCCCGATGATGAAGGCGCAAACAGCCTCCATGGTCCCGGGGTCCATATTTTCATTCGATATATGAGAGCCTTCGAAACAGTAATAACACCTGTAGTTGCAGGCTTTGGTGGTAGCTATTATGAAGTAGAGAGTATCTGACTTCCGGTTTATCTCATGGATCTCTTTCATCAGAGAGCCGTATTCATCTGCGGTTTCAGGGACAATGAACCCGTCATCCGCCAGGTCCTCAGGCACGTCGCCCAGATCGATCCCCCGCTTATCCTTGATATCATCAAGATCGGGGCCGTCGATCCACCGCCCTTTTCCCGAATATGAGTTAAACAGATATGTTCTGCCCTCATCTCCATGGACTGCTTCAATATTGTATTTGCTGAATTTGTACTTGTTATCGTAAATCACGATCGTATTAAAAAGTGTAACGAGTGCGACAACGCTGTAAGCGCTAAGTCCTTACAGGAAATGCGCCGATGCTGCGCATTTACAATTGCTGTTTTGGATGTTCACGAGTATATATAAGGTCTTCACTCAGCTATGATCGAACAGCAGTCGGTAAAGCAATCAAAACACTGGCAGTCCACGGGCAGATCGTCGTCAAACCGGCAGAATCCGTTACAGTAAGGACTTCCGTCAGTACAGATCCCGCAGTCGCCCTCACAATAGCTGCTGTCTCCGTCCCCTTCTTCACAATCAATATAGCAATCCGCAGGGGTCTGAGGTTTCACCGCAGCTCTCGGGTTTACCGCAGCTGAGCTTCCGCCTGCTCCGGAGCCGGGGGCTGCCGCGGTGAGCTTTTCTGAAGACAACAGGCTTGAAGATACCAGTTCCGGGCTTCCGTCATCTGTCTTCAGCGCATACCATATCTTTCCGTTGTCCGCTTTGGTCTTGCCGATGACAGTCACTTCCTCGTTTTTCCCGATCTGTTTCACTATTTCGTAATCCGTGGAAGGGCCTTTTCTGACGTTTGCCGTTTGCTTTCCATACATTATCGTGGGATCCATGGGCTCGATCCCAAAGCCCGGATCCACAGATGATCCTTCGGAAACGGATGATGACTCAGTCGCAGTCTCCGTCACACTTAAAGATCCGAAGGTGGAATTCTCTTCTTTATCTGTCTCCGTGACCGCCTCAGATCCGGATACTGTCTGTGTGCTTTCTTCTGGCGAAACAGAACCTGTCTCCTTTGCTGTCTCCTCAGGCACAGCTTCCGCACCGCAGGCAGACACCGTAAGCGCTGCCGTGATCCCCAAAGCTGTTATTATCTCTCTGTTCTTCATTCTTTCAAGCCTTTACTCATTGTAGTTACAATACCACGCGACAATATATCACATTCTTTCAACAATGGAAAGCGCATGATTTTTATTTTGTTAAACATTGAAAAATCCGAGGTGTGTGAATTGTTGAAAAAGATTATTATAGATGCTGTTTCACATATAAATGTGACAAGCACTTGTGGTAGGATGTTTCACGTGAAACAATTTATAGTGTGCTTGTGGATAATGTTAAATTTGTGATTTGGAATGTTTCACGTGAAACAAAGATCGATCGTCCGGTCATTCTTTCCCGCGGCCGGAATGAAGAACAGGACGGGCGATATGTACGTTAAAGAACTCAATAAGAGGTCCCATAAAGAAGGCTGTGATTATGGTGCCGATGCCTGCGATCTCAGGGATCCGGAGGACCCCTGCCCCCGATAATAAGAACAGGATAACGCCCAACAGAACGCAAACCAGATCGGTGGCAATGCGCACATATTGAAACTTCCCCTTTTTCCAGGTATTGGAAATGATCAGGGCAATGGCGTCATAAGTGGAGACTCCCAGGTCGGCGGTCATATAAAAGGCAGAGCCGAAGCAAATGATGACAATGCCGGTGATGAGGCAGATAAATCTGACAACAATGGAGGGATCCACAATGACCGTCTGAAGAAACTCATAAGTAAACTGAGTGATATACCCCAGAAGGAAAAGATTGATAAAGGTGGCGATACCGATGTAATGCCGGTCAAATACCAGCGCAAATAAAAGAAGGACGGCGTTGGTGATCACATACAGAGTCCCGAAGCCGATGGGGATCACGGAATCCAGCCCTGCCATGAATGACTGGAAGGGATCCACCCCAAGCGCGGCGATCTTGAATATGCCCACACTGATGGCGCAGATGATCACCCCGAATAATGACATTCCCGTTCGTTTCAACAGATCGTTCCTGACTACTCTCATATTACCCTCCCGAAAAAAAGTCAGGGCCGGTTTTCCAGACCATCCACAGATCCTGTCCGACCCTGACACATATTATAGCACAGACCGTCTCCGGTCAGATCAGAGACTCAACACATTTATCCACGAGCTCCATCTTTGCCGTAGGCTCAAACCTGGCAACCACGTTTCCGCTCCTGTCAACCACAAATTTGGTGAAGTTCCATTTGATCTCGGGATTATTTTTGTAATCCTTATCGATCTTAGAGAGCATCGCGCTCATGGCGAGAGCTTTAGGTCCCTTTCCGAATCCTTCAAAGCCTTTCTGCTCCTTCAGATATTTGAAAAGCGGGATAGCGTTCTCGCCGTTCACATAGGATTTCTTCATCTGGGGAAACTGCGTGTTGTATTTCAGCGTGCAGAATTCATGGATCTCCTCATCAGTCCCGGGTGTCTGTCCGGCAAACTGATTGCAGGGAACGTCTATGACCTCGAATCCCTTGTCGTGGTACTTCTCATACATCTCCTCAATATCCTTGTAGTGGGGAGTAAAGCCGCATCCGGTGGCGGTATTCACCACAAGCAAAACCTTTCCTTCGTAATCCTTCATGGGGATCTCTTCCCCGTTTGCCGCAGTAACACTTAAATCATAAATACTCATGATATGCCTCCTTAAATCTACAAAACGATTTTATGTTGTGTCCCATTATATTGTGTGCAATGTGTTTTGTCAACACTTTTTTGTTATATTTTTGGAAATGATAAAATAAGACCTAAAATGTACCCAGTAAATTGGACTAAAATGAAATCGAAAAAAATAAAGGAACACAGTTCGATCCGGAAATCGCGGATGTGTTCCTTAAGCTGATAAAAGAGGGCAAGACGGATCTCGATTGATCCGTCATAATGCTTTCCCTGTCATTTATGAACTATGGAGCTTGATATCCTCTCAGCCTCATCCCAGCTGTGGAGCCTGCGGATGATCTCGAGGGAAAACTCAACAGCGCAGCCGGCGCCCCTTGAGGTGATAATATTTCCGTCGGATATGCAGGCATTGGTGAAGACCTCCGCTCCTTCAAGCTTTTCTTCAAGTCCAGGATAGCAGCAGGCTTTCTTTCCCTTCAGATGACCTCTCTGTCCGAGAAGAGTAGGAGCGGCGCAGATGGCGGAGACATATTTTCCGGATTCCACAAAATAATCGAGAAGTTCCATAAGCGGCTCAAAAGCGCGAAGATTCTCGGTGCCGGGCATTCCGCCGGGAAAGATCAGCATATCGGTTTTTTCTATGGTCTGCTGGTCGAGATCATCGAATACTTTATCTGCCCTGACGCCGATCCCGTGGGAGCCCGTGACCATGTGATCTTTTGTTACGGAGACGGTTTTGACGCCGATCCCGGCGCGTCTGAGCAGATCGACCGGTGTAAGCGCCTCAACCTCTTCAAATCCCTCTGCAAGAAACAATAAACATTCAGCCATTTGGATCTACCTCCTTTTCGTAACCGGGATATCTAACCGGAAATGGGAACTCTTTCGGGCGTTCCCGCCTTTCTGGGATAATAAACGGGAGTTTCCGCCACCTTATTCACCACCACGAGCGATCTGCCGATGTCCGTATCCGGCAAAAGGTACTTTACGGTATGAACAGGATACTTTCCTCCCAGCAAAGTAAACGCCCTGCGGGCGGAATTTATCTCCTCCTCTATCTCCATACCCTTATAATACACGGCCTGACCGCCGATCTTAAGGTAGGGAAGAGTGTATTCCGCAAGAACGGGCAGCGCTGCGACGGCCCTTGACACACAGAGATCGAAACTTTCTCTCCTTCCCGTCGACCTGCCGAAATCTTCGGCTCTCGAATGTATCACCTGTGCATCCCTGAGCATCAATTCATCTATGACGCGCTGCACGAAACGCACTCTTTTTTCGAGAGAATCCACCAGGACTATCCTGATATCGGGATACATTATCTTAAGCGGGATACCCGGAAAACCCCCGCCCGTACCCATATCCAGCACACTGGTACTCCCGTCCATGGGTACCTCCAGGTAACTGTCTGCCTTGATAAGGCAGAGGGAATCGATAAAATGCCGGTTAATGACATCCTCATCATCCGTGATGCGGGTCAGGTTCATGACCTCGTTCCACTCCATGAGCAGCTCTTCAAAATGATCGAACTGTGCGATCTGATCGTCGCTCAAGTTTAAATGGAGCTGCATCGCGCGATATATGAATTTTTCCCTGTTCCTTGATTCCGTGTTCTTAACCTCGCATCTGTACTGTAATATCCGGCAGGACAGCTCTTTTATTCCTGCCAGTCTTTCGGATATTATCTCCTTCAAAGGGACCGGACTTCAGTCTGTCCTGCCATAGGCCCTGAGATATACCAGCAATACCGAGATATCTGCCGGGGATACTCCCGGGATCCTCATAGCCTGCCCCACGGATCCGGGTCTCATCTTCTTAAGGTTCTGCCGGGCTTCAATCCGGAGATGTGTCACCCTGTCATAGTCGATATCGTCGGGGATAAGCCTTTTCTCCGTCTTCTTGAAGGCTTCGACCTCTCTTTTCTCACGCTCGATATAACCGCGGTACTTGATCTCGATCTCCACCTGCTCACTCACGTCGGAGGGCAGATCCTCTCTGTCTTTGTCTATCTCCCCCAATATATCATAATTGATCTCGGGGCGCGAAAGAATTTCGGAAAGGGAGGCACCCGTTTTGAGAGGAGAGGAATCATGATCCGAAAGGAACCCGTTCACGGCGGAGGTGGCGCCAACCTTTGTATCATCCAGTCTACGTATCTCACACAGGATCCGGTCCCTTTTCTCCATGGTCCTCTCATACTTTTCACGTGAAACAAGTCCCGCGTCGTACCCGATCTCACGGAGCCTCAGGTCTGCGTTGTCCTGTCTTAATAAAAGCCTGTATTCGGCGCGGCTGGTCATCATGCGGTACGGTTCGAAATTCTCCTTTGTGACCAGATCGTCGATGAGAACGCCGATATAGCCCTGGTCTCTACGGATGACGACGGGTTCCCTGTCCTGAAGAAAACGGGCAGCGTTTATCCCGGCAATAAGCCCCTGGGCTGCGGCCTCTTCATATCCGGATGACCCGTTGAACTGACCTGCGCTGTAAAGACCCGATATGCCCTTCACCGCAAGAGAGAGGGAAAGCTGTCCCGGGCACAGGCAGTCATATTCGATAGCGTAAGCATTTCTGACGATCTTCGCGTTTTCCAGGCCCGGTACCGTATGATACATGAGGAGCTGTACGTCTTCAGGCATGGAACTGGACATTCCGTCCACATATATCTCGTCCGTATAATTTCCTTCGGGCTCGAGAAAGACCTGATGTCTCTCCTTATCCGGAAATTTCACAACCTTATCTTCGATGGAGGGACAGTATCTGGGCCCGGTTCCTTCGATGATACCTGCATAGATCGGGGATCTGTCCAGATTTGCCCTGATCACCTCGTGGGTCTTTTCATTGGTATAGGTGAGATAACAGGATCGCTGCTCAACCCTGACAGAAGCGGGGTCCGTGTCAAAAGAAAACGGAACGATCCTCTCATCCCCCTTCTGCTCTATGCACTTTGAAAGATCGACTGTCTTTCCGTCCATCCTGGCGGGAGTGCCCGTCTTAAAACGGCGAAGCCGTATCCCGGCTTTCTCCAGAGATGAAGAAAAATGAACTGAAGCCATAAGTCCGTTGGGTCCCGTGGGAGTAATGGCTTCTCCGCAAAGACATCTGGCGTTAAGGTAAACCCCGGAGCATATGACGCAGGCTCTGCATCTGTAGGTGATCCCGTTATAGGTGCGGACTCCGCAGACCTTTCCGTCATCCACCAGTAGTTCTGCGACCTCCCCCTGTTTGATCGTAAGCCTCTCCTGAGACTCGAGTATACGCCGCATCTCCCGGGAATATTCGGATTTGTCGGCCTGGGCCCTCAGGGAATGGACGGCAGGCCCCTTTGAAGTACCAAGCATCCGGGACTGAATAAAGGTCTTGTCGATGACATGCCCCATTTCACCGCCGAGAGCATCGAGCTCACGGACCAGATGTCCCTTTGAGGATCCCCCAATGTTGGGATTACAGGGCATAAGCGCGATGGAATCCACGCTGACGGTGAACACGACAGTATCAAAACCCAGCCTTGCGCAGGCGAGGGCAGCCTCACAACCGGCGTGTCCGGCTCCGATGACGCATATATCCGTATTTATTTCCGCTGCATTACCGTTCATACCGGGCATCACTTCCCCATGCAAAAGCTTCTGAATATCTCGTCTATTATATCATCTCCCACTTCTTCTCCCAGAAATTCGCTGAGAGCGCCGTATGCATCATAGAGGTGGGAGACATACAGATCCTCCGTCACTCCCTCACCACAGGAAGCAATAGCGTTTTCAAGACCCGAGATCGCCCTGTTTATAAGGGTTTCCTGTCTTGAAGTCAGTATCATGAGACCGGCCTGCTTTCCCTCCGGATCCGGGTCCATATCAAGCACACTGCGGATCATGGATCTAAGCTCCGTAAGACCCTGTCCCGTGACGGAGGAAAATGAAACCCTGTGGGCAAAAGGCGCGCTGTCAATATCAAAGGCGGCAGGAAGATCGGCCTTTGTGATGACAGTGACCGTTTTTTTGTCACCGAGAGTACCGTATATCTTCATGTTCTCTTCATTTTGGGCAACCGAACCGTCAACAAGAAAAAGAACCAGATCAGCATTGTTAAGTATGGCGTAGCTCTTTTCAACTCCCAGCTTTTCGATGGGATCCTCGGAATCCCTGAGACCAGCCGTATCCGCAAGGTTTAAGACTATATCCCCATCCAGGGTGATCCTCGCTCTCACCGCATCTCTTGTGGTACCGGGAATGTCGGTCACTATGGAAGTCTCCTCCCCGGCGAGGAAATTCATAAGGGAAGATTTGCCGGAATTCGGAAGCCCGGCGATCACGGTATCCACCCCTGATTCAAGGAGCTTTCCCACCTTTGAGGATGAGCTAACCTTCTTCAGTTCAAGAAGTACCGGCTCAGTTTCTGACAGAAGATCGTCAGGAGAGTAGGATATCTCATCGGGATCGTCCAGAGCGGCTTCTATGTGAGCCGTGGAAAAACGTATCTTTTCCCTTATCTCCCTTATCCTTTCACCCTGTACGCCCAGAAGGCCGGATGCGGAAACCGAAACACCCCTGTCACTCACGGCGGACACAAGGGACATCACGGATTCCGCCTGTGACAGATCTATCCTTCCGTTCAGGAAGGCTCTTTTGGTAAATTCGCCCCTCTCGGCCTGCCTCACATTACCGGAAAGGATGAGGGAAAGGATAAGCCCCGTCACCCTGATCCCGCCATGACACTGTATCTCCACACAGTCCTCGGCAGTGTAAGAGTGCGGTGCCCTGAAGACACAGCACATGGCTTCGTCCAGAATACTGCCGTCTTCATTTATCACCTGACCAAGATGCATCCGGTTAGATCTGAAAACTGAAGGGGAAAGACCCGAAGCTGTTTTGAATATCCGGTCGGCGGCTTCTATGGAATCAGGGCCGCTTATCCTGATAACAGATATACCGGACTCGGTGAGTCCGGTACATATGGCTGCTATTGTATCAAATTCCCGGTTCATTGATCCTTAATGACCTGCTTATGCCGTCAGGAACATTCTTTCCTGCAAAATGAACACCATTTTTTCCGTTGTTGAAACCCTTCAGTTGTAATGCCTGCTGCTGCCCGTGGCCTGATTGGGAACGATGACCACGTGCCTGTAGGGATCCTCTCCTTCGGAATGGGTAGTCACATATCTGTTGTTCTGAAGAGAATAATGGATGATCCTGCGCTCATAGGCGTTCATGGGCTCCAGTTCCACATTTCTCCTGGACTTACGGGCCTTGGAAGCCATATTCCTGGCAAGAGTCTCGAGAGTTTCTTTTCTCCTGCGCCTGTAATCCTCCGTATCAAGCTTGACCCTGATATAACGTTCGGAACCCTTATTCATCACAAGTGAAAGAAGGTACTGAAGAGCGTCAAGAGTCTTCCCTCTCTTTCCGATGAGAAGTCCCATGCCTGTCCCGACGATCTCAAAAGAAACCGTGTCATCCACGGGATTGAAGGCAGTCTTCACATCAGCTTCGATCTCCATCTCCCTGAGTATGTCCTTCAGAAATTCAACACCGGCGTCAGCGGAGATATCCGTTTCGGACATGGGGACCAGCTCAACCTCCGGCTCTTTTTCCACTTCCTTTTCTTCTGCCCGTTCTTTGGGGGCTGAGAACTTCTTCTTCTCGCGCACGGGTCTTTCGTCGCGTTCCTCCTCAGGTATCTCCTCATAATCACTCTGCTTTTTTCTGGCCCTGATGAGAGCATCCTTTGACCCTATCCCAAGAAAACCCGAAACAGGCTGTCTGATCACCACATAATCAAGCTCGTCGCTGGTGACCAGAAGAGAACTGCAAGCATCCGTTATGGCTTCGTCAACTGTCTTTCCGGTAAATTCCCTGTACTCCTCCATGTTTGATCCTTTCTCAAAAAACTATGGGAAAACCCTTTTATTTTTTGCGGTTATTGTATTCGCTTACCATATTTACCTTGGCAAACAGGCTGTTGGGATCGACGTTCTCGGGAATGACGGTTTTTCCTTCGTCACTTCCTGATCCCGCATCCTTACCCTTGCCGTCGGACTTTTTGCCGTTATATAAAGCTTTTGTGCTTATGGAGGAGTATTTCCTGAGCTGTTCGGCCTTTACTCCCTCCTTTTCGATCTTTTTCTTTGCCTTCTCTTCATTTGCGGAGATGACCGCCTCTATGTCCATCTTGTCTATGTGCTTATTGATGAGGACCTGCTGCACGGACCTGATCACGGCGCCTGTTATCCAGTAAACGCCCATTCCTGCAGGAAGAGTGAAGCAGAACCATGCCGACATCAGGGGCATGATGCTGTTCATCATCTTCATCTGCTGCATCATCTGATCGGACTGCTCATTTCCGGAACCTTTACCGTCCCTGCCGGAACCGCTGTTCTGCTGAGGCATGAGCTTGACGTTGATGAACTGGGTCAGAGCAGAGAGAAGGGGGATCATAAGAGCCCCTATGACCAGCCCGTATGAATGCGACTTCCAGGCGGACATAAATATGTTCCTGGGCGCTTCACCTATATCCAGACCGAAGAAACTGTTGAAATTTACGAGAGCGCTGTGGGTGCTCTCTATCAGACTGCTGAGATCCGGATATTTGACGGTGAGAGAGGACCAGTCGGCGGAAGACGCCCTGTTGAGCACGTCGATATACGTATTTGAGATGTATTCATGATCTCCGGCGGCGAAAGCTTCATTTGTGAACTGCTTTGCGTAACGGTTTGCGGAAGACAGGGTCTGCATGAATTCCGCGCTGCCGGGCACGGCAATAAGCTTGTCCACCAGTTCCACAAACACATCCTTCATCTTCGAAACGTAGGCAGGCATATTGTAGATGACCTGGTAAAGAGCGAAGAGGATAGGCATCTGTATCAGGAGCTGCACGCAGGAACCGGAAGGAGAAACGCCGTATTTTGCGTAAACGGCCTTTGTCTCCTGATTCATCATGAGCATTGAATCGTTATCTTTCTTTCCCTTGTATCTGCTCTGGATCTCCTGGAGCTCCGGATTCATACGGGCGGAAAGCTTGGCGAACTTCTGCTGTTTGATGGTCAGAGGCAGAAGGGCCATATAGATGACGATGGTAAAGATTATGATGGAAATACCGATTATGGATAAACTGGTGTTATGAAGTCCCAGGGAATAAAGCACATTGAATATGCCGTTCATGAGCATACCCAGAATATCCGCTATCGGATGACCTATCAAAGGAGTACCGGATTTTGTTAAAAGCATTATTATCCTCACGCATTACCGCATTTCACGGCACAGGATCATAGCCCCCGTGAGAGAAAGGATTACACCTTAAAATTCTCCACAAAGCCAGAGCAGATCCCTTGATCACACCATGTTTTTCAAGAGCTTCCACAGCATACTGAGAACAGGTAGGCGTGTAGGGACATCTGGCATACTTATACGAAGACAGATATCTCTGGTAGAGCCTGATCATTTTGATCAAAAACGTTTTCATAACAGGGAAAGCTTCCCGGCGAGACGCCTGAAGGACGATCCGAGCTCATAATATCCTGCATCAGAAGCTGCCGCCCCTGCTGTAACCACCATATCGTAACCTGCTTTCTCGAATTCCGTAAGCCTGAATATCTCCCTTATCAGACGACAGTATCTGTGCCTCACGACACTGTTCCCGACCTTTTTCGATATCACCGGACCCACTCTGTTGTAAGGAAGCCCGTTATCTATGACGAAAAGAGTCATATATCCGTCACGGGCTCTTCTGCCCTTGCTGTAAGCCCGTTTGAAATCAGCGCTTTTCTTTATCGTCCTGCAGGTCCTCTTCAAACTCAGGACGGATTTGAAACCGTAAGGCGTGCTCTGCCTTTTGCTCTCCTTCTGGATAAAACCTTGCGTCCTGAAGCAGTCTTCATGCGGGCCCTGAAACCATGAACCTTTGCGCGCTGCCTTTTCTTGGGCTGATATGTCATTTTCATAGCAATAAAACCTCCATCTGAATCAATATAACCGTAAAATCAAGGACTTTACGGACAAACAGCACAGTAGTTGTCTATTTTATTAGGAAAACTGCTTTACGTCAAGTACTATGGGAAAAATCTTTTTTGACACTGACCCGATTTTATATTAGAATATCACTCTGTATGAGGTTATTACGGAAAGTGGAGGAATATGTGCCTCTTCACATGTTTCCGCAATTTTACGGAGCGTTGATCGGAGTCAAATGGATCTTTTTGAAAACTGGGAAGAAATAAAATATTCGTTAATGGAAAAGTACGAAGTCACCAATGTTTCGTACCAGACATGGATCAAGAATCTTAAGATAGGCAGCGTCTCGGACGAGCTCGTGACGATCTATGTCCCGTCCGGGAACAGTTTTTCCCTGTCCTACCTCACAAAGAATTATACGGATATAATGTCCGCCGCCATAAGCGAGGCCACCGATTCCATGTACAGAGTGGAATTCGTGGCGGAACCCGAGGAAAAACCTGCTGAAGTAAAGGATTCATTCACGGAACAGGCCATGGAAAGGGCCAATCTCAATCCCAAATACACCTTCGATACTTTCGTGGTGGGCTCAAACAATAATTTTGCCCAATCCGCCAGCGTTGCCGTGGCCGAAAATCCAGGTACCATGTATAATCCCCTTTACATTTACGGAGGTTCGGGTCTCGGCAAAACACACCTGATCCATTCCATAGGTCACTTCATACTGCAGAGAAATCCGAATACACGGGTGATGTATGTGGATTCGGAGACCTTTACGAATGAAGTGGTGGCTTCCCTGAGATCGGGCATAGTCCAGAACATAGATAAGATACGTGAAAAATACAGGAGTGTGGATATCCTCCTCATAGATGATATTCAGTTTATAATAGGAAAAGATCAGACTCAGGAAATGTTTTTCCACACTTTCAACGCTCTTCACAGTGCCGGAAAACAGGTGGTCATTTCTTCGGACAGACCTCCGAAGGAACTGGAAACTCTCGACGAGAGATTCCGTTCAAGGTTCGAGATGGGGCTGATAGCCGACATCCAGCCGCCGGATTATGAGACCAGAATGGCTATCCTTGTGAAGAACCTGGAAAGGCTCGGGATAGAACATAATGAAGAAACCGATGACGTACTGAAATACATCGCCGAAAACATAAAGACAAATATCCGTGAACTGGAGGGCGCCTTAAACAAGATCGTAGCTTTCAAGCGGCTCAAGAATTCTCCTTTCACGGTCGAAACTGCGCAGGAAGCCCTGAAGGACATTATCATAAGCGATGCTCCGAAACAGGTTACGCCTGAATTCATCATAGACATAGTCTGCAATTATTATGATGTGGAAAAGGACGAGCTGCTGTCAAAGAAGAGGGATCAGAGGATCCGCCGTCCCAGACAGGTAGCCATGTACCTCATCAGGAGAATGACGGATACCACTCTTCAGGGCATTGGAAAACTGTTCAATAAGGACCATTCCACGGTTATCCACTCAATCGACACGATAGATGAGAGCATATCCGGTGATAATGTGAATTATGAACTCAAGAATCAGATGGATATCCTGAGAAACAAGATAAACCTTGAAAAATGAACAGAGATAGGCACAGGAGTTTTTTCAGCAACAGACATAATGAGAAGGGTTTTCCACATTTTCCCGTCCGTTATTATTATTAAACTATTATTTTTAATTTTTTATATTTTTATTTTTTTGTCTGATCTGTCCGGATCGACAGCATCGAGCTGAGTAAAGGAGGAATGCGATGAAGATAGTAAGTGACGTAAAAGAGTTTCAGAGAGCCATATCTGTATGTTCTAGAGCGATCAATTCGAAATCAACTCTGAATATGCATGACTGTGTGCTGATAGACGCCAGGAACGGAAGGATATCAATGACAGCCAGCGATTCGGACTTTGTCATAGAGACAGAGATAGAAGGGACCATTGAAGAGAGCGGAAGGATAGTGCTTGAGGCCGATTATCTGGACAAGGTCATCAAATCTCTGAGTAGTGAAAAGGACGAAAAGGGAGTGACGGACGTAAGGATAGAGACAAAGGAGAATTACCGCACCATAATAACCAGCGGTTCCGCCAAAAATACTACCCTGCCCGGTAGAGACGGGGCTGAGTTTTCGGTGCTTCCCGCCATAGACCGCACGGATTCACTGACTATCAGTGAATTTTCCCTCAGACAGATCATCAATCAGACCATCTTTTCCATCAACAGCAACGAGTCGAACGTGCTCATGTCCTCGGAATGTTTTGAGATAGACGGAAATGTATTGAAAGTGGCAAGTCTTGACGGGAAGAGGATCTCCATCAGGAAGATCGTGCTCAGGGATACTTACGGCAACAGAAAGCTTATCATTCCCGGAAAAGTCCTGAACGAGATCAGCCGCATCCTTCACGACGATACGGAAAAGGATGTGGTGATCAGTATTTCCGAGAACAGGATAGTGTTTGATTTTGAAAAGACTACTGTGGTGTCCCAGCTTGTGGACGGCACTTACTTTGACGTGGACCAGATGATCGTCACGGACTACGAGACGAAGATTTTGGTAAAGAGAGAAGCTCTCATCGCAGGACTCGAAAGAGCGAGGATATTTGTAAGGGACGGAGATTCAAAACCCGTGATACTCACTATAAAAGACGGGACGATGAATATCAGGGTCACGTCGGCGGTAGGCTCGACGGATGACAATATAGACATAGAAAAGTCAGGCAAGGACATAGTGATCGGTTTCAACGCGAAATTCCTGATAGAAGCATTGAGAGCGGTGGACGACGAGACTGTGTCGATAGATTTTGTAAATTCGAAAGCCCCCTGCTATCTGAGAAATGACGACGACACATACGTATATATGGTGCTTCCCATCAATTTTGTAAATGTCGACTGACAGGAAGATCACAATTTCAGACGATTCCATCAAACTGGGACAGGCCCTAAAAAAATCAGACCTTGTCCAGAGCGGCGCCGAGGCGAAGCTTGTGATACAGGAGGGTCTTGTCGCGGTGAACGGGGAAGTGTGCAGAGAGAGGGGACATAAGATCAAAGGAGGAGATAAGATCTCGTTTGAAGGTATTACGGTGACAGTAGAGAGCCATGATCCTTGAGAGTCTGGATATATCCGGATTCAGAAATTATGAATCCCAGCATATCGATCTTTCGGGAGGTACGGATATTTTCTTCGGAAAAAACGCCCAGGGAAAGACAAATATTCTGGAAGCCATTTGTGTGTGCGCCCTGACGAAATCCCATAAAAGCTCAAAGGACAGGGAGATGGTGCACTTCGGTCAGGAGGAAGCCCATATAAGGGGCATCGTAAGACAAAAGGGCATACCGGTGAGGCTCGATGTCCACATGAGAGCCGGCGGAAAGAAATCACTTGCGATAGACGGGCAGAGGCAGAAAAGAGCTGCCGACTACATAGGAAATCTGAGAGTGGTCTTCTTTTCTCCCGAGGATCTCGGGATCATAAAAAACGGGCCTTCCGAAAGAAGAAGGTTCATGGATATTCAGCTTTGTCAGACAGACAGGACTTATCTGAACGATCTGAGCGCCTACAACAAACTGATCGCCCAGAGGACAAAGCTTCTGGAAAAGATCAGAGAGACTCCGGGCTACAGAACGACTCTTGATATCATCGATGAGCAGACCATTGATTACGGGAGCAGAGTGATAAGGCGCAGGGCTGAGTTTCTGAATGAGATCAGCATAAAGGCCAGTTCCCTTCACATGGATCTCACATCAGGCAGGGAACTGCTCATCATGAAGTATGAACCTGATGTAGAAGTTACGGATTATGCCGAAAAGATGCGCTCAAACAGGGAAAGGGACATTTATTCCGGAAGGACCAACGCAGGTCCCCACAGGGATGATATTGCGGTCATTTCGAACGAGCAGAACCTGAGGAAATTCGGCTCCCAGGGACAGATCAGGACTGCAGCCCTGTCTCTCAAGCTTGCGGAGACTGAGATGGTGAAGGATAAAGGAGGGGAACCTCCCGTTCTCCTGCTGGATGACGTGCTTTCCGAGCTGGACAGTGAGAGACAGAGACAGCTTTTAAGTTCCATAGGAGATATGCAGACCCTGATAACCTGTACGGACATACAGAACATAAAGGGACATCTGGAATATAAAAGGTCTTTCAGAGTGGAAGAAGGAACAGTGACAATAGATACGGCTTAGATCCATCAGGGGTTACCGGCACCGGAACAGTGAAAAACGTGATCCCGTTCACAAAAAGGGATCGCAGATACCACAAAGGAAGAAAAAATGGCTGAAGAAAAGATAACGCAGGATACACAGGAAGAGATCGAAAGGGGAATGGCCGCGCAGGGCGAGTACGGCGCAGACCAGATACAGATACTTGAGGGTCTGGAAGCGGTCAGAAAAAGGCCCGGAATGTACATAGGTTCCACATCCTTAAGAGGACTTCATCATCTCGTGTATGAGATAGTGGACAACTCCGTGGATGAAGCCATTGCCGGATTCTGTACTTCCATAGTCGTAAATCTGAATAAGGACGGGAGCTGTACGGTCATGGATAACGGCCGCGGCATCCCCGTGGGCATCAATCACAAGGCAGGTATCCCCGCAGTTGAGGTAGTATTCACCATACTGCACGCCGGCGGAAAGTTCGGCGGCGGCGGATACAAGGTATCCGGAGGACTCCACGGAGTGGGTGCATCGGTGGTCAACGCCCTGTCCGACTGGCTGGAGGTGGAGATACGCCACGAGGGAAAGCTTTACGAGCAGAGATATGAGCGCGGAAAGACCATGTATCCCCTCAGGGAAGCCGGGACCTGCGAGGAAGGTGCCTCGGGGACCAAGGTCACATTTTATCCCGACGCCACAATATTTGATTCCATAGAGTTTGACTTTGATACGCTGAAGACCAGGCTCAGGGAGACGGCATTCCTCACCAGAGGACTTAAGATAGAGCTTAACGATCTGAGAGGAGACGAGGTTCAGAGCCGCACCTTCCATTACGAGGGCGGCATAAAGGAGTTCGTCGAATATTTAAACAAAAACAAACAGATGCTCTACCCTGAGATCATGTATTTCGAAGGGCAGAGGAACGGCGTTCTGGTGGAAGTGGCCATGCAGCATAACGACACCTACACCGAAAACGTGTATTCATTTGTCAATAATATCAATACTCCCGAGGGCGGGACCCATCTGGAGGGCTTCAAAAACGCGGTCACAAAGACCTTCAACGATTACGGGCGGGAGCAGAAGCTGCTCCGGGATTCTGAACCAAATCTCTCCGGAGACGATATAAGGGAAGGCTTGACGGCCATAGTGTCCATAAAGATCGAAGATCCTCAGTTTGAGGGACAGACCAAGCAGAAGCTCGGGAACGCGGACGCCAGAGGAGCAGTGCAGTCCATTGTCAACGAGCAGCTCACTTATTTCCTTGAGCAGAATCCTTCTGTGGGCAAGGCTATAATCGAAAAATCGGTTCTGGCACAGCGCGCCAGGGAAGCGGCCAGGAAGGCAAGAGATCTCACCCGCAGGAAAACAGATCTCGAAAATACCGCCCTCCCCGGAAAACTGGCCGACTGTTCCGACAGGGATCCCAAAAACTGCGAGATATATATCGTCGAGGGAGATTCCGCAGGCGGATCCGCAAAGACCGCCCGGGACAGGGCTACCCAGGCCATCCTGCCTTTACGCGGAAAGATCCTGAACGTTGAGAAGGCCAGGCTTGACAAGATCTACGGAAATGAAGAGATAAAGGCCATGATCACGGCCTTCGGAACAGGGATACATGAGGACTTCGATATCTCGAAGCTCAGGTACGACAAGATAATAATAATGACCGATGCCGACGTGGACGGCGCCCATATAGCTACTCTGATGCTGACCTTTATCTACAGGTTCATGCCGGAGCTTATCCGCCAGGGGCATGTGTATCTGGCAAAGCCTCCGCTCTATAAGCTGGATAAGTCCGGAAAGTCATGGTACGCCTATTCGGATGAGGAACTGGCAGGGATCATCAATGAGGTGGGCCGCGACCAGAACAACAAGATCCAGCGCTACAAGGGTCTGGGAGAGATGGATGCGGATCAGCTCTGGGATACCACCATGGATCCCGAGCACAGGGTATTGCTCCGCGTGAACATAAATGAAGACGACGAATCGGAGGTTGATATAACCTTTGACACGCTGATGGGAGACCGGGTCGAGCCGAGGCGGAACTTTATCATAGAGAACGCGAAGTTCGTAAAGAATCTGGACGTGTAAAGTTCGGATCAGGGTTTGAAGTTTATTATGATCAGAGAGGCTTATGAGTGAGGTAAAACTGTAAGCATTCACATTCAGGCATAGACGTGCGAAAGGAAGAAAATGGCTGAGAATGAAGAGAAGAACGGCATAACCTTTGACAGGATCGAGGATGTAGACCTCAAGAAGAAGATGGAGGAGAACTACATCGACTACGCAATGAGCGTCATCGCGTCCCGTGCCATACCGGACGTGAGGGACGGTTTGAAGCCTGTGCAGCGCAGGATCCTGTTCTCCATGACGGAACTGAACAACACGCCTGACAAACCTCACAGGAAGTGCGCCAGGATCGTCGGTGACACCATGGGTAAATATCATCCCCATGGCGATTCCTCGATCTACGGGGCTTTGGTAAATATGGCTCAGGACTGGAACACCAGGTATCCTCTGGTGGACGGACACGGGAATTTCGGTTCAGTCGACGGGGACGGCGCGGCTGCAATGCGATATACCGAGGCCAGGCTTTCGAAGATCAGCATGGAGATGCTTGCTGATATCAATAAGGACACGGTGGACTTCATCCCCAACTTCGACGAAACCGAAAAGGAACCGGTGGTCCTGCCGTCCAGATACCCGAACCTCCTGGTGAACGGCACCAACGGCATAGCTGTGGGAATGGCTACGAATATCCCGCCTCACAACCTTAGGGAGGTGGTAAGCGCGGTGGATCTGATGATCAGGAACCGCACGGAGGAAGGCCGTGAAACGGAGCCCGAGGAGATCATGAAGCTGGTGCCCGCTCCGGACTTCCCCACCGGAGGTATAATAATGGGAACCGCCGGAGCACAGGAAGCCTACAGGACAGGCAGGGGAAAGGTCACGGTCCGCGCAGTGACGGATATGGAGACCATGCCTAACGGAAAGACCCGTATCCTTGTGACGGAGCTTCCTTACATGGTGAATAAGGCCAATCTCATAAGGAAGATCGCGGACCTTGTGAAGGACAAGAAGATAGACGGCATCACGGACCTTCGGGACGAGACCAGCCGCGAGGGCATGAGGGTGGTCATCGAGTGCCGCCGCGACGCGAATCCGAACATCATCCTGAACAAGCTCTGGAAACATACGGAGATGCAGAGCACCTTCGGCATCATTATGCTCGCCCTTGTAAATAACGAGCCGAAGATACTGACTCTGAAGGATACCCTTACCGAATACATTCGTCACCAGGAAGATGTGGTGACCAGAAGGACGAAGTTCGACCTTAACAAGGCGGAGGAGCGGGATCACATACTGCAGGGACTTCTCATCGCTCTTGACAATATCGACGAGGTCATCAGGATCATCAGGAGTTCAAAAACTCCCGCCGAAGCCAGACAGAGACTGGAGGAGAGGTTCGGTCTCTCCGAGAAACAGTCGAACGCCATCGTGGAGATGAGACTCCGCGCCCTGACCGGACTTGAAAGGGAGAAGCTGGAAGCGGAGCATGAGGAGCTCCTGAAAAAGATAGCCTATTTCAGGGAGATCCTTGCGGACAATAATAAACTCCTGAACGTGATAAAGGACGAGATCAATGTCCTGGCCGAAACCTTCGGGGATGAGAGGAGAAGCCGCATAGGGTACTACGAGGGAGAGATAGAGACAGAGGATCTGGTCCCCAATGAAAACGCTGTGATAGCCATGACCTCCCTGGGGTATGTAAAGAGGATGGAGAGCAGCGAGTTCTCCGCCCAGCACCGCGGGGGCCGGGGCGTAAAGGGGATGACCACCATCGAAGACGACTATATCGAAGATCTCCTCATGACCGGCACTCACAGCTATATCATGTTCTGTACGGACAAGGGTAGGGCATACAGGCTCAAGACTTATCAGATACCCGAGGCGGGAAGGGCCGCCAGGGGAACGGCTGTGGTGAACCTTCTGAATCTCCAGCCGGACGAAAAGATCACAGCCATGATACCCATCACGGAGTATTCCGAGACCAGGAACATCTTCATGGTGACAAAGAAGGGAGTGGTGAAGAAGACTCCCATGTCCCAGTTCTCAAGGATAATGAAGAACGGCCTCAGGATGATAAATCTGGACGAGGATGATGAACTGATAGAGGTCAAGAGCACCGATGAGACAGAGGACATCTTCATCGTGACAAAGAACGGCATGTGTATGCGGTTCAATGAAAAGGAAGTGCGCCCCATGGGCAGGACCGCGCGCGGCGTAAGGGGCATCAGGCTTAAAGAAGGCGATGAAGTCATAGGAGTGCAGATCACCTCCCAGGGGTCGTCGCTTCTCATAGTCAGCGAAAACGGCATGGGCAAGAGAAGCGCTCTCGACCAGTTCACACCACACCACAGGGGCGGTCAGGGGATAATGTGTTACAGGATCACCGAAAAGACCGGGTCCGTGGTGGGAGTAAAGGCAGTGGATGATGAGCATGAGATCATGATAATCACCACCGCCGGGATAATCATCCAGATCAGGATGGGCGATATAAGGGTGCTGTCCAGGGGGGCGTCAGGCGTAAAGCTCATCAGGCTGGACAAGGATGTCCGCGTCGCAAAGATAGCCAAGGTCAGAGAGGAAATAGAGGAAGAAGAAAATGCGGGAGATCAGGCTTCCCCTGAAGGCGAGGGCGAAGGACAGGGTTCCGATGGATCTTCCCCGTCGGCGGATCCCAACGGAGGAGTAAATTGAAATGAGGTGCTCTCAATGTAACGCAGAGCTCCTGGATACCGATACTTTCTGTCCTGTCTGCGGAGCGAAACAGGTAAAGGAGGGGAGATGCCCCCACTGCAACGCAATGCTCAGACCCGGGGCCAGATTCTGCCAGAGCTGCGGAAAATCGGTCAATGAAACGGTTTTCACCGCGGATCAGGATGACCCTGAGGATGAGGAGCCCGAGGACGACGTCCCTCCCATCAGGGAACTGGAGACAAAAGAGATCCCCTTTGAAGAGGTGGAAAAGAACATAATCGCAGAGGCCGCCCATTCCGTAAAATCCCGGGACAGGCAGGAGCATGTGTCTGCCACCAATATCTTCAGGGAGAAGGATGAGGCGCCCCGGCCCCAAAGGGGCGGCAGGCAGCCGCAGCCCGGGAGACCGCCGGAACAGCCTCATCGCAGAAGTGAAGTCCGGATAAGGGAGATGCGGGAGAGGGACGACTACGATTATGACGACGAGGAAGAGGATGCGACGGACAAAGGCATAATGATAGCCATGATACTTGTGGGAGCCGCCATAGTAGCGGCGATCCTGATGGTGGTCATAATGCAGTTCATGAAATCGGGAAAGAAAAACGGCGCTATGGAATCATCGGCGGGAGAGACGGCAGGAACCGTCATGCTCCCGACAATGGGAGCCGAAGGGCCAAAGGAGGAGATCCTGTCTCCTGTTCTCGGAACGGTCTACGTCACCTCCACGAAAGCCAATGTGAGGTCGTCGCCCACAAAGGAAGAAGACAACATTATCGGTACCACCGGCACGGGGGATACCTATGATTTCCTCGGTTATTCGGAAAACAGGGACTGGGTCAGGATAATATATTCCCGGGACGGGCAGCAGGAGGAAGGATATATTTCTTCAAGCTTGGTACAGGTTCAGGAAACGACAGGAGAGTAGAAGGTGGAATCTCGCAAGTTTATATTGACAGGAGGCGGTTCGGCAGGACATGTGACTGCGAATCTGGCGCTTCTCCCTTACATCCGGGACGAGGGGCTTGAGCCCATCTATATCGGATCCATATCGGGAATAGAAAAGCGGCTTATGGAGGAGCAGGGGATACCCTACTACGGAGTGTCCACAGGCAAATTCAGACGGTACTTCGATCCCAAGAATTTCTCGGATCCTTTCAGGGTCTTTATGGGAATGAGGCAGGCCCGGAAGCTGATCAAAAAGATAAAACCGGTAGGTCTGTTTTCGAAGGGCGGTTTTGTGGCGGTCCCCGTGGTCAGGGCGGCTGCGAGCCTTAAGGTCCCATGTGTGATCCACGAGGGAGATATGACCCTGGGACTGGCAAACAAGCTGTGCGTCCCCGTCGCGGAGAAAGTCTGCTGCAATTTTCCCGAGACCATGTCCTTATTGCCGCCTGCAAAGGCAGTGCTGACGGGGATGCCCATCAGGCGGGAGCTTTTCCAGGGCAGCAAGAGGAGAGGCCTTGAACTGTGCGGTTTTGACGGCCAGAAGCCGGTCCTTATGGTGATCGGGGGATCCCAGGGGTCCGTAGCCGTAAATGAAGCCGTGAGGGGCGTGCTTCCCGAACTCCTGCCCGGATACGATGTGGCCCACGTGGCAGGTGAAGGAAAGATAGACAATCTCCTCCTGACAAAGCCGGGATACAAGCAGTTTGAATATCTTACGGATGAGCTTCCGGATCTCTTCGCCGCCGCGGACGTGGTGATCTCAAGAGCCGGAGCCAACGCCATAGGGGAGCTGCTGGCTCTCAGAAAGCCGAATATCCTTATCCCCCTGACCCTTGCCCAGAGCAGGGGGGATCAGATACTGAACGCAAAATCCTTCGAAAAAGCCGGATACTCCATAGTTGTGGACGAGGACGATCTGACTCACAGATATCTGCTGGAGAAGATAGCGGAGTTGTGGAGGGATCGTAAAAAATATGAGGCCAGGATGGCCGAGAGTCCGGTGGTCGATTCCCAGGCAAAGGTCATGGAAGTGATCAGAGAAGCGATAAAAGGGAGATAAAAGGATCGAGCCGGCGGATAAACCGCCGGCTCAATCCTTAAGAGGGAAAGTTATCTATAAAAATGAAGGTATCCTTGTCTAATGCGTGACCCAACTGCCACGAGTACAGTCTAACAAGGAAATATGTATATAATATGACACAACTATTAATTATTTATTAAATTTGGGACCGGCAAGCAGACGTTGATAAAAAATATCAATTATGTTATGATCGACAGAACGACGGGCGCGGAGCGATCCGCGGCTTCTTATGTGACACCGGGCGGGATCTCATTTTTGGTCCGGTAAGTGCAAAAAAGGAGGGCTACATGGGCGGTATTATCACATTTGACTATTCCAAGGCGATAGGTTTTCTGGGAGAACACGAGGTCTCAAACATGAAGAGGACCGCGGAGAGCGCCAGAGAAACCCTTATTTCCAGAGACGGGGCAGGCAGCGATTTCCTGGGATGGATAGATCTTCCCGTGGATTACGACAAGGAAGAATTTGCCCGGATACAGAAAGCCGCAAAAAAGATACAGGACAATTCCGAAGTCCTGATCGTCATCGGCATCGGCGGATCCTATCTCGGAGCGAGAGCTGCCATTGAGGCTCTCAGAAACAACTTTTACAATATGCAGTCAAAGGAAGACCGCAAGACTCCCGAGATCTACTTTGTGGGAAACAGCATGAGCCCCACATATATCGCCGATCTCATGGATCTCGTCGGGGACAGGGATTTTTCGATAAATATGATCTCAAAGTCCGGGACTACAACGGAACCCGGCATTTCCTACAGGTTTTTCAGGAAAAAGCTCATAGAGAAATACGGAAAAGAAGGCGCAAAGGACAGGATCTTCTGCACTACCGACAGGGAGAAGGGCGCGCTCAGGACCATGTCCGATGATGAAGGCTACGAGACCTTCGTGATCCCGGATGATGTGGGCGGCAGATATTCCGTCCTCACCGCCTGCGGCCTGCTTCCCATAGCAGTGAGCGGGGCTGATATAGAGGCTCTTATGAAGGGCGCGGCCGAGGAGAGAGAGGCAGTCCTCAAGACTCCTTACGAGGAGAATCCTTCCATGCTCTACGCTTCCGTAAGGAACATACTTCACAGAAAGGGAAAGGCAGTCGAGATACTGGCGAATTACGAGCCCGGACTGCACTTTGTCTCCGAATGGTGGAAGCAGCTCTACGGCGAATCCGAAGGCAAGGATCAGAGAGGGATCTATCCCGCATCCGTGGACCTCACCACAGACCTTCACTCAATGGGGCAGTTTATCCAGGACGGTTCCAGGGTCATGTTCGAAACGGTGATAAATGTTGAAAAGAGCCGCAGGAGCCTGATAATCCCCGAGGCTGATTCGGATCTGGACGGCCTCAAGTATCTGGCGGGAAAGGAAGTGGATTTTGCCAATAAATCCGCAATGAACGGCACCATCCTGGCCCATACCGACGGTTCCGTGCCTAACCTCATGGTGAAGATACCGGACATGGATGAAAAGAGCATAGGGGCTCTCTTCTATTTCTTTGAATACGCCTGCGGCGTATCCGGATATATCCTGGGTGTGAATCCCTTCAACCAGCCGGGAGTCGAGAGCTACAAGAAGAACATGTTTGCCCTCCTGGGGAAGCCGGGCTATGAGGAAATGACGGAGACTCTCAAGGCGAGGTTATGAGATCCGGACCGCAGGCGGTTTTGCAGTATCCGGAGGATGATCATAAAGAACAGAAAGGAAAAGGATCTTATTCGTGAATGCAGCTAAGTATATGAGGCAGTACTTCCTGCCTCAGGACATAACGTACGACTGGGTTAAAAAGGACCATTATGACAAGGCTCCCATATGGTGTTCCGTGGATCTGAGAGACGGGAACCAGGCTCTGATAGAGCCCATGAGTCTGGATGAGAAGATCGAGTTCTTCCAGCTCCTTCTCAGGATCGGATTTAAGGAGATCGAAGTGGGGTTTCCCGCCGCTTCGGAAACGGAATACGCATTTATGCGGGCGCTCATCGAGAGGGACATGATCCCGGATGACGTCACCGTGCAGGTGCTGACCCAGGCCAGAGAGCATATCATCAGGCGCACCTTTGAAGCCGTAAAGGGAGCGCCGAGAGCTGTGGTCCATCTCTACAATTCAACATCCGTTGCACAGAGGGAGCAGGTCTTCAAAAAAGACAAGGATGAGATCCTGAAGCTGGCGGTGGATGGGGCAAAGCTGCTGAAAGAGCTTTCGGATGAGACTGACGGGGATTTCCTGTTCGAATACAGCCCCGAAAGTTTTCACGGGACGGAGACGGAATACGCCATAGAGGTGTGCAACGCGGTGCTGGATGTGTGGAAGCCCGACAGGGAACACAAGTCCATCATCAATCTGCCCGCAACGGTGGAGACGGCCATGCCCCATGTGTTTGCATCTCAGATAGAATATGCGGACAGACATCTGGTAAACAGAGACGGGGTAGTGCTCAGCATTCATCCCCATAATGACAGGGGTTGCGGCGTGGCGGACGCCGAGCTTGCGGTCCTTGCCGGAGCGGACAGGGTGGAAGGCACTCTCTTCGGAAACGGGGAGAGAACGGGAAACGTGGATATCGTCACTCTTGCCATGAACCTCTATTCCTACGGCGTGGATCCGGGACTCGATTTCACAGACATGCCCGGCATCCGTGAGGTATATGAGAGACTTACCGGCATGCGGGTCTACGAGAGACAGCCCTACGCCGGGGATCTGGTGTTCACCGCGTTTTCCGGTTCGCACCAGGATGCGATCTCAAAGGGAATGGCGTACAGGAAGGATACCGGATCGGATGTATGGACCGTGCCTTATCTGCCTATAGATCCGGTGGATATCGGACGCACCTACGATTCGGACGTCATCAGGATAAACAGCCAGTCCGGAAAGGGCGGCGTGGCCTATATCCTCAAGGAGAATTTCAGCATTTCCCTTCCGGAAAAGATGCGGGAGCAGGTGGGATACGCCGTGAAGCACGTATCCGATGTGGAACACAAGGAGCTGTCGCCGCGCCTTGTGTACGATATTTTCCAGAAGGAATATGTGGAGCCGCTTCCCTATTTCTGTATCCCGGAATGTCATTTCCGTCAGGAGAACGGGATCATGGCGGAGACCACCATACAGTCCAGAGGCCGCACGGCAGTTGTGGACGCGGCCGGAAACGGGCGACTGGACGCGGTCAGCAATACGATAAAGCAGTATTTTGAGATAGATTACGAGCTCTCCGTATATGAGGAGCACGCTCTTTCCAGGGGATCTTCGTCGAAGGCCATGGCCTACGTGGGGATTACAAGTCACGGATACATGTACTGGGGCGCCGGCATGGACGAGGATATAATCAAAGCCTCGATCCACGCGCTGACGGTGGCTGTGAACAAGCTCCCCTCCATATCCGGAAATAAAAACGTTTCCGTAAATGACAGGCTGGAATCCATAATGTCCTATATCCAGTCCAATTACAGGACCGTGACCCTTGGGAGCGTGGCAAGGGAATTCCACCTTTCCGAGCCGTATATCTCCAAGTACATCAAGGACAAATCAGGACGGACCTTTGTGTCCCAGGTGGCATCGATCAGGATGAAGAAAGCCAGGACACTTTTAAAGACAACAGATCTTAGGGTGGATGAGATCGCATATCAGACAGGGTACCAGAACGTCGAGCATTTCAACAGGACGTTTAAAAAGGCGTTTGGCATGACACCTCTGCAGTACCGGGTGTCCAGCCGCAATTCAACCGAATAAGGAAGGAGAAGACATGACTGAACTCGAACTTAAGAAAACCGCAGTAAAGGTCAGGCGCGGCATTATCGAGGGGGTATACGGCGCTCAGGCCGGGCATCCGGGAGGATCCCTTTCAGCAGCCGATATCCTGACGTATCTTTATTTCGCCGAGATGAAGAACCTTGATCCCAAGGACCCCAAAAAGAAGGACAGGGACAGATTCGTGCTTTCGAAAGGACATGCGGCGCCGGGACTTTACGCCGCCCTTGCCAACAGGGGTTATTTCCCGGTGGAGGATCTTAAGACCCTTCGTCATCTGGGGTCCTACCTTCAGGGACATCCCAACATGAACGAAGTGCCCGGAGTGGACATGTCTACGGGCTCTCTGGGACAGGGCATCTCCGCAGCAGTGGGAATGGCTGTAGCGGGAAAGATGGACAATGCTTCCTACCGGGTCTATACAATGACCGGAGACGGAGAGCTTCAGGAAGGCCAGCTCTGGGAGGCTGCAATGTTCGCGGGTGCGCACGAGCTGGACAACCTCTGCGTCATAGTGGACAACAATAACTACCAGATAGACGGAGCCATCTCCGAGGTGTGCTCGCCCTATCCCATCGACAAGAAGTTTGAAGCATTCAATTTCCACGTGATCAATATCGACGGCCACGACTTTTCACAGATGGAGAAGGCGTTCAACGAAGCCCGTGAGACCAAGGGAAAGCCCACCGCCATCATTGCAAAGACTACAAAGGGCAAGGACATTTCCTATATGGAAGGTCAGGCAGGCTGGCATGGAAAGGCTCCCAACAAGGAGCAGTATGATATCGCCATGCAGGATCTGGACAAGGTGGAGCAGGCAATAGGCTGACAAGAAGGAAGATACCCGCGCACCTGCCTCAGGTGGAGGCAAGGGCAGAAATGGAGGATCATAATGGATATAGTGAAAAAGGCAACCAGAGAAGGTTACGGCGACGCCCTTGTGAAATGGGCGGACGAATTCCCGGACATGGTGGTGCTGGACGCAGACCTTGCGGGCTCCACAAAGACCGGACAGTTTAAGAAGGCGCATCCCGAGAGATTCGTGGATTGCGGCGTGGCAGAGGCGGATATGACGGGCATAGCCGCAGGACTTGCGACTACCGGCAAGATCCCCGTCATCAGCTCCTTTGCGGTATTTGCCACCGGAAGAAACTACGATCAGATCAGGAATTCGGTGGCTTATCCCAGGCTCAATGTAAAGATCGGCGGAACACACGCCGGTGTGACGGTGGGCGAGGACGGCGCATCCCACCAGGCCCTTGAGGATATTGCCCTCATGAGAGCGCTTCCCGGGATGACCGTCATCTCTCCTGCGGATTATGCGGAATCCATAGTGGCGGTAAAGGCCGCGCTTGAACACAACGGCCCTGTGTATATGAGGTTCGGAAGAGCAGCGGTTCCCGTGGTCACGGACAAGCTTCCCGGATACAAATTCGAACTGGGGAAGGGCTCCATCATAAAGGAAGGCAAGGATGTGTCCATATTTGCCACGGGCATCCTGGTGGCTGCGGCCATCGATGCGGCTGAAATGCTGAAGGACGCCGGGATCGATGCAGAGATAATCAATATCGCGACCATCAAGCCTCTGGACCGTGAACTTGTGGTGAACAGCGCCCGCAAGACCGGAATGGTGGTGACGGCCGAAGAGCACAGCATTATAGGCGGTCTGGGCAGCGCGGTATGCGAGGCTCTTTCCGAAGACGCGCCCACAAAGGTGTACCGCATAGGCGTGAGAGACGAGTTCGGCGAGTCCGGAAGCGCCGGCGACCTGATCAAAAAATACGGCTTTGACGGTCAGGGTGTTTATGAGACTGTCAGGAAATTCCTTGGGAAATAAGCGGATACGAAGGCAGATGATGGATAAAAAAAGATTTCCCGGAAAACCGCCGCTCCTTGCCCCTTCCATTTTGGCCGCCGATTTTCTGAAATTGGGCGTCCAGCTGGGAGAACTCAAGGATAATGGCGTGAGGTATGTGCATTTCGATGTGATGGACGGCCACTTTGTGCCGTCCATCTCCTTTGGTATGCCGGTTCTGGCCTCGGTGAGAAAGGATCCGGAGCTGTTCATTGACGCTCATTTGATGATCACGGATCCCGGCAGATATATCAAAGCCTTCGCCGATTCAGGGGCGGATCTTATCACCATTCACATGGAAGCTTCGGGAGACGTGGGGAAGGATATAGAGAGCATCCACGATCTGGGGTGTCTCGCGGGATTGTCCGTAAAACCCGGGACTCCCGTTTCCGACGTAACTCCCTATATAAGGGACCTTGATCTGCTGCTCATCATGACCGTGGAACCGGGGTTTGGGGGACAGGCGTATCTTCCGGAATCCGATGAAAGGATAAGGGAAGCCGTCAGGCTCAGGGATGAGGCAGGGTCCCGCTGCCTGATAGAGGTTGACGGCGGGATTAAGGCGCAGAATGTCAAACGTGTGCTGGATGCGGGGGCTGAGGTCATCGTGGCCGGCACGGCGGTGTTCGGTGGGGATATAGCAGGAAATATCAGGGATTTTGACAGAGTTTTCAATCCGGTATCGACCTGACAGGGGGAGAAACCGGTTTAAAGGGCGTTCGTCAAAAAAATGGGGAAAACAGGAGAGGGGGCGTAATGCAACGTGCTGAAGGCAGCGGTATGCCTTGAGGACGCTGAGAACTGCAGAAAAGTATCAAAGATAATAGAAACCATATACAATACCGAATATACCGGTCCTTTTAGAAGGCTCGCCATACATATGTATACTACGTCGGTCTCATTTCTCAAAGCGCATGAGAACTACGATCTGGTGATACTTGAAGCGTACCTGGAGGGGGGAGCAGGATTCTCTATCGGCAAGCATCTGTGGCAGCAATACAAGAATACCAGGATCATTATGATCCGGGAAAATGAAGATCCTGTCCGAATCATCAATCAGACACATTGTTTTGGAATAATAGACAGAGAGAAGGCATCAGGGCTTGCAGAACTGCTGGAAGCTTATTTTTTGTACAGAAAAAAGTGGGCCGGGATACATTTCGTTCCCTTCAGGACCGAGGACAGAACGGATGAGCTGGTGGCCTGCGCCGAGGTGCTGTATCTGAGCACGATGCCCGGGAGGAGAAACAGGGTAGAGCTGCACATGGTAAAGGATAATAATATCCTCACTGCGGTGGGCAGCATGGGCCGGGTGTCAGCTCCCTTCCAGGAGATCGGTTTTATTTGTGTTTCACAGAGTTTTTCCGTAAATCCGGATTATGTGACCAGGATCGAAAGGGAATACATCACCCTGAAAAACGGGGTATGCCTGCCTGTTCCGAGGAGGCGCGCTTCCAAGGTGAGGAGAATGCTGATGGAATACAGGAAACAAAAGAGGTATAATGAGATCTGAAAAATGAACTCTAAAGTACTGAAAACACTGGAATATGATAAGGTGATAGACAGGCTCTGCAAACATGCGGATTCCGATCCCGGAAAGGCACTGTGCAGGGAGCTTTTGCCCATGGATGAAAGGCTCCCGGTGGAGAGAGCCCAAAAAGAGACCGCAGACGCCGTGAACCGCATCTTTAACCAGGGGAACGTGTCCTTTGCGGGATGCGTGGATCTGAAAGAGATCACGGCAAGGCTCAGAGCGGAGGCCTCCCTGTCTTCGGCCGAACTTCTGACAGTGAGTGAAATGCTGGAGAGGGCCATGACTCTGAGAGAATGGTCCAGGAATGCGGGGGAGGATTCCCTGACTCCGTATTTTGAAGGTCTGTGGCCCCTTAAAGAGATCCGTCTCGATATAAGACGCTGCATAGATCCCGACGGAGGCATCAGGGATGAGGCATCGGACACTCTCCGTTCGATCCGGAGGGAGCTTAAGGCGGCTTATGAAAAGGTGAGGAACGCCCTGAACAGGTTTATCACGGGCAGGGAGCGGGAATATCTGATGGAGCCGGTCATCACCCAGAGGGGGATGAGGTACTGTGTTCCCGTCAAGAGCGAATACAAATCAAGGGTTCCGGGAATGGTCCATGACCAGAGCGCATCCGGATCCACTTTTTTCATAGAACCTGCGTCGGTAGTAGATATCAATAATGAGATAAGCGTCCTCAAGATAAAGGAGCAGGACGAGGAGGAGAGGATACTCATGGACCTCTCCTACAGGCTTTCGGATCACACCGCGGAACTGGCCGCCGATCAGGAACTCATGGCAAAGCTTGATCTGAGTTTCGCAAAGGCCAGACTTGCTCTCGAAGAAAACGCGATGAGACCCGTGATCACCGGGGAAAGGGTGATAAGGCTGAAAAGGGCCAGACATCCTCTCCTTGATCCCCAGACAGCGGTCCCCATAGATGTTACCTTGGGAGACGAGTGGGATATGCTCATCATCACCGGGCCCAATACCGGAGGAAAAACGGTTTCCCTGAAGACCGTGGGAGTTCTGACCCTTATGGCGCAGGCGGGAATGCATATTCCCGCGTCCGGAGGATCGGAACTGTTTGTGTTTAAGGAGGTATATGCGGACATAGGCGACGAGCAGAGCATAGATCAGAACCTTTCCACTTTTTCGGGACACATGAGGAATATCGTGGAGATACTGAAAACTTCGGACATCGACAGCCTTTGCCTGTTCGACGAGCCCGGAGCCGGCACGGATCCTGAAGAGGGGGCGGCCCTGGCCATGGCGCTTCTGGACAATTTTCACCTGAGGCGCGTCAGGACCATGGCGACCACGCATTTCTCGGAACTCAAGCTCTACGCGCTGAAGACTAAAGGGATAATGAACGCCTCTTGTGAATTCGACGAGACTACGCTCAGTCCGACCTACAGGCTGCTCACCGGCGTTCCCGGAAAGAGCAACGCCTTTGCCATCTCCGGGAGGCTGGGACTTCCCGACTACATATTGAGGGAAGCCGTAAAGAAGATGGACGACGACGAAAAGAGCTTTGAAACAGTGGTGTCGGAACTTGAAAGCGTCCGGAAGGAGCTGGAGAAGGAAAGAGAGGAGATCGCAAGAGAGCGGGCCGAGCTGGAAAAAGAGAAGGGTGAAAAGAAGAAACGGGGAAAGGCGGAAGAGAAGGAAACAGTAATAAAAGAGCCTTCCCATAAGCTTATGAAACCGGAGGAAGCCATTCCGGGGACCCAGGTGAAGGCAGTGCCCTCAAACATGAGGGGCGTGGTGGTCACGTCTCCCGACAAAAGAGGACGGCTCACCATCAGATGCGGTCTCATTGACGTTGAGGTGGAGCTTAAGGATCTCGTTCCCGACAGACCTGACAGGAAGCAAAAGAGGGGAAGGGTATCCTCCATCAGAAGGGACAAGGCTCTCAACACCTCTTCCGAGATCAATCTCACAGGCATGAATTCGGACGACGCTATAGCAGCGCTGTCGAAGTATATCGACGACTGCGTCCTTGCGAACATGAGTCCCGTAAGGGTGATACACGGCAAGGGAAATGGTATACTGAGAAAAGCGGTCAGGGAACACCTGAAAAAAAACAAAAGCGTGAAGAGCTTCTCCGAGGCCGGTTACGGCGAAGGGGATGCGGGAGTGACTGTAGTGCGGATCTGAGGCTAATCCCTTCGGATCAGCTATCCGGAGACGTTACGAACTACGCCGCAGCCCGGCTGCTTCACGCACAGAGGGAGAAAAGATGGGAAAGCAGAGGATACTTGTGGTAGATGATGATGAAAATATCGCGGAACTCATCTCTCTCTACCTTACAAAGGAATGCTTTGAAGTAAAGACATCGGGAGACGGGGAGTCCGCCCTCGCGGAGCTTAAGAGATTTTCCCCGGAACTGATGATACTGGATGTGATGCTTCCGGGCATAGACGGTTATGAGGTCCTGAGAAGGGTGAGAAAGGATTCCGTCATCCCGATCATCATGCTGTCCGCAAAGGGAGAGATCTTCGACAAGGTGCTGGGACTCGAACTGGGCGCGGACGATTATATGGAAAAGCCTTTCGATTCAAAGGAGCTTGTGGCCAGAGTCAAGGCGCTGCTGAGACGTTCGGGGATGAACCGCCGGGAGTCGGAGGATGACGACGTTAAGAGCGTATCCTATCAGGATCTTGAGATCAATATGACGAACTATTCCGTGGTGTATATGGGCAAAAACGTGGATATGCCTCCAAAGGAGATAGAACTCCTGTATTTTCTCGCGTCGAACCCCAACCGCGTCTACTCCAGAGAGCAGCTTCTGGACAGCATCTGGGGATATGAATTCGGCGGAGACACCAGGACCGTGGACGTCCATATAAAGAGGATCAGGGAAAAGATAGGCGAAGGAAAGGGTCAATGGCGGATCTCAACCATATGGGGGGTTGGATATAAATTTGAGACACAGTGACAAAGGCAAGCAAGGAGGAGGACAATCTATGGGAAAAACACTGGCAGAGATCCGGGCATTGATCAAAGAGCAGGATATCCGGTTTGTGGATTTTAAACTGACGGATATTACGGGCAGGTGGAGACATCTGACCATACCCGCGGAAAGGCTCACGGAAAGCACCATGGAGCTGGGGATCGGCTTCGATGGCTCAAACTACGGTTACGCGCCTATTGAAAACAGCGATATGGTCTTTGTGCCCGTTCTCGATTCGGCGGTGGTGGACAATTATACGGAGGTTCCCACTCTGTCCATGATAGGCGACGTCCGGATCATTGACCTGCCCGAGAACAGGCCTTTTGATCAGTATCCCAGAAATGTCGCCATCCGCGCACTCGAATACATGAAGGAACTGGGGATCGCGGATGAGATGAGGATAGGGCCCGAATACGAATTCTACATCTTCGATGAGGTGGGTTATGAGATCCAGGGAGGAACGGTCAGTTCCAGGATCGCGGCCCGGCAGGCTCCCTGGGTCACGGAGATGGACGATAATAATAACGGGTTTCAGGTCCCTCATGGAAAGGGATACCACACCACGCTTCCCCAGGATATCTACAACACATTGAGAAGCGAGATGTGTCTCGCCATGGCGGACTGGGGCATCGATGTGAAATACCACCATCATGAGGTGGGCGGCTGCGGACAGATGGAGATAGAGGTGGAACTCGGAGACATGCTGAAGCTGGCCGATGACACCATGTCCGCAAAATATGTGATCAAGAATGAAGCAATGGAGCACGGCTGCACGGCCACTTTTATGCCCAAGCCCCTTGCCGGCGAGGCGGGAAGCGGTATGCATGTGCACATGCATCTCTTTAAGGACGGAAAACCCGTATTCTACGATCCCGACAAGTACGCCCAGCTGAGCGATACGGCGCACTGGTTCATGGGCGGGCTCCTCACCCACGCGGCTGCAATATGCGCCATCACAAATCCCTCCACGAATTCATACAAGAGGCTTGTGCCCGGCTTTGAAGCGCCGGTGACCATAGGATACGCCATGGCCAACCGGAGCGCGGTCATAAGGATCCCCGCTTACGCAAAGACTCCGGAGACCAAGAGGTTTGAACTCAGGAACCCCGACGCGACCTGCAATCCGTATTACGCATATTCAGCCATACTCATGGCCGGGCTCGACGGGATCCAAAAGAAGATAGATCCCCACGAGAAAGGCTGGGGGCCTTATGATTTCAACCTTTATGACCTTTCCGATGAGGAAAAGGCGAAGATTTCCGGACTTCCGAAGAATCTGGGCGAAGCCATCGATGCCCTTGAAAAGGATAATGAATTCCTGACTAAGGGAGGCGTTTTCCCGGAGAGGCTTCTCAAGCAGATGATCAGGGCCGAGCGCCGGGATCTGGATCATATCTCACAGATCCCGCATCCTGCGGAATTTGCCATGTATTACGATCTTTGATCCGTTGAGGAGATCAATCCGGTGTGACGGCGGGCGGGGGCATCTCCCCCTGCCCGGCCGGATGACCGGACGGCATTACGGGATCCTGACTGAAAAGGAGAGATCGGGTCTCAGATATTTGCAAGTATCTCGTAAGCGTCGTCTACGGATGTCCGGGTGAGGTCCAGGAGTTTTTCGTGGTTTTCCCTGACAAAGTCTGAGATATGATCATCGGTTATCGAGAGCTCCGCTTCTTTGGCCAGATCCGACAATTCCTGAGCGCCGATGACAAGTGAGGACGATTTCAGCCCGTGGGCATGGATCTTGTAGTCCTTCCAGTTTTCACCGGCGTAGGCGTTCTGTAATTTGGTTTCGAAGTCGTCCTCGATATACGCTTTGACTGCTTCGGCGTAGAACCCTTTGTCTCCGCCGCAGGATCTGAGTCCCTTCTCTGTGTCTATCAGATGAGTTTCCGCGAAACCTTTCTTTGTTTTATTTTGGACCGCCTTACCGGCTTCTTTCAGATCTTCTTTCCGGACTGTGCCGTCAGACCCTTCCTTCTCCGGGGCTGTGCCGGGTTTCTTTCCTCCGGTTTCAAGGGGGTGTACCTTGTCGCGGGGCAGATACTTTAACAGAAGCTGTTCCAGATAAGCGGGGTTCACGGGTTTACTCAGATAATCGGTAAAGCCGTTATCCGTGTACATTTTCTGGGCGCCCGATATGGCGTTGGCGGTGAGGGCGATCACGGGCGTATGGCTGTTTCCGCACTCTTTGTCGGAGCGTATCCTGGACAGGGTCTCAATGCCGTCCATCTCGGGCATCATATGATCCAGAAATACGATATCGTACTCGGAAGCCCGCATTTTTTCTATCGCTTCAAAACCGCTGGCTGCCGTATCGATATCTATCTTTGAATTCTTGAGCAGTCCCTTGAACACAGTGAGATTGAGTGCCACGTCGTCCACTACCAGAACGCGGGCGTCGGGAGCCTCAAAGCCCTCGCTGTATATTTCCACTGCTTTGTGATGATTCGCGCGGTTTTTGTCAAAGTCACCTATGGGAGAGGGGTCGATGACCTTCTGATCCAGTTCGAAACGGAAATCGGATCCCTGACCGTATACACTCTCTATCTCAAGCGTGCTGCCCATAAGCTCCACGTATTTACGGGTAATGGCCAGACCCAGTCCCGTGCCTTCGATCCCGCGGTTTTGTTCCTGGTCAAGCCTCTGGAAGGAATCCCAGATATGAGCCATATCCTCCTCCCGGATCCCTATCCCGGTGTCTTTGACAGAGAAGAAGAGCCTGACCGTCGTTTCGTCCGAAGAGAGTCTTTGCACCGTGAAGGTCACAGTTCCGGATAAGGTGTATTTAACCGCATTTGTCAGCAGGTTGGTGAGGACCTCCCTGATCCTTATGTCATCCCCGTAGAGTTTCGCCGGGATGCCGCTGTCTATCCTGTGTATGATCTCCAGATTCTTTTCCTTTGCCCGGAAAGCGATCATTTTGATCATATCATCGATGAGGGGTTCTGTTTCGTACTCGACTGGAGTGATCTCCAGCTTCCCGGATTCGATCTTGGAAAAGTCCAGGATCTCATTGATCAGTGCCAGGAGCGTCTGTCCGCTCCCTTTGATGTTTGCGGCGTATTCCTTTATATTGCTTTCATTGCTCTCCCTGAGGATCATCTCGTCAAAGCCCAGTATGGCGTTGATGGGGGTGCGGATTTCGTGGGACATATTGGCGAGGAAGATGCTTTTGGACTTATTTGCGGAATCCGCGATCTCGATCTGGTTCTTTAGGGACGTGGCCATTGACTGCAGCGAACGGGACAGGATCCCGATCTCATCCCTGCTGTCCGTGTTCATCTCGTCGCTGTAGTCTCCGTCGGCGTAATGCTCGGCCACTTTCGTCATGTGCTTCAGCGGCGCGGTGACTGTCCTGACCCAGGCAAGGCAGATGATGATGGCCAACAGAAGTATCAGCAGAGATATCATTAAAAGCTGATGGGACAGGGTGCTGGTGGGCGTATTGATCTCATTTACGGGAGCGTTGAGGCCCAGGATCATGCCGTTGCGCAGCTTTTTCATGAGGATCTTCCGTTTGACTCCGTCAATCCCCTTGAGCGTCCGGACTTCATCAACCGAGTTGTTGAGAACGCTGTCGATGAAGGGCATAAGGTTGTCGGTGAGTTCTTTGGCTCTCACCCCTTCCGGATAATCAAAGTGAAATACTATGTCGCCCTGAGGGGAGACCAGAAAAGCCCGGCCGCTTTCGTACAGATTAATATCTTTCACAAGATCGCGCAAAAGGCTCAGATCTATATCCATCCCGATTATGCCCACGGTGCTGCTGTCATGGTAGTAGGGAATGATGTAGGAGATCATGTCGATCCCAAGATTCTGATTGAAGTAAGGGTCCATCCAGAGCGGCTTGCCGGTCTCCACCGGGATGTAATACCAGCCCACGTGTTCAACATCGTCCTTGTCATAAAGGCTCATATCGGTGGGTTCGGCGGAGGTCCAGGCACCGTCGCCGATATCGTAGGTATACCAGAAGCCCTCGGTGGGACTGAAAACCTCGGGATTGTACCTGAGATACACTGACATGGCGCCGGGAGTCTTTTCGGCTATACTCTTCCCGAGTTCGGAGATATCGTAGTTGAAGTGTTTCCTCTCTTCCTCATCCGTAAGAAAATTCCTGTAGGTCTCGGCGCGTTTTTCTGCGTAGTTATAGATGGTGCCCACGGACTGTTCCACGGAGTTCAGCATTGCGTCCATATCCCGCGCGCTCTGTTCCACGGTGAGGTTCATGATGCGGTCCGAATCTTCGTCCAGTATCCGGTTCGTGCGCAGAATGGCGGTAAACCCCATGGCCACCGTGACAACCACCATCAGAAAGGTTATGATCAGTATGATCCTGGTCTGTATCGATCTCATTTGAATAATATGCCCTGATAATCCCAAAAGTGTTAATAAATGCAAGAAAAATATATCAGAAAAATCAGCATTTGTATAGGATACGGGGGATATCATTTCCGAAAAAAATTTGACACGGGACTGAAACGGGATTTATTCTCATCTGTATGAGGAGAACCTTGTACGTTAAGTTCATATTGGCCTACGCGATATTCGGGGTCTTCGCGTTCATGTTCACCGCTGTGTTTACGGAAAATCTCATGGAACGCCAGGTTTACTCGGAGAAGGCGGAGAATCTGGCCCGTGAAGCCACTTTGATAGCAAACGATTACGCGTCGGGGCTTTACTCCAACGAAACCTCCCTTGCTACGGTGAAGAGGCAGCTGGACGCAGTGGAAAGCTATCTGGAAGCAGTCATCTGGATAGTAAATCCCTCGGGACTGGTGGTCCTTGATTCTTCGGCGCCTGTGGATGTTGAGAATCCACGGTATGTCACGGGGTTTGATCCCTCTGTCACCACTGTATCAGGCACGGGCTATTGTGTGGGAAGATTTTTCGGCAGTTTTAAGGAAGACAGATTGTCTGTGCTCTCGCCCATAACCAGCGGATATGCGGTAAGGGGCTACGTGATCATCCATTACCCCGTATCCGGTCTTACGGAGAGCGTTCGTTCCTATATGGACATAGCTTACATACAGTTTTTGATGATATTCCTGCTGTCCCTCATAATCCTGATATTTTTCACCGAGATCGTGTACGTGCCCCTGACCTGTATCACAAAAGCCACGGAAAAATACGCTTCCGGCGATATGCATTACGAACTGTCGGTGGACAGCGACGACGAAATGGGTTATCTCGCGGCCTCTCTTTCATATATGGCCGGAGAGATAGCCAGAACAGAGGATGATCAGAAGAAATTCATCGCCAATGTATCCCATGATTTCAGATCCCCGCTGACATCCATAAAGGGCTACCTGGAGGCCATGATAGACGGCACCATACCTCCGGAGATGCATGAGAAGTACCTGAAGATAGTGCTCTCGGAGACCGACAGACTGAAGGGTCTCACAAACAGCCTGCTGGAACTCAACAACCTTGAGACCGGCGGAATGTTGATGAATACCACGGAGTTTGATATAAATGCAGTGATCAGGAGCGTGGCTGAAACCTTTGGAGGAAGATGCCGGGAAAAGGGCATGATCCTGGATCTGGTGCTCACCGGGGAGAGCCTGACAGTAAGAGCGGATCGGGAAAAGATCCAGCAGGTCCTGTACAACCTCACCGACAACGCGATCAAATTCAGCGAACAGGGAGGAGTGATCAGGATCGAGACGGTGATCAGAGGCAGGAAGGTCTACACAAGCGTAAAGGATTCCGGCATAGGGATCCCGGCAAAGGATATCAACCAGATATGGGAGAGATTTTACAAGACCGACCTGTCCCGCGGCAAAGACAAGAAAGGCACAGGCCTCGGCCTGTCCATAACCAGAGAGATAATAAAGGCTCATGGCGAGAACATCAATGTTATATCCACAGAGGGAGTGGGGACCGAGTTCGTATTTTCCCTGCCTCTCGGAAGCGAAGAATAGGGAACGGAAACGCCTTTGCGCGGAGGGTATTCCGATAAAACCCCGAAAGGCTCGGAAGGGAAGTATTCATGACGGATGAGAAAGAAAAGAAAACCGGGGCAGCAGGCTCGGGAATAAATGAGAACAACGAGAGCGTCATAAGGGAGACCATAAAACAGCGTCCCGTAGACAGGAGAAAAGTATTCAGGAACATGCTCATGACGGTACTCCTGGCGGTGCTGTTCGGCGCAGTGGCATCCGTCACTTTCTATCTGCTGGAACCGGTCATCAACAGGGATAATTCACCGGAGCAGGAAGGGGCTGCGACCCAGGTCACTTTGCCTGAGGCGGATTATGAGATCACCCCGGACAAGATGTACGAGGATGATAAACAACTGGAGGATGCCGCGTCAGGGAGCAGCGAAGGCTCATCCGACGTGGAGGTCGCGGTGGAGGAAGCCATGAGGAAGATCACCCTCGGCATAGATGAGTACAGACAGCTGAACTCCGCCATAAGGGGATACGCCAACCAGCTGAACAAAAGCGTGGTCACAGTCACGGCCGTCAGGAGCGGGACGGACTGGCTGAACAATACCGTGGAAAGTGAGAATGAGGCTGAAGGCGTGATCGTAGCCGTGACGGATACGGATATAGTGGCGGCTGTAAACGGCGTCTCTCTTTCCGATTCCGAGAATGTCAATGTGACCTTCTGTGACGGAAAGACGGTGGAGGCGGAATTGCTGGACAGCGACAGTTATACGGGGATCTCGGTGGTGTCTGTCGGAAAGAGCCGGCTCACGGAGGAAACTCTGGGAGAAATAAGGGCTGCGGTCTTATTATCCAATGAGAATGCAAATGTGGAAGGGCGTCCGGTCATAGCCTTCGGCAGTCTGACAGGAACCCCCGGCGCCACGGATTACGGCATCGTATCTTCTGCCGACAGAGTCCTGGACATCCCGGACTCCCAGTACAGGTTCCTGATGACGGACATGAATGGAAACATTTCATCAAACGGAGTGCTCTTCGACTTTAACGGCAACGTATTGGGGTTCATAACAAATGACGAGAACGCCGATACCGACCCCGGGGTCATCACTGCCATATCATCTGCAAGCGTAAAGAGTCTGATCAACAGGATGACAAATCGCGAACCCGGAGCGGTACTGGGCATACACGCCATAGATGTGCCGGAGCAGGCGGTCGAGGAGGACGGCGTACCCGAGGGAATCGCAGTCACACAGGTGGAAGTGGGCTCTCCGGCCATGGAGGCGGGCATCAGAAGCGGTGATATCATAGTCTCTGCAAGGGGAACCGGCGTGAGCAGGTATTCGGAGTTCCTGTCCATCCTGGAAAGCGCTAAACCGGGAGACACGCTGACATTTACGGCCATGCGTCCGGGAAATGAAGGTTATGAAAGTACGAGATTTGAGGCGGTTCTCGGCAGTACGGGGCAGGAGTAAGAACCGTTGTCTTCGGGCAGGGGGCTTCTGCTCTGTCCGATCAAGATGACGAGCCAATTATCATCAGACAGAGGAGGAAACCGGAAATGAAATACATAAGAGATCTCAGAGAGGGAGAGCGGCTGTCCTGTGTGTATCTGTGCAAACACAGGATCAGCGCCACCACAAAAAACGGAAAGTCCTATGAGACTATCCTGCTCCAGGACAAGACCGGTCAGATAGAGGGAAAGATATGGGAGCCGCAGAGTCCTGCCATAGAAGACACAGAGGATCTGGATTACGCGGAGATCACTGCCGAGGTCACGATCTTCAATAACCAGCCTCAGCTCAATGTGAAAAGGGTCCGCAGGGTCCATGAGGGAGAGTTTGATCCGGCCGATTACGTTCCGGTATCCGAAAGACCTTTGGACGAAATGTATAATGAGATCAATATGCTTGCGGATTCGGTTGAAAACTATCATCTGAAAGCCCTTTTAAAGGCGTTCTTTGCGGAGGATCGGGAATTCATTGAAAAATTCAGGAGATCCTCGGCTGCAAGAAGCGTCCATCAGGCCTTTGTCGGAGGACTGATGGAGCATACCATAAATGTCGCCAGGATATGTGATTATCTCAGCAAGCGGTACAGAAAGATCAACAGGGATCTGCTGATAACGGCTGCCCTGCTTCACGATATAGGGAAGACAGAGGAGCTTTCACCCTTTCCCCGGAATGATTATACCGAAACCGGAAACCTGATGGGGCACATTGTGAAGGGGGCAATGATGATAGACAGAAAGGCGGATTCGATCCCGGATTTCCCGGAACTGCTGAGGATGGAGCTTACTCACTGCATCCTCGCTCATCACGGGGAATTGGAATTCGGGTCGCCTAAGGTGCCTGCCCTGATAGAGGCGGTAGCATTGAACTTTGCCGACAATACCGACGCAAAACTCACCATTTTTTCGGAACTGCTGGATAATTCTCCCGCGGGAACCGACTGGCTCGGATTCAGCAAGCTTTTGAACGGCAATCTGCGAAGGACAAAGGTGTGAATGAGAGCGGTGACTCAGGCAGCACGCGATCGCCGGTTGCCGTCATCCGGAAACTACGCCGCTGTCCCGGCGGGACCAAAGACAGGGAACATAAGGAAAAGGACCGATGAAAAAAAATGACGAGGCAGAAGTTCCGGTCACGGATCTGACAGAAGAAGGGTTTGGGATAGGGCATACCGCAGAGGGGTATGCCCTGTTTGTGAAGGGAGCTCTTCCCGGGGACCGCGTCGTGGCCCATGTTACAAAGGTCATGAAAAATTACGGTTACGCCATAGTGACGGATTACCTTGAAAGATCCCCCGACAGGACTGCACCCCTGTGCTCCGCATGCGGAAAATGCGGAGGCTGCACTCTTCAGGAACTATCATACGAGGCGCAGCTTGAATACAAGAGGAAGCGGGTGGCTGATGCCCTTGAGAGAACCGGCGGGATCAGGGGACTGTCCGTTCCTCTTCCTGTCCACGGCTCCCCCGTCAGATACAGAAATAAGGCGGAGATACCTGTCTGCAAAAGCAGGAACGGAGAACCGGCCGCAGGTTATTACGCCGTTCATTCGCACAGGATAGTGCCCTGCGGGGATTGTATCCTTTCCCCGGAGGAGGTAAACCGCATACGGGACGAAGTCATTATTTTCATGAAAGAGAACGGGATAAGCGCCTATGACGACCCCTCATCCGAAGGCCCGGGCAGGCGTAACGGCCATTCAGGTCAAAGGAGCGATAGGGGGAAGGGTTTTGTAAGGCATATCGTCGTAAGGCGTTCGGAATCCACGGGAGAAATCCTCCTGTGTATGGTGGTCAACGGTAATAAACCCGGAAAACTCGCCGGCATGAGGCTTGAGGGGGTGGACACGCTGTGCGTGAATTACAATACGGCAGACACGAATGTCATATTCGGCAGCAGGACCGAGGTGATCTACGGCCGGGGTTATAT
Organism: Lachnospiraceae bacterium; assembly: GCA_016288705.1. Lineage (GTDB taxonomy): Bacteria > Bacillota > Clostridia > Lachnospirales > Lachnospiraceae > JAEELB01. Next base: position 1,342 of record JAEELB010000072.1, on the reverse strand, counting down.
CACGGAGCATATCGGGGATCTGAAGTACAGAGTCTACGCGGCCTCCTTCTTTCAGGTGAATACGAGGATCACGGAGAAGCTTTACGAAGCGGTGAAGGAGTATGTGTCCGGAATTGTTCCGTCACAGCATGAGGACAGTGTGCCCGGGAAAGGGGAAATGTCAGAGAGACGGCTCCCCACGGTGTGGGATCTCTATTGCGGAGCCGGGACAATAGGACTCTATGTGGCCAAGGCAGCTTCAAGGGTTGCGGGGATAGAAATATCTCCTGTCTCAGTAAAGTCTGCCGCTGAGAATGCCCGTGAAAACGGGATCACGAACGCAGAGTTTCTGCAGGGAGCGGCAGAGGACAGGGCAAAGGAACTTATGGAGATCACCGGCCGTCCCGATGTGATCATTCTGGACCCGCCCAGAAAGGGATGCGACCGTCGGCTCCTGGACACAGTGCTTGACGTGAGCCCCTCTTTCCTCATTTACGTTTCCTGCAATCCCTCCACTCTGGCCCGTGATCTTGCGGTACTGCGCACGGACTACGAAATAAGAGACATCCGGCTCTATGATATGTTCCCAAACACAGGGCACGTTGAGACTGTAGCACTTTTGTCCAAACTTTCTGAAGCCAAACATCATATCGAAGTTAAGGTGGATATGGACGAGCTGGATCTGACCAGTGCTGAGACTAAGGCAACTTATAAGGAAATACAGGACTGGGTGCAGGAGATGTACGGATTTCATGTGACGAATCTGAATATTGCGCAGGTAAAGCAGAAGTATGGGCTTATTGAGAGAGAGAATTATAATAAGCCCAAATCCCCGAACAGTCGCCAGCCCGGATGCCCGGAAGAGAAGGTTAAGGCGATAGAGGATGCCATGAGGCATTTTCAGATGATATAAACGAATTATTTTCAGTTATAACGGAAAGCATGGTTGTGGAGGAAAAATGAGACTGTCTATCAGAAAATGGAGAATCGATGATTAAAGCGATCTTGCAATTAATCTGAATAATCCAATGGTTATGAATAATCTCAGGGATGGATTGCCTTATCCGTACACAGAAGATGACGCTGAGGAGTTTATACGTGCAATGCTATCGGCGGACGAGGAAAGTACGTTTGCATTTGCGATAACACTTGATGATAAAGAGATCGGGAGCATCGGAGTATTCCGGTGGAAGCATTATTAAGGGCTTCCTTTTGGGAACAATTGATGACAATAACAACCTCCATTTTGATTATAGACATATTAATACAGAAGGCGAATCGAAATCCGGTGAGTGTCATTCTGAGCCGCGTTTTGAAAACGGAAAGCTCAGGTTTTATGAAAAGTGGAAATGGACTAGTGGTT
>JAEELB010000071.1 GCA_016288705.1 Lachnospiraceae bacterium | reverse complement strand
CTCAGGAAGATGATTCGGATCATAATCGAATTTTTCTCTCGGATAATCATCATCCCATCCCACAAGGGCGGCCTCGTGATTCGGAGACTCTTCCTCAAAGTTGTAATAAGACGTATGATCCTTGCCTTCGTAGGCGGAATCGTCTCCCACGCTGTATGAGCAGTCCACTGAGCCGTGCTCCAGGATATTTCTCTTTACAATGTCCCTGTCCTTTATATTTATTATCTTTGCATTTTCCAGATGGGCGATGACATGTCCGGCGTTAGGCGTGGCGTACTCGACGTCAATATGATCCTCTCCCTCCTTCCCCATGAAGGAAACATGGGTCTGGGGAATGGGATTACCGTCTGCGTCAAGCTCGTTTACCGGCCCCATCCACCTGTTAAAATAAAGCAGGCTGGAAGATCTGCCGGCTCCGGCCATATTGACAACGGGGAGATCCGGGCTCCTGAAGTCCTTGCCGTACTCATTCACGCTGTTCTTAAGAGGATCCACGTCCTTGAACGGCAGGGAGTAATTGACGGCGTAGACCATCACTCTCTCCGAGAGATCCAGGGTCTTATCGGTCATTCCCGGGACCACATTGTGTTTGAGAATATCCGTCTCGGCTGCGAAGGATATGCCGTGAGCCCAGCAGGTATTGGCAAACTGATTCTTGACCGGCGTGATGATCTCCGGAGTCTCTGTAAGCCCGTTATAGCTTACGGGGATATATCTCACCCTGCTCGGAAGCGTCATCTCGACCTTGGAAACAGGCGCAATATAATCCGATCCGTAATGGCCGTCGATAAGTCCCGTTTCTCCGGACTCCTCCGCCCCGGATGCAGCCGTGGATATCCCGGACTTCGCTGCCGCATATACGGGAGCCGGGGCTATGCAGGACAAAGACACGGCTGCTCCAAGGACAATGACTGACAGTCTTTTCTTCCATAACCCCGTTTTCTTCATTTTTCAGAATCTCCTCTCCCCCTCTGTTTTCAATCCTTTATTTGCAGATCACCTTTCCCTTGATCACCTTACCTCCGAAGTACACCTCAACCACAGCACTCCCCTTTCTCCCGGAATGGTTCAGGGTGAAGTCGCCGAGAGTCGTCATACTCTCATGACCGTCAGCGGACCTGCCCGCCGGGAAAGCGTCGTCCTGAATGAAAACGGCGCCTTTCCTGTCGATGATGTTGATCCTGTACTGATCTTCATCTCCCTCCTTGGGATCAGGCAGAAGCTCGTATGCTTCACCGAGCAGATCAGCCAGAGTGCAGCTCTTATTGGGCTTCAGGGTCACGCTCTTTTTCTTTACGGAAACCAGGTTGATGAGCACGATCTTGGAAGCCCCGTCCTTCGTGAGCTTTATCGGAGCCTCTTTCCTGAAAGTGATCTTATTTACACCGGTCTTCCTGTTGGCCTTTACGGTGAACGCCTTGCTGTATTCCGCCCCTACGGGTTCGATCATGACGGAAGGCTCCAGAGCAAAGCTGCCCTTTTTGTACAGGAGGAGCGTATCTCCGTCCTCAACCGAATCAAAGGTCAGCATCCTGTTCCCGTATTCATCGGCTTCTTTCAGATTCTGAACCAGATTCCCGGACAGGGTGCCGGCGGGAAGTTCGGGATAGCCGGTGCTCTTCACGGTGGCCTTGAACACCTTTCCTCCGAAGGTCGCCGTGATCACGGCGCTCCCTTTCTTTCCCGTAGATCCTATGTTGAAATCGTCAAGGGTCACGAAGTCTCCGTCCGTTTCCGGGATCGAGAGATCCTTCAGAATGCCGTTATCATCCTTTGCCACGGACACCATGAACTTCCCGTTTTCCACATCCGGGAGCATCTCTCCTGCATTGGTAAAGACCTCCGACAGTTTGAGGGTCTTCCTCCTGCTGTTCAGGGTTGCTGTCTTTTTCTTTATCTTCACGGCGTACATGTGAACGGTCTTGGTTTTGTCTCCCTTTGTCACGGTGATGAGAGAATCCTTTTTCACCGTAAGCTTACGGTTCTTTTCGTTCACCTTTACGGCTCCTTTGGTGAACGGGGTAATTGTGAGTCCGTCCTCGCAGGTGTATTTCCCTCCCTTCAGGAGATACAGAGCCGCCTGGTCTTTAAGGGGATCGAACAGATCAAACGTGAGCTTAAGATCCGGCAGATACTGCACCGTCGGAATGGGATTCAGTTCCGGATCCACAAATTTGTTCGGATTGACCAACGACAGAAATTCATAATTGCGGTGGACCACATCCTCTGCGTTATGTTTCTCGATCCGGCCGTCACCCCTGAAGATATGGTAATCATATTTTTCATTGGTGCCTCTGGATACCACAGCCTCTGCCAGCAGCATGTGGAGACCGTTGGCTCCGTCACGTAAGCTGAAACTGCCTGTTTCACCCTTTTTCAGCTCAATGGGATCATATTCCTTATTGAGGCTCAGAGTACGCAGATAATGCTCATGGTCGACCAGATAAACATGTAAGGAATCCGCAGGGGCGTCGTCCTGGATATTTACCTTGACATTGTTCCCGTCAAGACCGGCTGTCATCCAGGAGTTATCCAGATACTGGACGGATAAGCCGGCGGGCGCAGCCACGTCTATCACTCCCGGATACTTCTTCTCATAATAGGGAAGAGCCGGGCTTTTCTCAGGGTAATCACTACTGCCGTCCGTTTCCCACCAGTCCACGTTCAAAAACGATTTGACCACTTGTCCGTACGCTCCGGTAAAAATGAACTCTGCTTTTCCGTTTTTCGTAAAACGTACATTCCATTTGTAAGTCCTGAACTGCCGCCTCTCAAAGGAAAGCTGTGTTACGTTATCTCCGATTATCGAATTAAAATGAAGTCCAGAGAAAGGTTCGGGATCGACCTTTTCATTGTCGATCACAAATGCGGTAGCAT
>JAEELB010000070.1 GCA_016288705.1 Lachnospiraceae bacterium | reverse complement strand
GGAAGTACGGTTTTATCATCAGATATCCCAAGGGAAAAGAGCATATCACAAGCATAGAATACGAGCCCTGGCATTTCCGCTACGTTGGAGAGGAGGCTGCCCGGGTCATGTACGAAGAAAATCTCACTCTTGAAGAGTTCTGGGACAAATATCTCTGATGTCTTCCGAAGCTTCATATTCAATCCTTAATACCTCGGGAAGGGCCAAGAGAGCGTCTTTTACAACCGTGCACGGAAGGGTGGAGACGCCCCTTTTCATGAATGTGGCCACCGCCGGCGCCATCAAGGGGGGCATAGCCGCTTCCGATCTGGAAGAGATAGGGACCCAGGTGGCTCTGTGCAATACCTATCACCTGCATGTCAGGACCGGGGACAGGGTCATAAAGGAACTGGGAGGCATCCGGAAGCTCATGGACTGGAGCGGTCCTGTCCTTACGGATTCAGGCGGCTTTCAGGTCTTTTCCCTGGCCGATCTGAGAAAGATCAGGGAGGAAGGGGTCACATTCAGGTCTCACGTGGATGGGAAAAAGATATTCATGGGGCCCGAGGAGAGCATTCAGATCCAGTCAAACCTGGGCTCCACCATCGCAATGGCCTTTGACGAGTGCCCCAACTCTCTTTCCGACCGGGAATATGTGAAGGAATCGGTGGCAAGGACCGAGAGATGGCTCCTGAGATGCAGGGATGAGATGGAAAGGCTCAACTCCCTGCCCGATACTCTGAACAGGCATCAGCTCCTTTTCGGCATCAATCAGGGAGCCATATATAACGACATAAGAATGGAAAATGCGGACAGGATATCCGAACTCGATCTGGACGGATATGCGGTAGGCGGGCTTGCGGTCGGGGAAACGGCGGAGCAGATGTACGACGTCCTCGACCATGTGGTCCCTCACCTGCCCGTGAACAAACCCGTGTATCTCATGGGAGTCGGGACTCCGGAGAATATAGTGGAGGGGGTCTACAGAGGGGTTGATTTCTTCGACTGCGTTTATCCTTCAAGAAACGGCAGGCACGGTCACGTATACACCTTCAGGGGAAAGCTGAACATGCACAACGCCTGCTTTGAAAAGGATATGTCCCCCATAGAGGAGGGCTGCGGCTGCCCGGTGTGCAGGAGATATACGAGAGCTTACATCCATCACCTCTTCAAGGCCAGGGAAATGCTGGGAATGAGGCTCTGCGCTCTTCACAACCTTTATTTCTACAACCGGCTGATGGCGGAGATCAGAAAGGCCATAGAGGAGGACCGGTTCGAAGAATACAGGATCAGGACCCTTGAAGGGCTCAGGGGCGGGGCACAAGGCTCTTGATTATGCGGTCTTGTTTGTGTTAATATTTCCCCCGTGCGGAATAAGCGCGATATCATTTTTTCAGATAACGGAAACTTTTGTTTCAGGTATAAAAAGGAGGATGCTTCAATGGGTCATATGTTGATAAATGCAGGAGGCGCGCAGCAGGGAGGAAGCCTGTTCCTCGTGCTGTATCTGGTGGTGATCGTGGGATTCATGTATTTCATCATGATCAGGCCTCAGAGAAAGGAACAGAAGAGAATGGCGGCGCTCCTGGCTTCCCTTGAGGAAGGGGATGCGGTCCTTACCAACAGCGGGTTCTACGGCGTGATCAAGGATATCACGGAGGATACCGTGATAGTCGAGTTCGGCAACAACAAGAACTGCCGCATAGCCATGCAGAAGAGCGCCATCGCTCAGGTTGAGAAGCCCGGAGAGGCAAAGTCCTCGTCGTAAGACCGCAGAGGATCACAGAAAGGATCGATATGGAACTTAAGATAGGTCTGATCAGGGGAGACGGCATAGGGCCCGAGATCGTGGAGCAGGCAGTCAGAGTCCTCGACAGGGTCCTGGACAGGTACGGCCACGCCGTTTCCTATACCGAAATATCAATGGGCGGGTGCTCCATCGATCTCTATGGGGAACCCCTGACCGCAGAGGCCATAGCCAAAGCGAAGGAACAGGACGCGGTCCTTATGGGGTCCATCGGAGGAGACGCAAAGGTGTCTCCCTGGTACAGGCTGCCCCCGGAAAAGAGGCCGGAGGCGGGACTCCTGGGCCTGAGAAAGGCCCTCGGGCTCTTTGCCAATCTTCGCCCCGCATGGCTCTATGGCCCTCTCTCTTCGGCCTGCCCCCTGAGGCCCGATATCGCCCGGAATGGCTTTGACATGCTGATAATGCGGGAACTCACCGGAGGGCTGTATTTCGGAGCCAGAAAGACTGTCACGGAGAACGGTCTGAGAAAGGCCACGGACACCCTTGATTACAACGAGGAAGAGATCAGGCGGATCGCGGTGAAGGCCTATGAGACCGCCCTTAAGAGAAAGAAAAAGGTCACCAGCGTCGACAAGGCGAATGTGCTCGACTCTTCAAGACTCTGGAGAGCCGTGGTGGACGAGACCGCGAAGGATTATCCGGACGTACTGACCGAACATATGCTGGTGGATAATTGCGCGATGCAGCTCATAAGGGATCCCTCCCAGTTCGATGTGATACTCACGGAGAACATGTTCGGAGATATCCTTTCGGACGAGGCCAGTATGCTCACGGGCTCCATAGGCATGCTCCCTTCCGCATCCCTCAACGAAACAAAGTTCGGGGTCTATGAGCCGAGCCACGGTTCCGCCCCCGATATAGCGGGAAAGGATCTGGCAAATCCCCTGGCGACGGTGCTGTCCATGGCAATGATGCTCAGGTACTCCTTCGATCTTGACAGGGAGGCCTCCCATGTGGAAAAAGCCGTGAGCAGGGTGCTGGAGGACGGAGTCAGGACCGGCGACATCATGGCGGAAGGGTGCAGGAAGGTGGGCTGTTCGGAAATGGGAGATGTGCTCCTCGACACTATCGATCGAATCTGAAGCCGTACGGACAAAAGCCGGACCCGGTGCCGGCGTATTCATTTGATATGAGGTGAGGTATGAGAAGTGAAGTCGTAAAGGACGGCGTCCAGAGGGCGCCCCACAGAAGTCTCTTCAACGCTCTGGGATTTACCGAGGAGGAGCGTAAGAAGCCCATGATCGGCATAGTGAGCTCATATAATGAGATCGTGCCGGGACACATGAACATAGACAAGATAACCGAAGCTGTCAGGCTTGGAGTGGCGGAGGCCGGAGGAATGCCGGTGGTATTCCCCGCCATCGCGGTCTGCGACGGGATAGCCATGGGACATACGGGGATGAAGTACTCCCTGGTGACCAGGGATCTCATAGCGGATTCCACGGAATGCATGGCTCTCGCCCATCAGTTTGACGGTCTTGTGATGATACCCAACTGCGACAAGAACGTGCCCGGGCTCCTGATGGCGGCGGCAAGGCTCAACATTCCCGCCGTATTCGTGTCGGGAGGACCCATGCTCGCGGGACACGTGAAGGGGCAGAAGAGAAGCCTGTCCTCCATGTTTGAAGCCGTGGGGGCTTATGAGGCAAAGAAGATAAGCTCCGAAGAGCTTTCCGAATATGAAGAAAAGACCTGCCCCACCTGCGGCTCCTGCTCGGGAATGTACACCGCCAATTCCATGAACTGCCTGACCGAGGCCATCGGCATGGGACTCAGGGGGAACGGGACCATACCTGCGGTCTATTCCGCAAGGATCAGGCTCGCAAAGAAAGCCGGTTACAGGATCATGGATCTGGTGGAAAAGAATATAAGGCCCAGGGACATCATGACAAAGGAAGCCTTTGTAAACGCCCTGACGGTGGATATGGCCCTCGGATGCTCCACCAACACAATGCTCCATCTCCCGGCCATAGCCGCCGAAGCCGGCATAAAGATTGACATGGAAATGGCAAATGAGATCTCCGACAGGCCTCCCAACCTCTGCCATCTGGCACCTGCAGGACCTCATTACATGGAGGAACTGGATGAGGCGGGAGGCGTCTACGCCGTCATGAACGAGCTTTCAAAGAAGGACCTGCTGACTCTCGATATCATGACGGTCACGGGACAGACGGTGGGCGAGAACATCAAAAACGCCATTAACCAGGATAAAGAGATAATAAGACCCATAGACGATCCCTACATGGCAAACGGAGGGATAGCCGTACTCAAAGGCAATCTGGCCCCGGATACGGGCGTTGTCAAGAGGTCCGCGGTGGTGCCCGAGATGATGGTGCATGAGGGACCCGCCAGAGTATTTGACTGTGAGGAAGACGCCATAAAGTCCATCCTCGGCGGAAAGATAAAAGAAGGGGATGTGGTGGTCATAAGATACGAAGGGCCAAAGGGCGGCCCGGGCATGAGAGAGATGCTTTCTCCCACCTCTGCCATAGCCGGAATGGGACTGGGATCCTCAGTGGCTCTCATTACCGACGGACGGTTCTCCGGAGCTTCCAGAGGAGCCTCCATCGGGCACGTATCTCCCGAGGCGGCCGTGGGAGGCCCTATCGCCCTGGTGCAGGAGGGGGACACCATCCGGGTGGATATCCCCGGGAACCGTCTTGACGTTCTTATTTCCGAAGAGGAGATGAATAAGAGGAGAGAAGCGTGGAAACCCAAGGATCCGGGAGATCTGACGGGATATCTGGCAAGATACAGGGAACTGGTCACCAGCGGGAATACCGGAGCGGTGCTCCGGATCCCGGGAAGTGAAAAGTGATCTGAGACAGGAGAGCAAAGTGATTCTTACAGGTTCGCAGATAGTCATAGAGGTGCTGAAGGAAGAGGGGGTCGATACGGTATTCGGCTATCCTGGAGGCACCATTCTCAATATTTACGACGAGCTCTACAGGCACAGGCAGGAGATAAGGCATATCCTGACCAGCCATGAGCAGGGAGCAAGCCACGCCGCGGACGGTTACGCCAGAGCTACCGGGAAGACCGGCGTGTGCTTCGCCACAAGCGGCCCCGGTTCCACAAATCTCGTGACGGGGATAGCCACGGCGTACATGGATTCCGTCCCGCTGGTGGCCGTCACCTGCAACGTGAATCTGACTTCCCTGGGGAAGGATTCCTTCCAGGAGGTGGACATGACCGGTGTGACCATGCCGGTCACAAAGCACGGCTATATCGTGAAAGACGTGAAGACCCTCGCCTCCACCCTGAGAAAGGCCTTCAGGATAGCCCGCTCCGGGAGACCCGGCCCCGTGGTGGTGGACATGACAAAGGACGTGACCTCGGCGAAATGTGAGTTTTCGAGAAAGACTCCGGAAGAGCCGGAGACAGTCAGGAAATACACCGACGAAGATCTGGCGGCGGTCCTGAAGCTCATCAGGAACAGCAGAAAGCCCTTCATCTACGTGGGCGGCGGCGCTGTGATCTCCGGCGCGTCCGAAGAGGTGCGGGAGTTCGCCGAACTCATCGACGCACCTGTCTGCGATACCCTTATGGGAAAAGGGATTTTCGACGGCGGCAGCCCGAGATACACCGGGATGATAGGGATGCACGGCACAAAGACTTCGAATTTCGGCGTGTCGGAGTGCGATCTCCTGATAGCCCTCGGAGCCAGATTTTCTGACCGCGTCATCGGCTCCCGCAAGAGTTTTGCAAAGAACGCAAAGAAGATCCATATCGACATAGACGCCGCCGAGATCAATAAGAACATCAGGGTCGACAGGCCCATTGTTGGAGATCTTAAGACGGTCCTCGGGGAACTGAACCCCATGATAGAGCAGCAGAGCCATCCGGAATGGATGGAAAAGATCGCCGAGTACAAGGAAAGATATCCCCTGAAGTATGAGGCGGGAGTCCTCAGCTGTCCCTTCATAATGGAGGAGATCGACAGACAGACTTC
>JAEELB010000069.1 GCA_016288705.1 Lachnospiraceae bacterium | reverse complement strand
GGACAGTATGCTGCTGGTCCCGAGGCCGGAGCCCTTCGGGATCCCCACCACCTGTGTGGACAGGTAGATGCCGCCGCCCAGCCTGTCCAGTATATCCTCGAGTTTCATGCCCCCCTCAATGGGCACTATCCCGGATGCGATGAGCGCCGCCTTGTGGAGAGCAAATGGATCAAAAGGATTATGGCAGTCCAGGATCTCAGACACATTCCGGACCACTCCCCTGACGCCCACGTCTGCGCTCTCAAACTCCACCTGCTTTTCGGAAAGCTTCCTGACCTCCACCTGAACAGGCATGATCCCGTTCAGGGAAATGGCGCAGTTCAGCACTGTGCCTCCCCGCTCATTACACTGAGGGGGCGTATCCGTCCAGCCCCCTCCCCAGTTCACCCTGACAGGAAGGGATACGCGGACGTTCTCATTTACGATATGAAGGGACAAACTGTCAGGCAGGGTTGAAACCGCCTCTCTGTAGATATTGTCGCGGATGATCCCGTAACATCTGTTTTCGATATCCTCGGGAGTCGTACCCCGGAACGACACCCCGTTCTGTTTCATGTATCTCGACAGGGCGTAATACACCCTTATCCTCAGGAAGTCGTCCATGTCCTCATTTTCATCGGTGAGGATCCTGAACATCTCTTCCGTCACTCCGACGGTTCCGAGAAGTCTCAGGGCATCCCGGTAATAAACGCCCCTCGAGAGCCCGTAAATGAATTTTCTGGACAGGATCCTGGCCTGAAGCTCTTTCAGAAACTCTTTCTGATTCTCGCTCCCGGCCCTCTCAAAGCTCTCTCTCAGGCTCAGTTTGGGCAGTCCCTCCCACCAGCGGACATCATCCTCACCGGCCTTTCCGGAGAGCACCGCCTGGGTGAGGAGCGCATAGGACATGGCCGTTTCCCAGTCCGGAGCCACGGGATACAGCCGGCGCTCCCAGAATCCGTCTTCCTTCGGATTCACCGAAACCCCGTACACCCTTATCACTATGGAGCCATCCTCCAGGGTGAGTCCGTGCCAGACCGTATCGGTGTCCACAACGCAGTCCGCTATGCGTACATGGGAGATCACCGCTCCGTCCCCGATCACGCTCTTGCCGGTAACGGCGCTGTTCTCTATGAATACATCCTTTCCAAGGACCACGTCTTCATCGATCAGGGCGCTGTAGCCAGAATAAGGAACATCCTCCTGACCCGTGGTCAGAACCTTGGGCGACCAGTCAAGGAACGCGTAATCCTTTACCTCCCTTGTCATGAGATCCCGCAGTTCGCCGGTGGTGCCGAAATGAATGAACTTCGAAGGATACAGGGACAGAAGCTTCATGCTGAAATCCCGTGTCTTTGCCCAGATCTGCTTTCTGCAGGCGAGGAGTTCCTCGTTCAGTTCGCCTTCGGCAGGTTCCTCGAGAAAGTCTCCGAGAGTGGAGCAGGAGGCCAGGGGATAGAGGAAATCCCCGTAGAAAGACAGCCTGGTCCTGTCATTTACAAAGCGTCCGTAACTCTCCTCATCGGATACCAGAGAGTACAGGGCCTGCATGAGCCTTGTGTCAAAAAGCACGGCTCCCGTATCCAGGTCCACATTTCCCTGATCATTTACAGCGCCGGCCTCCCTGAGTTCGGAGACCGGAAGTTTGTGCAGGAACCTGGCCACATTGCCGCTGCCGTCATTTAAGAAGACCCCATGATCCTTTCCGATATCCGCCGCCTCCTTGAAGGAAATGGCGGCTGCTCCGTTGTACATGGCGTCTATCTGGAGGGGATTGAAGAGGAGGAGCACATCGCCGGAAAGGACCAGCATGCCGTCCTTTATCCTGGAAGGCACCCCGGACATCCCGATCATGAATTCGTCAAACAGGGTGGAAGGGCGGCCGCCGGGCAGTTCCCTGGGAACGGGAGAGAACAGCTTTCCCGTTGCGGAATACTGGGGGACCCGTTTGGAATCACCGCCGGAATGGATGACCAGGACGCGCTTCCCCTCAAAGGGGTTCTCGCCGCCCTCTTTTCCTGCCACAAATCTGAGGGCAGAGAGAGTGGCGCCTCCGCTTCCCACCCTTTTTCCGTCGGGATCCGGCAGGACCTCGTAGCAGGTGCCTCCGGGAAGGAGCCCCGAGACCAGGCGGTCCTCTATCTGCTCCCTGTAGGTCCTCGCCTGAGTCTCGTTGGAAGCGGTCAGGATCACATAATCCCACCTTATAAATCCGCTCTCCGAGAGCATCCTGCCGTAATCCTTTAATGAGTCAAGGCAGGACTGGCGTAGAAAAAGGTTCTGTGTGGCAGATGCGGACTGTTTTGTATTCATAGACATTTGGATACCTCCGGATCCGTGATCTCACAAGCCCGTTCAGGCTTTGGCGAAAAAGTCCTCAAGTTTGGAAAGCAGCGTCTCCCTGTCGATGGTCTTCAGCAGATAATCTACCGGGGAGAGGCCCACTACGGACAGCACGCTTTCCCTGTCGCTGTGTCCCGTGAGGAACATGACCGGGATCTGTCCGGTCTCCGTGTCGCTCTTAAGCATGGACAGCACCTGGGGTCCGTTTGCGATAGGCATTTCATAGTCCAGAAGTATCAGGTCGGCCTTGTTCCTGGCGAGGTAGCTTATGGCCTGGACCCCGCTGGAGGCCATGCCCACGTGATAGGTCCCCTTCAGCCATTCGTAGACCGTACGCATATAGGTGATGTCGTCATCCACGATAAGCACCGTCTTCCTGCGCTTTTCTCCGGTATTCTCATCGAGATACCTGCTCACTCCCTTTATCAGTTTATCTATGTCCAGGGGCCGCCTGAACATTTCAGTGACAGCCTGCTCGGGGATGACCTTTATCACATCTTCATACTGGTTCTCATCCCCTATGAGGATAAACCCAAGATCCCTGTCAACGACCGCATCCTTAAGGTATACCAGGGACTCGGCCTCCATATCCTCGTTCAGGAAAAGAATTATGAGCGCCGCATCCGATATCCGGGTCTTCATTTCCTTTATCTCGGCCTTGACAAATGATGCCCCGATCCCCAGACTGTTCAGCTTTGTCACAAGAGACTTTGCCAGAAAGCTTTCAGATACGCTCACAATGATCACATTACGGGGTTCCGTCTGCTCGTTCATATCAATTCTCCTTTAACGCTTCCTCGGCTGTGAGTCTGATGCCGTCAAAGTCCAGCTCGTTAAGCAGTTTTTCCATCTTTTCCACAGCGCGCGCCGCATCCTCGGGAAGGCGATAGCTTCGAAGATCCTTAAGCACCCCTTCCATCATCTCATAGTCCATGCTGTCAGCGATCTCCATTACCGTGCTCCAGGCTTCGGAAAGTCCGGCTTCGTCGATCTCCTGAAAATCCCCGGCGGAAACGTCCCTGTCAAGTTCCGATAGTTTCCCGTCGAGTTCGCGGTACATGCCGAGGAGTCTGTCGGTATTATCCCGGATAAAGTCCGTATCCCCGGCTTTTCCTGCGTCCTCCAATTCCTTTGCAAGTTCCGACAGGGACCGGGCCCCGATTATCCTTGCAGAACTCTTGAGGGCGTGGACCTTTATGGTATAACCCCCGATATCACCCGAAGCATACAGCTTTTCTATCTCATCGGCTTTTGTCCCCGCAGTATTGTGGAACACGGACAGGACAGAGATATATCCCTCCGCAGAACCGCAGTTCTTAAGGCCTGCCTCCGTATCGAGTTCGCCTGTCCCAAGGAGCCAGTCAGGCAGAGACCCGCCGGATGCTTCCCGGCCTCCGTCCTTCAGCGTGACCTCGGTGACGCCCGTATCTTTGAGCGGGGGATAATTCTCCCAGAGCCTGTCGTACTCCTTCCAGACGTCCCCGGGCTTTGCGTTCTCATTCATGCGGTATTCGGTGTCCTCATCTATCATGGACAGCATGACGTCCGCGATCTCAGGGTCAAAGAAGGTTCCGCGGCAGCGTTCTATCTCCGCGCGGACCTCTTCCTGCTTTTTGGGCACGGAATAGGAGCGGGTGCTCGTCATAGCGTCGTAACAGTCGGCCACGCAGGTGATCCTGGCAGTCTCCGGTATCTCTTCCCCCTTAAGGCCGTCGGGATAGCCGGTTCCGTTATACCTCTCGTGATGCCAGCGGGCTCCCTCCCTGAGTTCCGGCATATCGTTTATCTCCTTTAATATCTCATATCCCTTCAGGGTATGTTCCTTGATCTCGCCGAATTCATCATCAGTGAGTCCGGAGTCCTTGCGTATGATCTGATCGTGGACCCCTATCTTCCCTATGTCGTGAAGCAGCCCGATCTCGTAGAGCATGACCTGGGTCCTGTCGTCTTTTCCGAGCCTTCTCCCCAGTTCAGCGCACATGGCGGCCACTCTCCTCGAATGACCGTCGGTATAGTGGTCCTTAGTATCCACGGTCTTGGACAGAGCCATCATCATCTCTCTCGAGAGCCTTCTGCTCCTGCCGGCCTGCTTCCTGACCTCCTCCTCGATGGAGCGCTGGTAATGATCAAGCTCGATGATCCTCCTGGCCCGCTGTTTCAGCACATCCGGCGCGAACGGCTTCCTGATATAGTCCGAAGCGCCGCTCCTGAAGCCGTTCTCTTCGGTAACGCTGTCGCTGTCTCCGGTGAGAAGGAGCACTGGTATCCTGGAGGTGGTCTCGTCATCCCTAAGAGTCTGCATGACGGTGAAGCCGTTCATATCAGGCAGGTGAATGTCCAGCAGGATGAGGTCGGGCATGTATTTCTTTGCGGTCATCAAAGCCTCCGCACCCAGGAGGCACTCCCGCACTTCATAGTCGCTCTTCAGAATGGTCTTTACCAGCCCGCACACCGCGCTGTCGTCGTCCACAACGAGGACCACCGACCTGTCGTCGTTCCTGCCGCTTTTCTCTCCGGCCGCATCCGCTTTTCCCGTCTTCAGCTTTTCACCGGGGATCAGGTTCTGCAGGAGCTTCTCAAGTCTTCCGCTGTCTATGGGCTTTGACAGATAATCCGTAAATCCCGCGGAGATATAGGTCTCCCTGGCACCCGATATGGCGTTAGCGGTGAGCGCCACCGCAGGGGTCCCGGTGTTTTTGCCTTCCTTCCTCATGCGCCTCAGGGTTTCGATGCCGTCCATTCCCGGCATCATATGATCTATGAAGACCACGTCGTACTCATTTGTCCCGGCGAGGGTCAGGGCGTCCTCCCCGGAAAGGGCCGTATCTATCCTGATCTCCGTCTTCTTCAGCAGGCTTTTGATGACCGTGAGGTTCATCTCCGTGTCGTCCACCACAAGGATACGGGCGTCGGGAGCATGGAAAAGCTCGTGATAGGTCCGGACGCTTTCCTCGCTGCCGGCAAATCTCCCGGAAAACTCTCCTATCTCCTCCCAGGACACGACCCTCTGTTTTATCGTAAATGAGAAGGAAGACCCCTTTCCGTATTCGCTGTCCACCTTCAGTTCGCTTCCCATGAGAAAGAGGAGCTGTTTTGTAATGCTCATGCCGAGTCCGGTGCCCTCCACGCTCCGGTTACGCTTTTCCTCAAGCCGTTCGTACGGGGAGAACAGCTTGTCCATGTCCTCCTCCTTCATGCCGATGCCTGTATCAGTCACGGAGAAGGAAAGATTTATGGACCCCTCATGGTGACCTTCCCCCGGTGCGTCCTCCTCCGGTTCCCTTTTGGGATCGGAAAAAGAGACCTTCAGTTTTACGGAGCCCGCCTCGGTATATTTCACCGCATTTGTCAGAATGTTCAGGACGCACTGTCTGATACGGGTCTCATCCCCGCAGAGCAGATGCGGGATGTGGGAATCCACCTCAACGTTGAAGCACAGCCCCTTCTTCGCGGCCCGGTCGTGGATCATATTTACAAGATCGTTGACAAGAGAGGTAAGTTCGTAGTGTACGGGTATTATTTCCATTTTCCCCTCTTCGACCTTGGACAGATCGAGGATGTCATTTACGAGGGACAGGAGAGTCCTGCCCGCGGACATTATATCGGAAGCATAGTCGCGGATGGATTTTTCCCTGCTCTCCCTGAGTATCATCTCATCCATGCCGAGTACCGCATTGATGGGCGTTCTGATCTCATGGGACATATTGGCCAGAAATCTGGTCTTGGCAGCGTTGGCGCTGTCCGCGATCTCCTTTTGCTCCTGAAGTTCCTTCATGTTGCGGATGTGCTCGGTCTCATCTACCAGAGCGTATATCTTTCCGTATTTTTGTCTGTTGTACACAAGATCATTCTGTTCGACCGAAAAGATCCGCCCTCCGATCTCAATGGTTTCATTTTCACAGGCAGCTCCCGCGACCTCGGAGATCACCTCATTCCGCAGGAGAAATGGCGACTGCCCGGGATCCCGGCGCTTGACTGTCCCAAACCATCTGAAGGGCACATTGAACCTGAGTCCGGGATAGAGCCTTGCGGCCGGCTCGTTGTAGTACTGCAGGAGGCCGTTCTGGTCCACGGCTATGATGCCTTCGGATATCCTGTCTATCACATATTCCCTTGCCAGTTCCCTTGTTTTCAACAGATCGTACCGCAGGATCGCGATGAGCATGATTATGGTCCCGAAGAAATACCCCAGCATGGTGATATCGTAATACCCGGTGATACGGAAGGCGTGGGTCACCTGCATCACAAAGAACGATCCCTGTACCAGGATGGCGCAGGCTACCAGCAACAGACTCGTCTTTGTGCGGGGGCTCTGCTCCTGAAAATAAGACCTGACCAGCCAGAAAATGGCGATCAGGATATACCCGCACTGCAGGCCCATAAATATGTGGTGAAGTATGCCGTCCCCGTGGATAAGCCGCGGAAACACGCCGTACCCGACATATTCCGTGGTGGTGTAGTACAAGGTATTTTTTTCTATGGTGAGGATAAAGCAATAGATAATGGCGTGGACAAAGACCAGGAACGTCCTCAGAAAATTGGGGAACCAGGTGCGGGTGAGATCCGCCACAAAGAAAAACAAAGTGAGGCCTATCCATACGCGTCCCGCGTAGGACAGCCTCAGAGCGGTCAGGTATTCGGGCCGGTTCGAGGCGGTCATCTCAAAGAGATAACCCACATCATTTATCATCACGGCAAGACAGTTCAGGAAAAAGTAACCCTGAAGCCTGTCCTTCCAATTATGAAATACTATCAGACTTTCAAAGAAGAGGCCGACGATGCTGATACACTGGATCGCCAGCAGAATAGTGCGCATTATCATACCGTCATCCGATCACCTTTCGCAGCGGAAGCCTCTCCCCGTTATGTCCGGATCACCGGGGAAACCGTGTGATCAACTGTTGAAAAATTCAAGGATATCCGGAAGAAGGCTGTCCACCTTGTCATTGTCCAGCTGGCAGGTACCGGCGTTCTTGTGGCCGCCGCCACCGTATTTCAGGCAGATGTCGCCAATGTTCTTGTCCACGTCGGGGCTGTCCTTGAAGATGGACTTTCCTATCATGACGGCGGTATTCTGCTTCTTGAAGCCCCAGGCCACATGGACGGAAAAATATGCGTCGGGGAACATGGTGTAAATGAGGAAACGGTTCCCGGAGTAAATGGGGTCCTGATCCCTGAGATCCACGATGACGCACCTTCCCTCCTGGCGGGATACTTTTTCAAGCTGTGCCTTGAACTGCTCCTGCTGCTCGAAATAAAGCTTGACTCTCTCTTCGACATCGGGGAGCTTTAACACATCTTCAATGCTGTGATCCAGGCAGTAATCTATCAGTTCCATCATCAGCTGGTAATTGGAGATCCTGAAATCGTGGAATCTTCCCAGGCCCGTGCGGGCGTCCATAAGGAAGTTCATGAGCACCCAGCCCTTGGGTTCCTTTACCTCTTCGATGGTAAAGTCGGCGCTGTCTCCCTTGTCAACGGCTGTCATTATCTCATCGGAGATGCGGCCCAGGTCGTATTTGTCCTTGTAATAATTGTAGACCACCCTTGCCGCGGACTTGGCTTCGCCCTCGATAACCCACTTGCCGGACCCCACTGCCTCGGAATTCCTGGAAAGCTCCGACTCATGGTGGTCAAAGCAAAGGCTCACCCTGTCGTCGTATGGAAGGTTTGTGGTGATGTCGTTCTCATTTAAATCTATCTTTCCATCCTGAACATCCTTGGGATGAACGAATTTGATCTCGTCAATAAGCCCGATCTCCTTAAGGATCATGGCGCAAACAAGTCCGTCAAAGTCACTCCGGGTCACAAGCCGCATAAGGTCTTTACCTCCGTCTGATCGTCCGGCGGCGACACCGCCGGCGCACTGCAGTATCATTAACCATAACATTATGATACAGCGTGATGATTTTTGCAAGAGATATTGTCTGTCTCAAAAGGTCCCGGGGGATGCGTCATCCTTTAGTCCGGTCCTTTATCAGACGGAGGGAATCCCTGAAAATATCCAGGCGGCTGTATACCAGCAGATAGAAGAGGTTGGGGACCAGGCAGCATATCACGGCCCTGACCATAAGCTGTGCGATGGCGGAATCCGTTTTTATCTGCATACAGATAATGTACGTGATAGCCACCGCCCCGAGGGTGACCAGGAAATAAAAAGCCTGATGCCTGAAGTGGATGAATATCTTCTCGATGCCGAGATACTGTTTAAAAACGATCTCCGTGGACCAGAGGCAGTTGCACAGGAAGAGGGAGATTATGGTGGCCAGTATGATCCCGCGGATCCCCATAAGATATCCCAGCAGGATATTGAGGGTGCAGTTCAGCATAGTCTCGGTGAGGGAACGCCACTTCTGTTCCCACCAGAGGCCCTTGGCCGAGCTGTACAGGGTGCGGATATCACCGAGCATCAGCAGGAAGAAATACAGGCAGAAAAGGCCCACGCTCACCCCGTCCAGGAGCATGTCCTCCCCCATCCAGAGTTTCATAAAAGGCTGGTACAGGCAGAAAAGGCAGACCGTGCACCATCCCCCAAGCCAAAGGTAAATAAAATCCAGCTTCTGGAATTCCCGGAAATTTTCATCGGGGCTCTTTGTGGCCACGTGGTTCCCCACCCCGCCGGTAAAGGCGTTGGACACGATCTGCACAAAAGAGATGACCCCCGCGGACACCAGGAAATAATTGTTATATCTGGCGGTCATGGCAAGTCCCAGATAGAAGGACACGCATATACTGTCCAGGGAATTGCGGGTAAGGGCGCAGGCTCTCTGTATAAAAGTGCCCGTGACCAGTTTCTTAAGGCTTCCGACCAGTTCTGCCGGCAGCTCTCCCGCGCAGGAGTACTGGGGATATACCTTCTTCACGAAGACCGCGGTCCACAGATTGCTGACTATGGTAAATACCGGCATCATCAGGATGTAGAGATAATAATTGCGGGTAACCAGCACCAGAAACAGCTTTGCAGCCGTCATCAATATGGTGACAGCGGAATTTATGGTGCTTTTAATGTCTTCGCGCTGGTAGACGACGATAAGCGCGGTCATGTAGGCGTACATGAAATAACTGACCACCGCATTGAAGAGAAACACCAGATAGACCTTCCAAAGGGTGATCTCATCGGGATAACTGTCCCTGATCAGGTGGGGCAGCACAGGGATGAGGCAGAGTCCCACAGCCAGCATTATCACCCCTATAAAACGATAGGCTTTTCTGTAGAAATTCAGAATGGAATTGACAAGGGTCACGTTCCCTTCCGCAACGGGCTTGTACAGATGGCTCACAACGGCAGAACTGAGCCCCAGTTCCGCAAGGCTCAGTACCGAAATGACCGAAGTAAAGAGTCCGTCCAGGCCGAGGTAATCGACGCCCAGGCAGTACCTTATGACGGTTGATGAGATAAACGGGCACAGAAGGACTATGACTTTATTTACAAAGCCCCAGACAATGTTCTTTTTTGCGTTGCGGATCACCTGATACTGCATATTCCCTGCCGGCTCATCTCCCCGGGAGATGCATCATACTGCCCACCTCAAGTCCGAAAGAATCGGGGCGAAAATCCGGAAGTCCCGCATCGGGGAGGAAAGTCAGTTCGCCGAAATAGATCTGACCGGATATACAGTAGAGATCCACCCTCACAAAATAAAGCCCTTTGGACAGTTTCCGCGAGATCTCCAGCATTTCGTCAAGTTTTTCCGGCTTCTGCACTTTCACGCTGTGATCGGTGGGAAAGCCGATGGCCTTGTCCATCAGATTCCAGTCCAGATCGTAGAGATTTCTTTTATGGGATACGAACCTGTTGAAGTCAAATTCAACAAACGCCGGCTCCCCGTCGAAAGTGAATATCTTGTAATCCAGAAGCTGCCCTCCAAGGTTCTCATTTGCGGTGTCGGAACTTACGTTCTCCTTGTACTCTTCAATGATTATCCTGGGTTTGATGCTTTTGTAATAGAACTCTCTGTAAATGTAATAGATATTTCTCCTGAGGCATTTTTTGATCTTTTTCCGGACGGCCTCCGTATCCATCAGGGCTTTGTCCTTCACGACCACCGTGCTTCCCGAATCATGGGTACATTTGATCACAAAACTATTCGGAAGAGCTTCAAAATCAATATCCTCAAACCGGTCGTAGACGCCCAGAGTCGGGATCACATACTCCTCGCCAACGGTATCCGCCACATATTTCTTTACTTCGTATTTGTCTATGAGGCGGGCGTACTTCGGGTCCCGGTCGTAAAGCTTCATCCACTGGATCTTTTCATTGAAGTATCTGGGGTTCTCAAGATCAAGCCTGTGTCCCATGTAGCCTCGGTAAATGATCTCCAGATACCGCCTGTCGGGGATGAACCGGGAGATGAACTGCGCTCTGGTCAGTATTACTGTCAATATGTACCACGGTGTGATCTTTCGCATATATCATGTTCCTCCGGAACGTCTGTGCTGTGATATCCGCCTGCAGGTGTAAATGCGGTCTCCGGGTAATATCCGGATCAAAGAAGAATATATCATAAATCGGGGACTGTCACAAACGGGGACACTTCCGATAAATCGAAGGTGTCCCCGCAGTCTCGGAGAGAGTGGGATTCGAACCCACGTGCCGGTAACCCGACAACCGCATTTCGAGTGCGGCTCGTTATGACCACTTCGATATCTCTCCGGATAAAAAAGAAGTGCCCAGAGCCGGAATCGAACCAGCGACACGAGGATTTTCAGTCCTCTGCTCTACCAACTGAGCTATCTGGGCATCTCTTAATATGTTTAAGAATGGGTGGAGGTGGATTCGAACCACCGAAGCGAGACGCAACAGATTTACAGTCTGTCCCCTTTGGCCACTCGGGAATCCACCCATATAAAGCCGACGATAGGAATCGAACCTACAACCGATTGATTACAGATCAATTGCTCTACCGTTGAGCCACGTCGGCATGATCTTCTCGTTCTCTGAAGCCGATCGTCTGCCTCCGGCTTCATGTTCAGACACGAAATTTCAATGTGCCTCTTTGGGGCCAACAGGACTTGAACCTGTGACCCCCTGCTTGTAAGGCAGGTGCTCTCCCAGCTGAGCTATGACCCCCTGAAAAACTGTAGCGGGGGCAAGATTTGAACTTGCGACCTTCGGGTTATGAGCCCGACGAGCTTCCAGACTGCTCCACCCCGCGTTAACAAATCACGATCGAGCAGACATGAATCTCCTATCCGCTCGACCTACGACTCAGAGGAGACTCGAACTCCTGACCTCCGCCGTGACAGGGCGGCGTTCTAACCAACTGAACTACTGAGCCAAACCTTAAAAACTCAATACTGATCAAGAAAACCGAAATCGGGGAAATAGAATAAGTCCTCGATCTATAAGTACACGTCCGCTTAACGCATTACTGCGCTTACACTCCGTGCCTTCCTACCCCGTACTCTCCGGGGGATCTTACTGCCTTATAGGCAT
>JAEELB010000068.1 GCA_016288705.1 Lachnospiraceae bacterium | reverse complement strand
TTCCCTTCAGTTTTTATTGAAATCATTCCGGCTTTTTTGTAAGATAGAGGGGTAGTTTTGGCTGGCCGAGAGATGCTGATCCTTTCGGCTCGGGGCTCACTTTCATGTGTCTGACGCTCGTAGACCGGACGCAAGGGAGAATGCCCTGAGGACATGCGGGGCGGAAAGCCGAAACCTACAGACAGATACCTGAAGATCGGGACAGAGAGATAAACGGACAATGGGATTTGAGTATTTTGTGTTCTATACGGAAGCGACCGCCATCTGCATCCTGATCCTGCTGATGATACTTGTGAACGACAGACTGTACAGTTCCCAGCAGGAAAAGCAGATCTGGTTCGGTCGGACCGACATCGCCTTTATCATGTATTTTATTTCGGATGCCTGCTGGGCCGCGGTCCTCGGCGGTCAGATCCCGCGGATACGCCCGCATGTGGTTTTCTTTAACCTGACTAATTATTTTCTGCTCAGCGTGATGGCCTATGAGATGTTCATGTTTGTGGCCGCTTCGGAAAAGATGCCTTTCCGCAAGGAAAGGAGAAACCGGCTCCTTTGTTTTATCCCGGCCGTCGTCTCCACTCTTGTGATGTCAGGCTTATATCTGGCGGATCCCTATTTCTGGATAGATGAGGCAAATGAACTGAACGGGACTTATTATTTTCCTTTGATGATCTCGGTACCTTCATTGTATCTCACCTCCGCCCTTGTCTGTTCCGTGATCAACGCCCATAAAACAGATAAAAGAGAGGAAAAGAAACTGTATCTGCAGCTCGGGGTCCTGCCTTTCGGGGTCATGGCTTTCGGGATGCTCCAGGTGGTGCTGCTGAATGCGCCCACATTCTGCTTTGGCTGCACCATTCTGTGGCTGTGGTTTTACATCCAGAATATGCAGGCGATGATATCTCTGGACAACCTGACAGGGCTTAACAATCGCGGCCAGATCAACAGATACATGGACCAGATCCATTACCGGGAGAATACGCCCGTATTTATCATGATGATCGATATTGATTCCTTCAAAGGGATCAATGATAACTACGGCCACGCTGAAGGAGACAGGGCGCTTGTGCTGGTCGCGGAAGCCTTGAAGCAGACCTGTGAAAAGCTTAAGACAAATGTCTTTCTGGGCAGGTACGGCGGGGATGAGTTTACCATCATTATCCAGGATCCTGCGGAGGAAGAACCGCCCGAACAGATCGCCCGGGCTATACGGGAATCTTTGTCCGATAAGTGGACCGAGAGCGAAATGCCTTACAGACTGGAGCTGAGTATCGGGTACTCGGAACTGGGAGACGACGGCGATACCATGCAAAAGTGCATGATCCGTGCGGACGAACAGTTGTACCGGGATAAGAGGCGCAGGAGGAGATCCTGATCCGGCGGGACATGCTCCACTGACGCCCCGGGATCTGCCCCAATGAACAACGCAAGGGAATCGGTCCTGCCCCGGCAGATTCGGTAAAGGACTTGAGAATAATAAAACCACGGAAAGGAGACTGACGACATGTTTGACTTTAAATATTACACCCCCACAAAAGTAGTGTTCGGGAGGAACACCGAGAGCAGGGTCGCCGACCTCATCAGGGAGTTTGGCGGAACGAAGATACTGATCCATTACGGGGGAGGGAGCGTGGTACGGTCCGGGCTCCTGAAACGCGTGACGGATATCCTTGATTCGGCGGGGATCAGCTATGTGACTCTGGGAGGCGCGGTGCCCAATCCCCATCTGGGGCTTGTATATGAGGGCATAGAACTCTGCAAAAAGGAAAAGGTCGATTTCCTCTTGGCAGTTGGAGGCGGAAGCTCCATAGATTCGGCAAAGGCCATCGGTTACGGCGTTGCAAATGAGGGCGATGTGTGGGATTTCTACGATTACAAGCGAAAGGCCGAAGGCTGTCTTCCCCTTGGGGTCATCCTTACCATCGCGGCGACCGGCAGCGAGATGAGCGATTCCTCCGTTATCACAAAGGAGGAGGGGCTGATAAAACGCGGGTACAGTTCTGATCACGGCCGCCCGAAATTCGCCATCATGAACCCCGAGCTTACAATGACACTCCCCGATTATCAGACAGCCTGCGGATGCGCCGATATCATGATGCACACCATGGAGAGATATTTCACCAACGGCGGCAATATGGAGATCACCGACGCTCTGGCGGAGGGGCTTCTGCGCACCGTGAAGAAGAATGCACTGATCCTTCGCGAAGATCCGAAGAACTATGATGCCCGCGCAGAGGTCATGTGGGCCGGGAGCCTGTCTCATAACGGGCTCACCGGATGCGGAAATGACGGCGGGGACTGGATGACCCATAAGATGGAGCATGAGCTCGGAGGACTGTATGATGTGGCCCACGGAGCGGGACTTGCGGCGATCTGGGGCAGCTGGGCAAGGTATGTCTGTAAGGATTGCCTCCCCAGGTTCAGGAGATTCGCCCTGAACGTTATGGATGTCGGGGAACGGGGCAGCGATGAAGAGACAGCGCTTGCCGGTATCGAGGCGATGGAGGAATTCTACAGGAAGATAGGGATGCCCACCAATCTTCGCGAGCTCGGGGTCAAGCCCACCGAAGAGGAACTGGCTCTGATGGCGAAGAAATGCGCTGACGGAGTGGGCGGCGAAATGGGCTCCGCTAAAGTCCTCAACGAAGAGGCGATGCTGGCCATCTACCGCGCCAGCATGTAAAGTCGGTTTTCGGGCGGAAGAGGTGCGGGGTTAAGCCTAAGGGCGCAGAGGCTCGCTTCACTCCGGGTTTTGCTCCTGACGATACGCATTCGCCATATGCTCGAAACCGCATTCAGGTGCATCAGGCCGCATGTTCCACTGTTACACAATGACCGGGAGGTGAGATACTCACCTCCCGGTCTCCTACAAGTATGTCGTCGATCGGCGTCTGCAAGAGCTTGCTCAGAGCATAGAGATTGTCGACTGTCGGGAGGCTGTCTCCCCGTTGCCACTTGTAGACTGCCTGTACTGACTCGAACCCCATATAGAGGCTTATGTCCTCTACAGACAGGTGGTGTTCCTCCCGGAGCCGTCTGATCCGCTCTCCGGTCCTCTTCGCATCGAGAACTGCATATTCCATAATCTGCCTCCTTGTAAATCCTGCTTACCCAACGGCTGCATCAACTTACTGCATCCTCTACCGCTTGCGGCATTCGATACCCCTATCTCCGAAGGATGCCGGGCACATTATTTTGTTGTCCTTCCATTATATTTCTCTTTCGTCCTCTGTCAATCATCCATATTGGCAAAATAGCCCGCAGTTGCGGGATTTTGCCCTGTCCGGCCCCTGATTGAACCGCTGGTTCAATGCCTGAAAATTTTCTTATAATAATTCTTGACAGGATATTTTTCCTGAGGTAATATGTACTTTGCGTCTTTAGCGGAAGACGTGGACTTTTTTTGCACCCTAATTATTCATATTGGTGAACGGTTTCAAGCAAATAACGGAGGATGTATGGATAAAAACAGGATCAGACCCGTCAAAGCCGGCAAGCACGTACGTATGTCTTATGCGAGACAGAAGGAAGTGCTGGAGATGCCGGATCTCATCGAAGTACAGAGAAACTCGTTCAGATGGTTCCTGAATGAGGGACTCAGAGAGGCATTCAACGATATCTCACCCATAACGGATTACAGCGGACAGCTCAGTCTGGAGTTCGTGGATTATCAGCTTGATACTGATCACATCAAATATTCCATTGAGAAATGTAAGGAAAGGGACGCCACCTACGCCGCGCCTTTGAAGGTCAAGGTCCGCCTGATCAACAGGGAAAAGGACGAGATCACCGAGAAGGACGATATCTTCATGGGGGATCTTCCCGTCATGACCGATACCGGCACCTTTGTGATAAACGGCGCGGAGAGAGTCATAGTCAGCCAGCTGGTCAGATCTCCCGGCATCTATTACGCCATCGATCATGATAAGCTGGGAAAGAGGCTCTTTTCCTGCACGGTGATACCCAACAGGGGCGCCTGGCTTGAATATGAGACCGACTCCAACGACGTCTTCTATGTCCGCGTGGACCGTACCAGGAAGATGCCCGTGACAGTCCTGATCAGGGCGCTGGGAGTGGGCACAAATGAAGAGATCACGGCTCTCTTCGGCGACGAGCCGAAGCTTCAGGGGAGCATTGAAAAGGATACCGCCACGAATTATCAGGAGGGCATCCTTGAGCTCTACAGGAAGATAAGGCCCGGGGAGCCTCTGTCTTTGGACAGCGCCGAGACCCTTGTGAACAACATGTTCTTTGACTCCAGACGTTATGATCTGGCAAAGGTCGGCAGATATAAATTCAATAAGAAGCTTCTCCTCAAGAACCGCATCGAAGGCTTTGTGCTGGCAGAGGACGCGGTGAGCCCCGCCACCGGCGAGGTGGTGGTCAAGGCCGGGACGGAGATCACGAGACAGCTTGCGGACAAGATCCAGAACGCTGCTATCCCCGCCGTGACCGTACAGACCGATGAAAGGAACGTCAGGGTCCTTTCCAATCTGATGGTGGACATCAGGAATTACGTGGATGGCAAGCCTGAGGAACTGGGGATCACCGAACTGGTGTATTATCCCGAGCTCGAGAAGCTCATGAGCGAGAGCAAGAACAAAAAGGCCCTGAAGGAGGCGGTCAAGAGGAACGTCCACAAGCTGATCCCCAGGCATGTGACCAGGGAGGATATACTTGCTTCCATAAATTACAACATGCATGTGGAGTACGGCATCGGTCACGACGATGATATCGATCATCTGGGGAACCGCCGTATCCGCGCCGTGGGAGAACTTCTTCAGAACCAGTACAGGATCGGGCTTGCCCGTCTTGAGAGAGTGGTGAGGGAGAGGATGACCACCCACGACGCAGAGGAGATCTCTCCTCAGCTCCTCATCAATATCAAGCCCGTGCAGGCTGCCGTAAAGGAATTCTTCGGGTCTTCACAGCTCTCCCAGTTCATGGATCAGAACAATCCTCTGAGTGAGCTTACGCACAAGAGAAGGCTTTCGGCTCTGGGCCCCGGCGGTCTGTCGAGAGACAGGGCCGGATTTGAGGTCCGTGACGTTCATTACACCCATTACGGACGCATGTCCCCCATCGAGACCCCCGAAGGTCCCAACATCGGACTTATAAATTCGCTGGCTTCCTACGCCCGCATAAATGAGTACGGTTTCATCGAAGCCCCTTACAGGCGCGTGGACAGGAGCGACCCCGATAACCCCAGAGTCACTGAGGAAGTGGTCTACATGACCGCCGATGAGGAAGATAATTACCATGTGGCCCAGGCTTCCGCAAAGCTTGACGAGAACGGCTACTTTATGAACAACAGCGTTTCGGGAAGATACAGGGATGAGACCCAGTCCTATCCCAAGGGACTGTTCGAATTCATGGACGTGTCGCCCAAGATGGTATTCTCGGTGGCTACCTCCCTGATACCTTTCCTGCAGAACGACGACGCGAACCGCGCCCTCATGGGCTCCAACATGCAGAGGCAGGCTGTGCCCCTTCTGTTTACCGAGGAACCCGTGGTCGGGACCGGAATGGAGCAGAAGGCCGCGGTGGACTCCGGCGTATGCGTGGTCGCAAAGGCCCCCGGCACCGTGACCTATGTGGATTCCAGAGTGATAAAGGTAAAGGCGGATGACGGAACGGATGATGAATATCTCCTGACCAAGTTCATGCGCTCCAACCAGAGCAACTGCTACAACCAGAAACCCATAGTGGATGTGGGCGACCACATTGAGGCCGGCGAGGTCATAGCCGACGGTCCTTCCACCTGCGGCGGTGAACTGGCTCTGGGAAAGAACCCTCTCATAGGCTTCATGACCTGGGAAGGTTACAACTACGAGGACGCCGTTCTCCTTTCGGAGAGACTGGTGAGGGACGACGTATTCACCTCCGTCCATATCGAGGAATATGACACCGAGGCAAGAGATACGAAGCTTGGCCCCGAGGAGATCACGGACGATGTTCCCGGAGTGGGAGACGATGCCCTGAAGGATCTGGACGAGCACGGCATCATCCGCATCGGCGCCGAGGTCAGGGCAGGAGATATCCTGGTGGGTAAGGTCACCCCCAAGGGAGAGACCGAGCTTACCGCGGAGGAAAGGCTCCTTCGCGCCATATTCGGCGAAAAGGCCAGGGAGGTCAGGGATACATCCCTCAAGGTGCCTCACGGAGCCTACGGTATAGTGGTGGATGCAAGGGTATTTACCCGTGAGAACGGGGACGAGCTCTCCCCCGGAGTCAACCAGGCGGTCCGCATCTACATAGCTCAGAAGAGAAAGATCTCCGTTGGAGACAAGATGGCCGGACGTCACGGAAATAAGGGTGTTGTGTCCCGTGTCATGCCGGTTGAGGATATGCCTTATCTGCCTAACGGCAGGCCTCTGGACATAGTCCTGAACCCCATGGGCGTGCCTTCACGTATGAACATAGGGCAGGTTCTTGAGATCCACCTGTCCCTTGCCGCCGAGGTTCTGGGCTTTGACGTGTCCACTCCCGTGTTTGACGGCGCAAACGAGCATGATATCACCGACACTCTGGAACTTGCCAATGATTATGCGAATCTGGAGTGGGAGGAATTTGAAAAGAAACACAAAGCGGAGCTTCTTCCCGAGGTAAATAAGTACCTGGAAGAGCATCTGGATCACAGGGCGGTCTGGAAGGGCGTCCACATATCCGGCGACGGAAAGGTGGCCCTCAGGGACGGCCGCACGGGAGAGTACTTTGATTCCCCCGTCACCATAGGGCACATGCACTACCTGAAGCTGCATCACCTTGTGGATGACAAGATCCATGCCCGCTCCACAGGCCCTTATTCACTGGTCACCCAGCAGCCTCTGGGAGGAAAAGCCCAGTTCGGCGGACAGAGATTCGGAGAGATGGAAGTCTGGGCTCTGGAAGCCTACGGAGCCGCTTATACGCTTCAGGAGATACTGACCGTGAAGTCCGACGACGTGGTGGGCCGTGTAAAGACCTACGAGGCCATCATCAAGGGCACGAACATTCCCGAACCCGGGATACCCGAGTCCTTTAAGGTGCTTCTCAAGGAGCTTCAGTCCCTGTCCCTGGATGTCAGGGTGCTTAGGGACGACGGTTCGGAGATCGAGATCGGGGAGAACGTGGAATACGGCGAAGATTTCCGTGATGTGGAGAACGATGTCAGGAATTACAGGAATGATTTTGATTCGAGAACCTTCTCTGCTGCCGGTTATCAGGAGCAGGAGTTTGCGGATGACGGAGAACTGGTGACTGTGGATGATGCGGAATCCGGCGAAGACGATATGTTCGACGGCGGTTTTGACGACGCCTTCGGCGATCAGTCGGACGATGAGTGATGACTCAGGGTTTCTGCAGGTGTAGAACAGAATTTTATGGAGGACGTTTAAATGGCAGTTCTTAATGGACACACATATCAACCGGTCACTTTCGATGCGATCAGGATCCAGCTGGCAAGCCCTGACAAGATAAGGGAATGGTCCAGGGGGGAGGTCACAAAGCCTGAGACCATCAATTACCGCACCCTGAAGCCCGAAAAGGACGGATTGTTCTGCGAGAAGATATTCGGACCCACAAAGGACTGGGAATGTCATTGCGGAAAATATAAAAAGATCAGATTCAAAGGGGCCATCTGCGACCGCTGCGGCGTCGAAGTCACCAAGGCTTCCGTGAGGCGTGAGAGGATGGGACACATCGAGCTGGCCGCTCCGGTGTCTCACATCTGGTATTTCAAGGGCATCCCTTCCAGGATAGGCCTTATGCTGGATCTGTCCCCCAGAGTGCTTGAAAAGGTGCTTTATTTCGCATCCTATATCGTTCTGGATCCGGTGAATTCCGAGCTTGAAAAGAAGCAGATCCTGAGCGAAAAGGAATACATGGACGCCAGAGAGAAGTATGGCAACAGGTTCCGCGTGGGAATGGGAGCCGAGGCCATAAAGGAGCTGCTCTCAGAGATAGATCTGGATGTGGTGAGCTCCGAGATGAGAGAAGAGCTTGAGACCGCCACCGGCCAGAAGAAGGCAAGGCTCGTAAAGAGGCTCGACGTTGTGGAGGCCTTCAGGGAGTCCGGCAACCGTCCCGAGTGGATGATAATGGACTGCATCCCCGTGATCCCGCCCGATCTGCGCCCCATGGTGCAGCTGGAGGGCGGCCGTTTCGCCACCAGCGATCTGAACGACCTCTACAGGAGGATAATAAACAGGAACAACAGACTTAAGAGGCTCCTGGAACTGGGCGCACCCGACATCATTGTCAGGAATGAAAAGCGCATGCTTCAGGAGGCGGTGGATGCCCTGATCGATAACGGCAGAAGGGGACGTCCCGTGACAGGGCCCGGAAACCGTGCTCTTAAGTCCCTTTCCGATATGCTCAAGGGAAAGAACGGACGCTTCCGTCAGAACCTTCTCGGAAAGCGCGTGGACTATTCCGGACGTTCCGTTATCGTCATCGGACCCGAACTCAAGATCTATCAGTGCGGCGTCCCTACGGAAATGGCCATAGAGCTTTTCAAGCCCTTTGTTATGAAGGAGCTTGTGGGCCGCGGCATTTCCCAGAACATAAAGAACGCAAAGAAACTCGTGGAGAGACATGACGACCAGATCTGGGATGTCCTGGAGGATGTGATACACGATCACCCCGTTATGCTGAACAGGGCTCCTACCCTTCACAGACTGGGTATCCAGGCTTTCGAGCCCATCCTCGTGGAAGGAAAAGCCATAAGGCTTCATCCCCTGGTATGTACCGCTTTCAACGCCGACTTTGACGGAGACCAGATGGCCATCCATCTGCCCCTCTCCCAGGAAGCTCAGGCGGAGTGCAGGTTCCTCATGCTCTCGCCTAACAATCTCCTGAAGCCCTCCGACGGCGGCCCCGTGGCTGTCCCCGGACAGGATATCGTCCTCGGGATCTATTATCTGACCCAGGAGAGAAAGGGCGACAAGGGAGAGGGCAGCTGCTTCAGGGATGTGAACGAAGCCATCATGGCTTACGAGAACGGAGACATCACTCTCCATTCGAGGATCACCTGCCGCATGAAGAAGACCATGCCCGACGGGACCGAGGCTGTGGGAAGAGTGGAGTCAACTCTCGGAAGATTCATGTTTAATGAGGTCATACCCCAGGATCTCGGATTTGTGGACAGGACCATCCCCGGAAACGAGACGGTCCTCGAAGTGGACAAGATGATCAAGAAGGGCGACCTTAAGAAGATAATAGAAAAGGTCATAAATATCCACGGCGCGGTGCAGACCGCCGAGGTTCTGGACAGGATCAAGAACATCGGTTACAAGTTCTCCACCAGATCCGGTATCACGGTGTCGGTATCCGATATGACGGTGCCCGACGACAAGCCCAAGCTCCTTAAGGAAGCCCAGGACAGGGTGGACAGCATCGCCCAGGGTTACCTGCGCGGTATAGTCACCGCCGAGGAGCGCTACAAGCAGGTGGTCGATACCTGGAGAGAGACAGACGAAAAGCTCACGGATATCCTTATCAAGAACCTTGACAATTACAACAACATCTTCATGATGGCCGACTCCGGAGCCCGAGGCTCCAATCAGCAGATAAAGCAGCTGGCCGGAATGAGAGGACTTATGTCCGATACCAGGCAGAGGACCATCGAGCTGCCCATCAAGTCCAATTTCCGTGAAGGGCTTGACGTTCTGGAATACTTCATGTCGGCTCACGGAGCCAGAAAGGGACTTTCCGACACGGCTCTCAGAACCGCCGACTCGGGATATCTGACCAGACGTATGGTGGACGTTTCACAGGAGCTTATCATCCGCGAGACGGACTGCTGCGAGGGAGAGGATGAGATTCCCGGAATGGAGGTCACCTCCCTTCTGGAAGACAACGCCATGATCGAATCCCTGAGGAGCAGGATCGTCGGGCGTTACGCCTGCGAGGACATCCTGGACGAGAACGGCGAAGTGATAGTAAAGAAGAATCATATGATCACTCCCGCCAGGGCTGACAGGATCACAAAGAACGATCCGGAACTTAGCAAGGATATGTCTGACAGCGAGATCGCCGCCACAAGGCAGAAGCTCCTTTCCCATAAGGTGAAGATCCGCACCATCCTGACCTGCCGGTCGAAGAAGGGCATATGCGCCAGGTGCTACGGCGCGAACATGGCCAGCGGCGAGGCGGTACAGGTGGGTGAGGCTGTCGGAGTCATCGCCGCCCAGTCCATAGGCGAGCCCGGAACACAGCTCACCATGCGTAACTTCCACACCGGCGGCGTGGCCACCAGCACCGATATCACACAGGGTCTTCCCCGTGTCGAGGAGCTGTTCGAGGCCAGAAAGCCCAAGGGTCTCGCCATCATTGCCGAATTCAGCGGCAAGGTGGAGGTCAGGGACACAAAGAAAAAGCGTGAAGTGGTGGTCACCTCTTCTCTCACCGATGAAAACGGGAACGTGACCGAGAACATTTCCAAGAGCTACCTCATTCCTTTCGGATTCAGGCTGAGAAAGGATGTTGTGGACGGCGCAGAGATACAGGCCGGAGATCCCATAACCGAGGGACATGTGAATCCCCATGATCTCCTCAGGATAAAGGGAACCGTGGCTGTCCAGCATTACATGCTCCACGAGGTCCAGAAGGTCTACCGCCTTCAGGGCGTGGACATCTGCGACAAGCATATAGAGGTCATTGTCCGCCAGATGATGAAGAAGGTCAGAGTGGACGAGCCCGGGGATTCGGGCTACTTCCCGGGGACCTTTGTGGACTGGCTTGAGTACGAAGAGAATAATAAGATCCTTAAGAGCGAAGGAAAGGAAGAGGCGCACGGCACCAGGATCATGCTGGGTATCACCAAAGCCGCTCTCGCCACGGATTCCTTCCTCTCCGCCGCTTCATTCCAGGAGACCACCAAGGTCCTCACGGAAGCCGCCATCAAAGGAAAGACCGACAACCTTATGGGGCTTAAGGAAAATATCATAATCGGAAAGCTCATCCCTGCGGGAACCGGCATGAAGAGATACCGCAGGACGGGATTGAACACGGATTACCAGTTCATGCACAGAGAGATCCCGCAGGATGCTGCGGAAGAAGAAGCGGTGGAAGCCGTTCAGGCGGAGGCCGCAGAGGATGCTTCCGGAGACGATTCCGAAGAGTGATCAAAGATTTTTGTTGACAAGACGGATTTTTATAACTATACTGTCTCCCGCATGCGCTTTGAGCGCAGACGGTTACAGATATGATGAAAAATGAGGAAGGAGGTGAAAAGAGATGCCGACAATGAACCAGCTGGTCAGAAAGGGACGTGAAACTTCAGCTTCTAAGGCCAAGGCTCCTGCACTGCTCCGTGGTTATAATTCCCTTCACAAGGAAGAGGTAGCCACCAGTTCTCCCCAGAAGAGAGGAGTATGTACCGCAGTCAAGACCGCGACACCCAAGAAGCCCAATTCAGCGCTCAGAAAGATCGCCCGTGTACGCCTTTCCAACGGAATAGAGGTCACAAGCTATATCCCCGGAGAGGGTCACAATCTTCAGGAGCACAGTGTGGTAATGATCAGGGGCGGACGTGTCAAGGATCTTCCCGGTACAAGATATCACATTATCCGTGGTACGCTTGATACTGCGGGCGTGGCCGACAGGAAGCAGGCGAGATCCAAGTACGGAGCCAAGAGACCCAAGGCTGCAAAGTAAGCCTCAGGTTTCAGGGAACCATGGATCATGCATACCGGTCGGTGTCATCTTTGAACCTGTTTTAAAGAATAAACCGCACGGTCACATGTGATCCAGTGACATGTGAGTACCGTTGTGAAAAGCCGAAATCTTTTCACACAGGATCGGAGGGAAGAAACGTGCCTAGAAAAGGACATTTGGAAAAAAGAGAAATACCTGCGGATCCCGTCTACGGCGACAAGGTTGTGACAAAGCTGATCAACAACATCATGCTCGACGGGAAGAAGGCCGTAGCGCAGAAGATCGTCTACGGCGCATTCGCAAAGGTAGAAGAAAAGACGGGAAAGCCTGCTCTCGACGTGTTCGAGACGGCCATGAACAATGTTATGCCTAATCTTGAGGTAAAAGCGAGACGTATCGGTGGTGCCACCTATCAGGTGCCTATCGAGGTCCGCGCAGACAGACGTCAGGCTCTGGGGCTTCGCTGGCTCACCATGTTCGCCAGGAAGAGAGGCGAGAAGACCATGACTGACAGACTTGCGGGTGAGATCATGGATGCCGCAAATAACACCGGATCTGCCGTCAAGAGACGTGAAGACGTGCATAAGATGGCTGAAGCCAATAAGGCTTTCTCCCATTACAGATTCTAAAGGAGGCAGATTTTGGGTAAAAGAGAATATCCGCTCGACAGGACCAGGAATATCGGTATCATGGCTCATATCGACGCGGGTAAAACAACGCTTACAGAGCGCATACTTTACTACACGGGCGTCAATTACAAGATCGGAGAGACCCATGACGGGACCGCCACCATGGACTGGATGGCGCAGGAGCAGGAGAGGGGTATCACCATCACCTCTGCCGCAACCACCTGTCACTGGACCCTCGAAGAGCAGACGAAGCCCAAAGAGGGCGCTCTTGAGCACAGGATCAACATTATCGACACACCGGGACACGTGGATTTCACGGTTGAGGTTGAGAGATCCCTCAGAGTTCTGGACGGAGCCGTGGGAGTCTTCGACGCCAAGAACGGCGTTGAACCCCAGTCCGAAAATGTGTGGCGTCAGGCCGATAAGTACAACGTTCCCCGTATAGCGTTCATCAACAAGATGGACATTATGGGAGCGGATTTCTTCGGCTCGACGGAGCAGATCAGGGGAAGGCTCGGGAAGAACGCCATCATGATACAGATCCCCATCGGAAAGGAAGATGATTTCCGGGGACTCGTGGATCTGTTTGAAATGAAGGCTTACATCTACCAGAACGACAACGGGACCGATATCCTCGTGGAAGACATTCCCGATGAGGTAAAGGAAGACGCAGAACTCTACCATACCGAACTGGTGGAGAAGATCTGTGAGCTGGATGACGACCTTCTGGCGGTCTATCTGGAGGGCGAAGAGCCCTCTGTCGAGGATATGAAGAAGGCGCTCAGAAAGGCCACCTGCGAGTGCAGGGCCGTGCCCGTGTGCTGCGGCACCGCGTACAGAAATAAGGGCGTTCAGAAGCTGATCGACGCTGTTATCGAATATATGCCGTCGCCTCTGGATATCCCTCCCGTGGAGGGGACCGACCTTCAGGGAAATCCCGACAAGAGGGAAGCTTCCGACGAAGCGCCTTTCTCCGCTCTGGCTTTCAAGATCGTTGCCGACCCCTTTGTGGGAAAGCTTGCGTATTTCCGCGTGTATTCCGGAACCGTGAACTCCGGCTCCTACGTCCTGAATTCCACTAAGGGAAAGAAGGAGAGGATCGGAAGGATAGTCCAGATGCATGCAAACAAGAGAACGGATCTGGATGAGTGCTTCTCCGGCGATATAGCCGCGGCAGTGGGACTTAAGATCACCACCACGGGCGATACCCTGTGTGATGAAAAGAATCCCGTTATCCTGGAATCAATGGTGTTCCCGGATCCCGTCATAGAGCTTGCCATCGAACCCAAGACCAAAGCGGGTCAGGGAAAACTGGACGACGCGCTGTCAAAGCTGGCGGAGGAGGATCCCACCTTCAGGGCCCATACCGACAAGGATACGGGCCAGACCATCATAGCCGGAATGGGCGAGCTCCATCTGGAGATCATAGTGGACAGGCTCCTCAGGGAGTACAAGGTGGAAGCAAATGTGGGCGCCCCTCAGGTCGCTTACAAGGAAGCCTTCACAAAGCCCGTGGATCAGGAGTACAAATACGCCAAGCAGTCCGGAGGACGTGGTCAGTACGGACATTGTAAGGTCAAGTTTGAGCCCATGGATCCCAACGCCGAGGAGACCTTCAGCTTCGAGTCCACCGTGGTGGGCGGAGCCATTCCGAAGGAGTACATACCCGCCGTCGGAGAGGGCATCAAGGAGGCCGCGGAGGCCGGCGTGCTTGCGGGATTCCCCATGCTGGGTGTCCATGCAAATGTATACGACGGAACCTACCACGAGGTGGACTCTTCGGAGATGGCCTTCCATATCGCAGGCTCAATGTGCTTCAAGGAGGCCATGAAGAAAGCCGGTCCCGTGCTGCTGGAGCCCATCATGAAGGTTGAGGTCACGATGCCCGAGGAGTATCTGGGAGACGTGATCGGGGATGTGAATTCCAGACGCGGCAGGATCGAGGGAATGGAGGACATTCCCAGTGGAAAGATGGTCAAGGCCTTCGTGCCTCTGGCAGAGATGTTCGGATACGCTACGGATCTCCGCTCAAAGACTCAGGGAAGAGGGAATTATTCCATGTTCTTCGAGAAATTTGAGCAGGTGCCGAAGAATATCCAGGAAAAGGTCATGAACGACCTTGGGATTAAATAAAAAAACTGTTGTAAAATCACAGACTATTGTATATAATGTGATTTGTTGTTTCATTATGGGTCCGTACGACCCGTGATTAAGGAGGATACTGAAATGGGAAAGGAACATTTTGACAGAACAAAACCGCACGTCAATATCGGAACGATCGGACACGTCGATCACGGTAAGACGACTCTGACGGCAGCTATCACCAACGTCCTCTCAAAGAAGGTCGCAGGGAACAGCTTCTCAGCCTTTGATCAGATCGACAAGGCTCCCGAGGAGAGAGAACGTGGAATAACCATCTCAACGGCGCACGTTGAGTATCAGACCGAGAAGAGACACTATGCGCACGTCGACTGCCCCGGCCATGCTGACTATGTCAAGAACATGATCACCGGCGCTGCTCAGATGGATGGCGCTATCCTCGTTGTGGCGGCTACCGACGGTGTTATGGCACAGACCAAGGAGCACATCCTTCTGGCCCGTCAGGTGGGCGTGCCCAAGATCGTTGTTTTCCTGAACAAGTGCGATATGGTTGACGATCCCGAGCTCATCGAGCTGGTGGAAATGGAAGTCAGCGAAGAGCTTGAGAAGGAAGGATTCAAGGATTGCCCTATCATCAAGGGTTCAGCTCTTAAGGCTCTTCAGGAGCCCGAAGGCGAGTATGCAGACGCCATCATGGAGCTCATGAATACTGTTGATGAGTATATTCCCGATCCTCAGCGTGAGACCGACAAGCCTTTCCTTATGCCTGTCGAGGACGTGTTCACCATCTCCGGACGTGGAACCGTTGCTACCGGAAGAGTTGAGAGAGGAACCCTTCATCTCAATGATGAAATAGAGATAGTCGGTATTAAGGAAGAGACCGAGAAGAGCGTCGTGACCGGTATCGAAATGTTCAGAAAGACTCTGGACGAGGCCATGGCCGGTGATAACGTTGGTCTGCTGCTCCGCGGCGTCGACCGTGACGGCATCGAGCGTGGACAGGTT
>JAEELB010000067.1 GCA_016288705.1 Lachnospiraceae bacterium | reverse complement strand
CTGGGGCACAGGTCGGTGCAGGTCCTGCACTGGCAGCATACCGAGGCCGCCCTTTTCATGTCGATCTCGACTCTGGAAGTCATTTTCATTATGAGCTTATGATCTTCCGGCAGGATCAAAACCGCATTTGTTGTTTTTGTGACAGGATCGTCAGGTTTGCCCAGCCGTCCCATCATCGGGCCGCCCACCAAAAAGACAGGTCTGTCCGTGGTGATCGGTCCTGCCTTTTTCACCACCTCCGACAGTTTCATCCCTATGGGGACTCTCACGGTTACCGGGTGTTCCACCTCACCGGCTACAGTGACAAGCTTGTCAACTACCGGAACGCCTTTATTCAACGCCCTCCAGATGTTGTATACGGTCTCCACGTTGAAGACCACAACCCCCTGTTCTATGGGCAATCCTCCGGGACTGACAACCCTGCCGGTAGTCTCGTAAATGAGCACCACCTCATCCCCCTGGGGATACGCCCCGGGAAGTTCATGGACGGACAGAAGCGGGTATCTGCCGAGAACGGAATACACGCTGTCCAATGTCTCCCTGTACTCCGCCTTTATTCCCAAGATGCCTCTCCGGGCTCCCAGGGACTCCGCTATCATGCTGAAGGCAGACAGTATCTTGTCGGCGTGCAGGGAGAGCAGCTGTCTGTGAAGGCTGAGCAGAGGTTCGCACTCCGCGCAGTTCATGACAATGGTGTCAGCCCTGTTGTCGATCTTTCCGTAGGTGGGAAAACCCGCTCCGCCGGCGCCGACCACTCCCGCATCCCTTATTATCGCTTTCAGCTTTTCCGTATCCATTTTCAGATAAACTCGTTAGTATTGTCCACGATGCCCACGATCGCGGCGTCAACAGGAGAATCCCCGGAGCCCGAGCCGATCCTGGCGGAACTGCCCGTTGCGACAAGTACGATCTCCCCCACGCCGGCTCCGATATTGTCTATGGCCACAAGGTTCCCCCCCGCCATGTTCATAATGGGATGAGGTTCCACGATCATGAACTTGTTCCCCACGAGATTCTCGTTTTTCCTTGTAGAGATAAGGCTTCCTATCACTTTTCCGACTATCATAAGACTCTCTCCCGATCTCCGGCACCTTTATACATCCTTCACGATGACACAGGTGTCACCCTGCTTGATGCCGGCTGCATTGGCTTCATCGGTATCAATGTGCATCTCAAGAGTAAACTCGGGGCTGACCCTTATCTTGCATCTGTTGAAGACGGTTCCCCTTTCATTGTCCACCCTCACCGACACCCTGTCGCCGTCCTGCAGCCCGGAGGCTTTTGCGTCTTCGGGCGACATATGGATGTGCCTGGCTGCCACTATGCAGCCTTCCTCAAGGTAGATAGCGCCCTTGGGGCCGACTACGGCTATGGGGGCAGACCCCGACAGATCGCCGGAATCTCTGAGGGGAGCCCTGATCCCGAGCTTTATCGCGTCCGTGGCGGATATCTCCACCTGGGATGCTTTTCTCACAGGTCCGAGTATCCTCACGTTCTCTATCGCTCTGAGCTTCAACCCGACGATGGTAACGGTCTCGTTTGACGCAAACTGCCCGCCCATCAGGTCTTTTTTCTTTGTGAGCCGGTAACCCGCGCCGAAAAGAGTTTCCAGATCGCTCTGGGTCAGGTGGATATGCCTTGCCGATACTCCTATGGGCACGACATATCCGTCCTTCTTCTCTTCTCTCTCGATCATTGCCCGGGCTACGAGCCTGGTGATCAGTTCAACCTCTTCTCTGTTCATGATCTCTCACCTGTATACCATGAATGCCCTCTGACTCCGTCCCCGTTATCATTTTACCTTGGGAAGGATCATCTCAACATCATTGTGAGGACGAGGGATCACGTGCTGGGCCACGAGTTCGCCGAGTCTGCCGGCCGCTTCGCCGCCTGCTTCCACAGCCGACTTGACAGCTCCCACATCGCCGCGCACCATGACCGTCACGAGTCCGGATCCGATCTTTTCGGAACCCACAAGGGTCACATTTGCAGCCTTGCACATCTGGTCAGCAGCCTCGATAGATGCTACAAGCCCTCTGGTCTCCACCAATCCTAATGCTTCCTGTGTCATAGTCTTTTCCTCCTTAAATTGAACGCCTGTTTATGTTTCTCTCTATATCCAACACGTTAAACCGTGTACAGATATCTTTGATCTTCCTCAGTCTCCAAAGTGTCTCCGAATTTTTCCAGATAAGCCTTCCACTGCTTCTCCCAGCGCTCCCTGCTTTTGTTTACAAGCCTTGTGATCTCCTCATGGGGATTGGCCATAACCGCTGTGGATACCGGCTTTTTTATGGCCTTAAGCCGGGCGGTCTCGATGGCGGCCCTGCAGGCCTCCACCTCTCCGCTTATGATTATGGTGACGAGCCTTCCGCCCAGTTTTCGTTCCCAGCTCTCAAAGCTCACTCCGGCGGTCTTCAGCATGATATCCAATGCATCGACTCCGGCAGTCACCCCGGTTATCTCTAGAAATCCATAGGCTCTCTTCATCTCGTTCCCTCACACTGACGGCAGGATCTTTTCAACGTCTTCATGGGGTCTGGGTATCACATGGCTGGCCACAAGCTCGCCGAGCCTTGACGCGTTTGAAGCACCTGCTTCCACAGAAGCCTTCACAGCTCCCACGTCTCCTCTGACCATGACGGTCACCAGGCCGGATCCGATCTTTTCGGTTCCGATGAGTTTTACCTCCGCCGCCTTGGTCATGGCATCCGCGGCTTCGATGGCCGCAGTCAGACCTCTGGTTTCGATGAGTCCCAATGCTTCGTATGACATATTTTTCCTCCCTTCACCGGGCTTTGCCGTACGGCCCGCCCTCACCGCTTGTCAAAAGCGGATATCTTCAGCATCTTTACAGTATCGTCAGTCGGACTCGGGATGATGTATTTCTGTACCCAGCCCGTCATGGCTTCAGCCGTTCTGACAGCAGCCTCCATGGCCTCCGTCACATCCGACACGCTTCCCCGGAACTTGACCATAACGAGGAGCGGTACCGGAAGTTCGTCGGGATTTTTCGGCTTGTTCTTGTCAAAAGGTTCCAGCCACACATTCCCTGCCTTGCATCCGG
This sequence comes from Lachnospiraceae bacterium, assembly GCA_016288705.1. GTDB lineage: Bacteria > Bacillota > Clostridia > Lachnospirales > Lachnospiraceae > JAEELB01. The sequence goes on along the minus strand of JAEELB010000067.1, from coordinate 5,691 downwards.
CGTCAGCGCACATAAAAGCGGTGACCAGGCCGTACACCTCCAGCATTCCGACAGCTTCGTTCCCTTCCATGCTCTTACCTTCCGTTTCAGTTTCCGTTAGCCATGACCGCGATCTTCAGCCCCTTCTGGGAAAGGTTCATCTCCAGGGCTTCATTTATCTGTTCAAGAGGGTACTTGTGGGTTATGAGTTCCGTCACGGGAAGGCCTATGGCCTTCGCTCTCTTCAGGAACTCGAAGGTGTTCACATAATCCCTCAGGGTATAGACCCATGAGCCCACAAGGGTGATCTCCTTTGAACACATGTCAAAGTGGGGATTGATGACTGCTTCGCCGCCGTTCACAAAGAACCCCAGTTCGCAAAGGCCTCCGCCGTTCCTTATGAATTTATATATGTTGCTGTGGGCCTTGGGATTTCCGGTACACTGGAATCCGAAATCCGCCAGATGGCCTCCGAAGGCCGCTTTCACCGCGCCGGCAAGCTCTTCTATCCCTCCGGGATGATCGGCAAAATTCACTGTTTCATCCGCTCCCAGCCTGCGCGCGAAGTTCAGTCTGTCGGGATTGCCGTCCACGGCCACGATATTATTTACGCCCATGGTGCGTAGAACCGCTATGCACAAAAGACCTATGGGGCCGCAGCCCTGAACACACACACGGCTGGCAAACCTCAGGATCCCCGTTGATTTGGCTCTCTCAACCGCGTGGATCAGGACCGCCGCGGGTTCTATCAGGATCCTGGAATCCAGATCCATGTCACTGACGTTGAAGATGGTGGATCCCTTTCTCACGAAGAGATAATCCGAAAACCACCCGTTAAGGTGCACATCGTCATCCGGAAGGAGACCGTACACATCGGAATCCCCCACGTTCTGTCTGTTGAGATCGTATACCGTGATCTCCGGATCGTCGTGGAAGATCATGCAGGTCACTACCTTGTCTCCGACATGCAGATCCTTTCCTGCGCTGTCCTTCTTTACGTCCTTTCCCATGGCCACTATGGTCCCGGTGCCCTCATGCCCCAGAGCCACCGGAATGAGTCCGAAGGGATCCCTGCTGTATTCATGGGCGTCGGTGCCGCATACTCCGCAGCCCTCGACCTTTACAAGGATATCCCCGTCGCCGAGGGGTGGGATCGGGTACTCTTTTATGTCAAAGTGCTTAAGGGATGTGAGAAAGGCTACATGTGCAGTAGCGGGAATTGCGCCTCCGACTGCGGATGAGCCTTTGGACGCCGCTGCGCTTCCGCCTGCCATCTCGTTCAGAACCTGTTTTACTATCTCTTCAATATTGGGCTGATCCATTTTTTCATCCTTTCCTTATCTTCGTCATATCTTTGTCATCGCTCTGAAGGTATGTGATCATCTTATGCAGAGATAATCCTGCATCACGCATCTGCGCTTCTTTGTAAAGGTCTTTGCGCTGGTAAGCCCCTCTCCGGTGCGGCTGGCTATGGAAAAAGTACATATGCTCTCCCCGCCGAATCCAAGGGCCGCATAGCTGGGGCCGTTCTTAACTATTATGGCGGTGTCTATGGCCCTGGCGTACCTTGTGATATGGTCCACATTTTTGGAATGGATGTGGGCGCTGTGTCTGTTGCCGTGTTCAAGCCATACTGCGGTCTCAAGTCCTTCATCGAAATCCTTTACCCTCACAAGACCCAGGATCGGCATCATAAGCTCCGTGGTGATGAGAGGATGTTCCTTTTCCCCCTCAAACACTATGCATCTGATGTTGGATGGTGCATCCACCCCCACCATTGACAGCAGCGTCCTTGCATCCCTGCCCACGCACTTCCTGTTCAGTCTCCCCTTTTCGTCCATCACGGTGGAGGACAGCCTGTCCTGCACCTCCCGGGAAGCCAGATAACAATTCTGCTCCGTGATCATATGGTGCATAAGCTCATCCGCCACGCTGTCCACACAGACTATCTCTTTTTCGGCTATGCAGGGCAGATTGTTGTCGAAGGTGCATCCGTTCACAATATCTTTTGCGGCCTTGGCTACATCGGCGGTCTCATCCACCAATGCGGGAGGATTTCCAGCTCCCGCCCCTATCGCCCTCTTTCCGGATGACAGGGCTGCGGTGACCACCCCCGGACCCCCGGTAGCCACCAGGAGCTGTATCTCGGGCGCTTTCATCATGATGCCGCTGGTCTCGAGGGTGGGCTTCTCCACGGTACAGGCTATGTTGTCCGGGCCTCCCGCCTCAAGGGAGCATTTATTTACCATGTCGATGGTGTAGATGGTAGTCTTTACGGCGTTGGGATGGGGATTGAACACCACCGAATTCCCTCCGGCGATCATTCCCATCGTATTGCACAGCACCGTTTCGCTGGGATTTGTGACGGGGGTGATAGCCCCTATCACTCCGAAGGGCCCCATCTCCACAAGGGTGAGCCCCCTGTCTCCGGACACAGCCTCAGTTGTGATATCCTCCGTTCCCGGAACCTTGTCAGCCACAAGGCGGTGCTTCAGGATCTTGTCCCCCACATTTCCCATGCCGGTCTCTTCAACTCCCATCCGTGCTATGGTCTCGGCATTTTCCCTGGTAGCCTTCCTTATGTTGGAAATGATCTTTTCCCGCTGGTCCAGGGTCATGTCCCGGATCACCTTCTGGGCTTCCTTTGAGGCTTTTATGGCTTCCTCCATGGTGCCGAAGACTCCGTGCATGCCTCCCTGAGAAGCGTCTTCCTTATCAAGCTTTTCCATGACTTCTCTGACCACATCGCGGATCAGGCTTTCATTTATCTCCATATGACTCCTCTTTTCTCTCTGTACCCCGGCCTTCGCCTTTCGGTTTCCGGTTTTATTTTCCTTTGTGGTCCCGGAAGATCCAACCCATTCGGCCGGACCGGGCTTTGTCCGTTAAACCCGTGTTTCGGTCAGCTTCCGATACGGGTCTTACTTCCCAAGTTTCTCAAGGACCCTTCTGGTGATCTCGGCTATCACCTCCGGGTTCTGCGCCCTGCTGTCCACGTTCATATCCGTGGTCCCGTGTACGTTCAGGGAATTCTCCGGCATTCCCGGGATCCGGGACGCATCGCATGAACCTCCGCAATTGTGGCAGTTTGCTGTCCCTTTATTGAGACAGAGATCCGCGGGATGTTTTCCTGCCATGCCCATCTGTCTCCTGATCTCGTAAAGCTTCTCCACGGTTTCCCTGTCAAATTCCTTGGGTCCTCCCAGCTGCCTCGACTGATAGAGAAGCTGCGCATAGAACTCCACCGACTCCATCTTCATATACGCCGCCAGCAGATCCGTGGACCAGGTGAGAGCGCCGTGGCTCTCGAGCAGGACAGCATCATAGTAGGGCAGGTATTTTTCCAGCCTGTCGGGTATCTCATTTGTGGAGGGAGTGCCGTACTCGGCGATGGGCACGCAGCCCAGAGCTATCACGGCCTCGGGCATTATGGGCTGGGTAAGGGGGATACCTGCGATGGCGAAGCTCGTGGCATAGACGGGGTGAGCGTGAACCACCGAGCCCACGTCAGGCCTCTTCTGATATACCCTCATGTGCATCTTTATCTCGGAAGAAGGTCTGAACCCTTTATTGGCCTGTATCACTTTTCCGTTCTCATCGACCTTGCAGATGTAGTCCGGAGTCATAAAGCCCTTGGACACGCCGGTGGGGGTGCAGAGGAACTCATGATCGTTCAGCTTAACTGAAATGTTTCCGTCATTTGCAGCCACCATGTTCCTGTTGTAGATCCTCTTTCCGATCTCGCAGATCTGTTTTTTGAGCTCATACTCATTTGCCATTTTCATATCCTCCTGTCATTCTCGGGTCTGTGTTACTTTTTAAACTTTTTTCCATCCCGGACACTTTGTCATCCGGTTCTGTGATGTCCGGCCTTCCGCAGCGCCGGGGTCACATGATCCGGTCTTCATCACGCCTTCCCAGTGCGATCTCTTTCAGGTCTTCGTCACCGCGCAGGTCGCCAGGCTAAGCTTTTCTCCCGCATATCTGAGCGCTTCCGTGACGGAGGTCTCCACCTCGGATACGGTCCCGGTGATGATAAGGGATCCCGACTCCCTGTCCGCAAGTCCCACGCTGATGCCGGAAGCCTTTGCGGCGATATCCGCCAGGATCAGGGCAGCGTCTCCCGGGGAGACGTTTATTATCCCTACGGCGCAGGGATCCCTTTCCTTTTCCCGGTGCACGGACAATTGGGAAAAGATATCGTAATCGGGGCTCGCTATCACATGAGCCAGGGTGACCTCCCGCCCCGGTACGAGTTCCTGTATTATCCTGGTCTTTTCAAAATTCTGTTCCAAAATCCCTTCCCCGCCTTTGATGAGGCTTTAACGGCTGCGAAAGCCTATCCGCCGATGACGCATTCAAGCCCGGAAGCCTCCTCCGCGGCCTCTCTCAGTCTCCCCATCTCTTCCGCATCCGGAAGAGGGGTCTGTTCCATCAGATATTTCCTGCCCAGCCAGGCATATTTGTCGCTTCCGAGCCGGTGATACGGCAGGAGATGTATCCTTTTCACTCTTTTAAGCTTTCCCGCAAACGCGGCAATGGACCTTATTTCCTCCGGAGACGCGTTAAAGGACGGTATGACCGGCACTCTTATGCTGAGTTCAACGCCATCATATTCCGCTATCCGGGCCGCGTTCGAAAGGACCTGTTCGTTCCCTGCCCCGGTGAATTCCCGGTGCTTTGCCCCGTCTGTGTGTTTTACGTCCAGAAGGAACTGGTCGATCCAGGGCAGTATCCCCTCTATGGTCTCCCATTTGGCGCACCCGGTGCTCTCAACCGCAGTTCCGATCCCCGCGTCTTTGGCCGCCATGAGGATCGCTCTTGCAAAGTCAGGCTGAAACAGCATCTCGCCTCCGGAAAGAGTGACTCCTCCTCCCGATCTCCTGTAGTAATCTCTGTCCCTTTCAACGGTCTCCATGACCTCACGGACGGTGACATCCCGCCCCACGGTCTTTATTTCCCCGTTGACAGTCATCTCTTCGATCCCGTGACTCTGAGATTCCGGGTTGCAGCACCACCTGCATCTGAAAAAACAGCCCTTCAGGAACACTATCGTCCTGATGCCAGCGCCGTCGTGTATCGAATAGCGCTGAATGTCAAATATCCTGCCCTTTTGTCCCAGTATCTCTTCAGACAGCACTGGTCTGCTCCGTTCTGGAGATGATGTCATCCTGAAGGGACCTGGAAAGAGTGGTGAAAAGGGCGCTGTAGCCGGCCACCCTCACCACCAGATGCTGATATTTCTCCGGATGGATCTGGGCGTCCAGAAGGGTTTCCCTGGAGACCACATTGAACTGCATGTGCATTCCCTTCCGGTCGAAATAAGACCGTATGAGAGCCACAAAATCATCAAGTCCCTTTGTACCCGAAAGAGCCGAAGGATGAAATTTCTGGTTGAAGAGAGTTCCGTTGGAGCATATCCCGTGATCCAGCTTCGCTACGGAATTGCATGCGGCGGTGGGTCCGTTCACATCCGTTCCCACATAGGGCGACACGCCGTCGGCCACAGGGGTATGAGCCAGTCTTCCGTCGGGGGTCGCTCCGGTCTGTGCCCCGAGGGGGACGTTTGCAGATACGGGGTACATCCCCGCCTGGAACATCCCTCCCCTGGGATTTCTGTAGTTCTGTATGGGCCTTGAATAGGTGTATGCGGCCTCCCTCGCGAATTCACCCACTTCGCCCATGTCATTTCCGAACTTTGGCAGCGCCAGG
>JAEELB010000066.1 GCA_016288705.1 Lachnospiraceae bacterium | reverse complement strand
TGACAGTCTCAGACAGATCCTTCCTGCTCCCGTGGTTCGGCAGCGGCCCGGCTCCCTCGGCTGCATATCCCAGATCCAGGACCATGAGGACATCCTCGTTCTCCGGAAGACCGAAAGCCTCCGCCACCTTTTCGGGATCCAGGAAATTGAGCCAGCAGCTGTCTACTCCTTCATTCGCTGCCGCGAGCATCAGATGTGTCGCGACGATCGTCGCATCCTCCGCGCCCGAATCATATCTGCCGCCCGGATAGGTAAACACATTCTGACTGTCATAGGCGACCGCCAGGACAACGGGCGCGCCATACCGGCACGGCGTAGCCTTATCCCCTTTGGCCAGGGCCTCCTCTGACTGCAGGACATAAATATGCTGCTCCTGAAGATTTTTTGCCGTAGGTGCCAGCCGTCCCGCCTCAAGAATAGCTTCCAGTTTTGACGCCTCAAGCTTTCTCCCATCATATTTTTTGCAGGAATACCTGTTTCTGACTACTTCCGTAAACTCCATTGCTCCTCCTTTCGGATCCTATTCTTCCTGTTTCCCCGTATAAAAAGTATAGGTGTGTTTTCCCTGTCGTTTCGACTCATACATCGCAGCATCGGACTTTTCGAACAGGCTGGTGACATCCTCCGCCTCAGACCCCTGAACGACCCCGGCGCTGATGGAGACCGGCGGCAATCCGTTCTCCGGATTCTCCAGCTCCCGGTTGATCTGTTCGATCTTTGCTTCGATCAGCCTTTTCTCCATCCTGCCGGAGTGCACCATGAGCACGACAAATTCATCACCGCCCAGGCGGCAGATATAATCGTCGTCACGGAAGGCATTCTTCATCTCCTGCACCAGTTTGATCAGCACCTTATCTCCGACTTCATGGCCGTAGGTGTCATTGATGGATTTGAAATTATCCACATCGAGCAGCATCATGTAGGTGTTGTTCAGATCGATGCCGGACACCAGAACGTCATATCCCGCCCGGTTATACGCGCCGGTCAGTTCATCATGGGAAGCCTTAAAATTCAGCCTCTCCACGCTTTTCTTATAGGTGGCATACATTTTGTTATAGGCTCTGGCAAGATACCTGAACTCATTGGCGCCGACCTCCGGGATCGGACTGTCTGCCTTGATCCTGTCCACGGCTTTGAGGACCGGTCGGACACCCAGAACAGAGGTCAAAAGTACCATGAGCAGGATCGACAGAACCTGGATCAGGACCGCAGCAAAAAGAATGTTCCTCTCACGGTACAAAGCGGCAAGCTCCTCATTTTCGATACTGTGCGTCAGCTTGTCGATCTCATCCAGGCTCTCTCGCATATCGTTCCGGATCATGTCCTTTTTCTCATAATAAGCATCGTCCAGAACGATCGTGGTCGCGAGACGCATTTTATCTTCCGGGGCAAGTGCGTTATCCGCATCCTTAAGCGGATAGTCATTCAGGATCTCGGGATAGTCCGTATATCCCATGGCCTCGACCACCAGCCGCATAGCATAGTATTCACGGTCCATCAGATCCACAGAGTGGCTCATTGCCTCGCGGAGCTGCCGCATCGCGGCGGATGTCCGCTCATCAATATTCATCTTTTCAACCGCTTCTTCACGGCGGTTTTCCTCAAATGCCTCCTCAATATACTCATTGAGAAAATGCACATCTCCGCTGATCGTAAACCGCTGGACGCGCTCGGTGAGATAATCGGATGCATCCATCAGCTCATGCGCGGCCTTTTCCAGCCTGATGTGTTCCTCTGTGGCGGCAGCGAGCCGGAGAAACGTAGCAGTCAGGCGATAGGTGAAAAAGAGCATGATTCCTGACACGATCGCCGTTATCAGGACCAGACAGATCTGGATCACCCTGAGTGAGATTCCCTTTTGTGCATTCATAAGCTGTTCCTTATCGATAATCTTTCACTCAATCATTTATAACTGAAAGCATAGTATATGATACTTTCACTCATCCTGTCCACAAAAATCAGCAAATACACGCTTGTTTATCCGGCCGTAAAGCCTGCCGGCTGCGTTCAGATGACGATCCGGTACCCCGACCGCATCTGCACGGCGATATCCCCGAGTTCTTCCCTGAGTATCCCGAAGGCCCGCCTGCCGGTACAGTGTCCCGTACAGACATACCCGATGCCCGTCTCCCTGACTCTCCCCGCGAAGTCCCTGATCTCCGCTTCCGATTTGTTGAACAGGTGGAATCCGCCGATCAGTCCGTAGACTTTTTTGTCCGGGAACGTATTCTGCACTTCGTTTATGATATTGTATGCGCCCCCGTGGGAACAGGAATTCAGGATGACCAGGCCCTTATCCGTATCGACCACCAGGCTCTGCTCGTGTGAAAAGTCATCAGGTTTCCAGCCGTGAGATGTCTTCCGGTACATCATCTCCCGTTTTCCGACAGCCTCAAGCCCCTCTGTCTTGTGGGGGATCAGGAACACGCCGTCAGCCAGCCTGAAATCACCCGTGACCGCTTCGATCCTGTCCGCGTATTTTACCAGCATTCTGCGCGGGATCCCGATATATTTTCGGAAAAGGAACTTCTTTGCGTAGCAGTCCGGTGCTGTCTGTTCCCTGACATACAGCTTTGCGTGTGAATTCTGTTCCAGAAATGCCGGCAGTCCGCCTGCATGATCATAGTGGGCATGACTGAGCACCGCATGATCGATGGTATCGACATCGATGTCCAGGCTCTTCATGTTCTCGAGGAACAGATCCGAGGCGCCCGCATCCAGAAGAATTCTGCCGCTCTCATGCTCGATCAGGATCGACAGTCCCCACTCCCCGGAGATACCGTTATCCGCGATATTGTCTACGATCACAGTGAACTTTGTTTCCATGACATCCTCATTTCTCATTACAAAAAGGCAGTTTCATACTGTGAAAAAGTAGCATGACGGTTTTTGTGTGTCAAGCCGGAGCAAAGAACCATTCCGTCATTGAGATCAGACACAGAAAAAGGCATCGGTCACAGGGCCGATACCTTTTGTCTGTTTTCTTTTGCTTTCATTTTTGCTTCAACTGCAGTAGATCTGGATCGCACTGCCAACGAATTCGCCGGTCCCTTCACCGCCGGCCGCGTCGATGTTCTTCGTGAAATCCCCGCCTGCCGAGTACATCTTCCCCAGTCCTTTCAGGATCTCCTTAGTGCAGGTATACATGTTTTCGGTGATATAGGCCTGGATCCTTTTCACGAGATCCTGTGCCTCAGGAGAGCCGGGATCTTTGTCCTTCATCCCGCCGGCCTCCTTAAAGAG
>JAEELB010000065.1 GCA_016288705.1 Lachnospiraceae bacterium | reverse complement strand
CCTTACTGATGAGCAGATAGAAGCGGCCCTCACCCGCTGGATAAAAGACTCCGTAAAATTTGGAGTAAGCTGTGTCTTTGATGCGGGATTTCCGGAGCATAACGAGCTTCACGAGCGTGTCTATGCGTACTTAAGAGACTTTGATAAAAAAGGAAAGCTCCCGGTATATGTGGACGGATGCTATGTTCTCACAAGGCCTGAAAAGATGAAGGAGGCGGTGGAAGAGACAAAGCGTTTCCGCCGTGAGTTTGATACGGAGCACTTAAAGGTTCATACATTAAAGATCTTTATGGATGGCACTTTAAAGATACAGACCGCCGCTCTTGTCACGCCTTATGAGGATACCGGTGCGGTAGGAGCCACAACCTTTGATAAGGAGGGAATTGCAGAGCTCTTAAAGCTCCTTAACGAGGCGGGGCTTGATCTTCACGTACATGCCGTAGGTGAGCGTGCGTCGCGTACGATACTGGACGGTGTGGAAATTGCCAGAAAGGAGCTGGGAGACGACTACCATGTAAAGGTCACCTGTGCCCATCTGGAAATACAGGATGATGCGGATATAAACCGCTTTGCGAAGCTTGGGGTCTTCGCGGATTACACCCCATGGTGGCATGCGGGAAACATGGGCGGAGAGCCTTTTAAGGCATGGTGCGAGCTGCTTGGAGAAAAGAGGGCGCTTTCAATGTACCGCTGCAAGAGCCTTTGGGATAGCGGAGCTGTGGTTACTTTCTCAAGTGATGAGGTGTTTTTCGGCGACAACTGGAGCCCTTATCTTGGTATGGAGGTGGCAATGACCCGCCACATCACTGATAAGACAAAAGCTCTGGAACACAGCAGGACCAGGGAGGCATATCCGCCTGCAGCTGAGCGGATGAGCATTGAGGAAATGATACTCGGATATACCATAAACGGCGCAAAACAGCTTGGAATCGAGGATGGCAGGGGATCTATCGAGGCCGGCAAAGATGCGGACTTCCTGGTGTTTGATAACGATCTGCTGACAGCAGAGCATGAGGGCTTCAGCCATAACAAGCCATTAGAGGTGTTCTTCCGCGGAGAGAAAGGAAATTGATATTGTTATGCAGGCAGTTCGGATGATTCCGGACTGCCTCGATTTATCTGTTTTTCTCCTCTTAAAACGCCTGCAGAACTTTATTTCTCCCCGCACCGTCCGGAATTGTAACCGTCACCACAGTTCCACTACCCTCGTCAGGCAGTATGGTGATTTTTCCGTCACACATAAGCTTCAGTCTCTGTCTGAGCGCTAAATTCCTGCGGCAGGGGATGGCAGGTCCCGCTGTGGATTTTATGATCAGATAGGGGTTGCATTCGGGCGATGTGTCTCTTAAAATGTTCACAGGGAATCTCCTTATGGTGTTTTTTTCAGCTTCCGCAACTGATTTATACCAGATCAGAAGCTCTTTTTCATGTGACAGATGATTTTTTATGCGATTGGAGGAATATCATGGAAAAAAGATTCAAAAAGAAATCTCAGATTTTTGATATTGGAATTACGGTAGCGGGTGCGGTGCTTTCGGTGGGCACTATGGTTTATGGGATCAGCCATTTGGGGCTTCGCGATACGTGGCCGGAATTGGTGCTTAACCTGTGCTATATAGCATGTCTCATTATGATGGCGCTGTATTTTTTTAAGTATCTGGACAATAAACGTTTTAACTACTGGTGCTCCGTGGTCATAGGCATCACGGTGCTCCTGCGCGACATCCTCTTTGCACCGCCGCTTGAGAATTATCCGATCCGTTTAATCTGCCTTACGCTTTCGGTGCTGCTGCTCCTCATGCTCACTTTCTTCTATGCCCGCAAAGACTGGAAGAATTACACCAAGAGCAGCCTGTACATGCTTTTGATCATTGACACGGTTATTGCCGTGTTGTACTTCTTTGTTATTATCTTCCATCCTGTCAATGAATACACTCCCTATCTGCTCACGGAGATCTGGATTCGCCCGACCATCATCTATGGGATGGTGGCGTGCTTCGTGTCGGAAGAAGAAAATGAGACTTGAGCAATATGAAATTGTTTCAGGTGTCGGCAAGATGATCAAGTCTGAATTATTCACCGGATGAATTGGTGAATAATACCGGATAAGTGTGTTTGGGGAAGTAATCGGAAATTATAAGCAAGGTATATGAGAAAGGAACTAGCATGAACGATTGTATGAAAAACGGACTGTACATTCCGGAGGGTTACCGTTCTGCCCTGGATCTGAAGGAGACCCAGAGGGCAATAAAGACGGTGAAGGACTTTTTTCAGTCGCTTCTGGCGGAGAGGCTGAACCTCCACAGGGTTTCCGCCCCTCTTTTCGTCGCTCCGGAGACGGGGCTTAACGACAATCTGAACGGGGTGGAGAGACCGGTCTCATTTGATGTGCCCTCCCTCAACGGAAGGACTGCCGAGGTGGTCCATTCTTTGGCGAAGTGGAAGAGGTACGCCCTTAAGGAATACGGCTTTGAAGTGGGAGAAGGGCTGTATACGGATATGAGCGCCATAAGGCGGGATGAGAGGACGGACAACATCCATTCTCTTTACGTGGATCAGTGGGACTGGGAACTGGTCATGAAGAAGGAAGACCGCAATATGGCTTTTCTCGAAAAGGTTGTGGAGAATGTCTACAACGTTCTGAGAAAGACGGAGAGGTATATGTCCATCAGATACGACTATATCGAGGAATTCCTGCCCAGGGATATAGCGTTCATCTCAACGGGAGAGCTTGAAAAGATGTACCCCGACAGCACCCCTTCGGAGAGGGAATACCTTATAGCGAAGGAAAAAGGCGCCGTGTGCCTGACGCAGATCGGAGACAGGCTTTCAAACGGGAAACCCCATGACGGCAGGGCTCCGGATTACGATGACTGGTCCCTGAACGCCGACATCATCGTTTATTACCCTGTGCTGGACATTTCCCTGGAACTGTCATCCATGGGGATAAGGGTGGATGAGAAGTCTTTGAAGGAACAGCTTGAAAAGGCAGGCTGTACCGAAAGAGCGGAGCTTCCCTTCCAGAAGGCGGTGCTGAACGCCGAACTTCCTTACACCATCGGGGGAGGGATAGGACAGTCCAGGATATGCATGTTCTTCCTGAGAAAGGCTCATATCGGGGAGGTGCAGTGCTCGCTCTGGCCCGAGGAAGTGATGAAGACTGCGGGAGAGAAGGGGGTTTATCTGCTGTAAAGGCCATCGACGTCCACAGGCTGATGCGGTTTGACAGGGGGGCGGTGACTCATTATAATGAATGAGATGCTTATTTTCATTTCGGGCTTACCGGTCCGGGATGTGATCCGGCGAAATAATATCCCTGCAGTATGCAGGGAAGCATGCAGGAGGAGGTAAATAAATGGCTTGTTTTTTGGTTTCGGCTGCTGAAGCAGCGGTAGTGAAGGTCGTTGAGAGCGTAGAGGAAAAGAAAGAGCAGCAGGCTCTCGAGAACGGCTCTGAGAATGTAAGCGCCAATGTCATTCCCTGGAGCGTGAGGCTCAGGTGGCTCTTCAATATGCTCATGGGAGGAGCGGTGCTTCTGGCTTTTGAACACGTGTGGCACGGAGAGGTGACTCCCTGGTTCCCCTTCCTGACGGCAATGTCCGATCCCGGAGATGCTGCGGAGATGTTCCATGAAATGGCCACCGTCGGCGTTTGCATGGCTCTGCTCATCACAGCTGCCTGGGGCGTCATGTGCGTCGCAGCCAATGCCATCGTGAAGAGGCCCGAGGCTGCCCCTCAGGAGACAAAGGATTGATGATATTGCAGACCCGCAGAGGATGGTTTTGACTGAAGGAGGAATGAGATGACACTTCTCATCACTGTTTTTGCGGCGGTTATCTCCACCGTGATCTGGTACAACAGAAAAGACGATGATATGAGGCTGGGGATCCTGCTCTTCATGTTCTGGGGCGCGTCCCTCATGTGGCTTGTGGATGCCATATTTGAGTATGCGGAGCTTGGTGCGGAATACTTCACTCCCGCCCTCGAAGATATCATAAATGATGCCTTCCTCGGACTTTCTGTCGTGGCTCTTGGGCTTGTCATCTGGGTTGTGAGACTTCTCATCGCGGATCCCAAGGGAAAGGTACGTTCTATCCTGAAGAAGACCGCGGTCTGATACGCGTCGTATGATATTTGCACAACAAAAGGGGCTCCTTCGGGAGCCCTTTTGTTTTGCGGGGGTGAGCCCGGCTTCTCCGAATGTTGTCTTATCGGCGCCCTTATGGTATCCTGTAAGCGGTCGGTTTTGTGCCGGCACTGATTGACCGGAGCAGAGGATGGATTACTGGATAGTCGTGGTGGATGATGAGGTGTTGAGCCTTACAAACGCCAGAAATCTTCTCAGTGAAGAACAGATGCGGGTCAGCTGCCTCAGATCGGGAGCTGATCTTTTAAAGTATGTGTCGAAGAACACTCCGGATCTGATACTTCTGGATATCCTCATGCCGGATATGGACGGTTTCGAGACTTACAACGCGCTCCGCCGTTTTGAAGACGAGAACGGCAGATCCCACATCCCCGTGATATTCATGACCGGTGAGAATGACAGCGATACGGAACGCCGGGGGCTCAAGGCAGGCGCCTCCGATTTCATCAGAAAGCCTTATAACAAGGATATCCTCATAAGACGCATCCACAACACCATAACCAACAGCAGGACCATAGAGAGCCTTACGGAAAAGGCCACCGTCGACAGGCTTACGGGGTTTCTGAACAAGTCCAGCGGCACCGTAAAGATCAACCGGTGCTGCAACGATTATTCCGGAGCCCTCATGATCATGGATCTGGACAATTTCAAACTCGTGAACGACCTCTACGGGCACGACACGGGCGACAAGGTGCTCAGGGCTTTTGCCGATATAGTAAGGCATAATGTCAGGGAAACGGATGTGGTGTGCAGGATCGGCGGGGATGAGTTCATGGCTTTCTTTGCGGATGTGACGGAGGAGTCCGCCGTCAGTTCCCTTTCCGACCGTCTGAATCAGCAGTTTGTCGAGGAGGCGGTCAGGCTCATGGGGCCGGAAAACGGCATTCCTCTCGGCATATCCATAGGAGTTGTGATGGTCCCCGAGCACGGCAGGGATTATGAATCGCTTTTCGCTCTGGCGGACATTTCGCTTTATACGGTCAAGCAGAACGGCAAACACGGATACTACATCTACGACCAGTCGGAGGTCAGGGGCGATGGTATTGAAACTGACCCCGAAAAGGAGATAGAGAGGGTCACACAGATCGTTGAGGGGAGAAACGACCTAAAAGGAGCACTGCTCCTCGGCAGGGAAGCCTTTGCCATGGTGTATCGCTTCATGGTCAGGTTCTACGGAGAATACGGCGGAAGATATGTGAGGATACTCTTTTCCCTGTCCCAGGAAGGAGATGTCAGTGAACGCAGCCTTCCGGAAGCCGCTTCACGCTTCTGCGATGTCCTTAAGGAAAAGCTCCGGAGGAGCGACCTCATCATGCAGAGCAGATCCAACCAGTTTTTTGTGATACTGAATCAGAGATCGGAGACGGAAGCAAAAGAGGAGATAAGCCGTATCCTTGAAGAGTGGAGCGGCACCGGGTACGGTAAAGGCATCATAGTCAGCCATGCGCTCAGGGTCATGGAAAATGATCCGCAGGATAATGCCTGAAACCGGCTGCTGTTCACCGCTGTTTCAGAATGTAAACGAAAGACCGCGTCGGGTGCCGTGATCCGCAGAGTGCCTGGCTGATTTGCCGTAAAGCATACTCTGTGGTATCATCGACGGATGGGTGTCCGGAGATGTAACGGATACATTACTGTTGATGAGTGAAAGAGGAAAGCTATGTCTGAATTTGAACGACGTTTTGGCAGATATGCGATACCGAACCTGTCCCTGGTGATGATAATCTGCTACGCCTGCGGATATCTGGTGCAGATCATAAGCCCTGTGCTGCTGCAGTATCTGACCCTGAACCCTTATGCGGTGATCCACGGGCAGATATGGAGGCTGTTTACCTGGGTCATCATTCCACCCGGTACTTCCAACATTATCTTTGTGCTCATAATGCTGTTCTTTTATTTTTCCATCGGGACCACCCTTGAGCGGACCTGGGGGACGTACAGGTACAACGTGTACATCTTTTCGGGGCTTTTATTTACCGTGATCGGGGCGTTTCTTATGATGCTCATATCCTTTTTGATCCATCCGGCATATCTCTCCGACGCAGGAGCGGCCACAAGGTATTTTTCGCTCTATTCCATGACCTTCAGCACCTATTACGTGAACATGTCCATATTCCTGGCCTACGCCGTCACCTTCCCCGACGCCGTAGTGCTGCTGTACTTTATCATTCCCCTGAAGGTCAAATGGCTGGGTATCATATACGGAGTATTTCTGGCTTATGAAGCCCTCACGAGCCTTGTGGGGGGAGTGTGGCAGGTCACCTTCGCCATGGCTGCATCCCTTTTGAACTTCTTCATTTTCTGGCGGAGGAGCAAAGGGAGGATCAGAGCCGAAAGCTTCAAAAAGCGGGAGGCCTTTAATCGTACTGCCCGGAGGTTCAGGCAGGCCGCTGCTTCCGGGATGTCTTCCGTCACAAAGCATAAATGCGCGATCTGCGGCAGGACGGAAGCGGATTTCCCGGATATGCAGTTCAGATTCTGCACCAAGTGCGAAGGGAATTTCGAATACTGTGAAGAGCATCTCTATACCCATAAGCATGTGAAAGCAGGGGACTATACGGGACAATGGAACGGAATGCAGTGAATCCGGAAAACGGGATCGAAGAAAACAGCGGGACCGGTTCCGCCTTCGATACATATATGGGGGAGGTCTCCGGATTGGAGCGGCTTTCATCCGGGGAAAGGGAAGCCGCCTTTCTGAACTCCATGGCCGGGGATACCGATGCCCAGAAACTCCTGGCTAAAGACTTTCTGCCCGACGTGGTGGATCTGGCGAAGCTGTATGCGGGCCAGGGAGTGGATGAGGACGAGCTGGTGAGCCAGGGAAATGAAGCACTGGTGGAAGGCGTAAGGCTCCTTTCCACCTTTCAGGAGTGGCAGGAGGCCGAGAGCGCTCTTGTCCGTATGATAATGAATTCCATGGAGGACCTCATCAGTGAAGAGGGGGAATTCAGGGAGAACGCGTCAAAGATCGCAGACAGGGTGAACCTGGTGTCCGATTGCGCGGAGAGCATATACAGAGAGACGGGGCTGGATGCCGGAGTGTCCGAGGTCGCGGATAGGCTCGGGGTCGACGTGGATCATGTGACGGAAGCCTTCAGGCTGTCCGGATTCCGCATAGCGCATCTCAAGAAACCCGAAGAGAGTGGAGAGTGATCCTGTTTTGGATAATGATTTCAAATACATAATCCAGGATTTTGACGGAGTCTATATAGGGGCAAAGTTTTCTTTTGAAGAACTGATAAACGGGGAAGAGTATCCTCCCCGTCTCAGGGGGATCTTTGCCAGGTATCTGGCCGAGGGACTTGACCCTTCCACCACCATCGAGAGCCAGCTCTATTATCTGACCCCCGAAAGCAGGGAATACGATGTGTACAGGAGACTCAGGGCCAGGGTTAAATACACCCAGAAAAAGAAAGGGGATCCGGGCCGCTTTATCTCCAAAAACATGAAGGTGGTGAAGTTTGCCGAGATACCGGTGGAAAAGAAAAAGGAACTGGGCATATTTATCAGGGAACTGGAATTGTCGAAGATGGGGCTGATGACTTTCATCTGAAGGGAAAGGACGATCTATGAAAAAAGTCGGGGAACTGGAGCAGTACAGGTTAAAGGAACACAGATACATAGAGGACATAAGGTCTGATTCTTTTCTGCTGGAACATAAAAAAACCGGAGCCAGGATAGCCCTTCTCTCCAATGATGATGAGAATAAGGTGTTTTATATCGGCTTCAGGACACCGCCGAAGGATTCCACAGGGGTGGCCCATATCATTGAGCATACGGTGCTTTGCGGCTCTGAGCGCTATCCCATAAAGGATCCCTTCCTGGAACTGGCAAAGGGGTCCCTCAACACCTTCCTGAACGCCATGACGTATCCGGACAAGACCATCTATCCCGTGGCGGATATGAATGATGCGGATTTCCGGAACCTCATGGACGTCTATCTGGATGCGGTGTTCAATCCGAACATTTACAAAAACAGGAACATCTTCAGACAGGAAGGCTGGCATTACGAATGCGAGGATATCGATTCCCCTCTTTCGATAAACGGCGTGGTCTACAACGAGATGAAGGGGGCGTTTTCGTCGCCGGACGACGTGCTCGAGAGGATGATAATGAACTCCCTTTACCCCGACAACGCTTACGGAACGGAGTCGGGTGGAGATCCGGACTGCATTCCCGACCTGACGTACGAAGCGTATCTTGATTTTCACAGGAAGTATTATCATCCCTCCAACAGTTATATCTATCTCTACGGGGATATGGATATGGCAGAGAGGCTGGAGTATCTGGACAGGGAATACCTTTCGCATTACGACAGAATCGTGGTCGATTCCCTGCCTTCTCCCCAGAAGCCCTTTGATTCTCCCAGGAAGATAAACGCCGTATATCCCGTGAACAGGGAGGAACAGACGGAACACAGGAGCTTCCTGTCCTACAACGCCGTTCTCCCTTCGGGTCTCAGTCGGAAGGAATATGTAGCCTGGTCAATACTGGATTACGCTCTTTGCTCCTCTGCCGGAGCCCCTGTCAGGAAGGCTCTTATCGACGCCGGAATAGGAAGCGAGGTCACGAGCGAATTTGAGGGCGGGATCATGGAACCGTTCTATTCCATAGCTGCCAGGGACACGGATCCCGGACAGGAACCGGAATTTACCCGGATCATCGAAGAGGTGATCAAAGGGGAGACAGAGAAAGGCTTTGACAGAAAAGCCCTGACCGCAGCCATCAATCTGAACGAGTTCAAGTACCGTGAAGCGGATTTCGGCCGGTATCCCAAGGGTCTGATGTACGGTCTGAAGGCTCTCGACAGCTGGCTGTACAACGACGACGCTCCCTTCGATTACATCGAGGCTCTGGACGTGTTCCGGGAGCTCAGGGAGGAGATCGAGACCGGGTATTTTGAGAAACTGGCTGAAAAATGGCTGTTAAATAACCGTCATAAGTCCATACTGGTCCTTTCACCGGAAGCGGGGCTTATCGAGGAAAAGGATCTGGAACTTAAGAACAGGCTTGAGGAATACAGGTCTTCTCTGTCTGTTGAAGAGAGACAGAGGATAGTGGATGAGACAAAAGCGTTGAAGGACTGGCAGGAGCCCCCCGACAGTCCCGAGGATATGCTGAAACTTCCCGTGCTCTCAAGATCCGATCTCAAGAGGGAGATCAGGCCCTACAAAAATGATGTGAGAAAAGACGGAGATACCGAGGTCCTGTATCACCCCATATGGACCAACGGCATCGCCTATCTGAAGTACGTCTTTGATATCACCGATATCCAGGATGAGTCGCTGAAGTACGTGAACCTTGTGGGAATGCTTTTGGGGGCTCTCGACACGGAGCATCACGGGTACGGGGAGCTGAGCAATGATATCAATATAAGGACCGGCGGCATCTATGAAGATGCGGTCATGGTGCCGGTGTATCACGGCAGGGAGGACGAAAGCAGGACCTTTTTCCGGGTGAGCGCCAGCGTTCTGTCCCAAAAGGCCATGGATGCCGCGGAACTGGTGGCTGAGATCATTTCCGAAACGAAATGGGATTCAAAAAAGAGGATAAAGGAACTTATTTCCGAGAACAGGGCAAGGCTGCAGGCAGAATATATGCAGGCGGGCCATTCCGCCGCCGTGTACTGTGCCCTTTCGCAGCTGATACCGTCGAGAAAGAGGGCATCGGAGTTGAGCGGACTTCCCATATATGAGTTCCTGGTGGATCTGGAGGAGCATTTTGACGAAAGGGCGGAGGACCTTGTCAGCGCCCTTAAGGACATTTCTTCACGGATTTTCTGCCCCGGAAGGTTTTCCTTTGACCTGGCGGTGGACGAGAGCGAATATGACGCCGTTATCCCGGCCTGCGGGGTCGTAAGGGATGTGCTGTATGAGGACAGGGCCCGGGAAGAGAATGAGCCCTCCCTCCCGGAACACAGATCCCTGGCTTACAAGCTTCCCTCCACCGTTCAGTACGTTTGCAGGGCGGGGCTGGATACCGGGGCGGATTTCGAATATGACGGCGCTCTTGATGTATTGAGGGTGATAATGTCCTACGATTATCTCTGGGCAAATATCCGCGTTCTTGGCGGGGCTTACGGGTGCATGTGCGATTTCGGCAGGACCGGGCATGTGTCCTTTGTGTCCTACAGGGATCCCAACCTTAAGGAGACCCTTGAGGTTTATGAGAAGGCCGCGGACTACATAGAGAACTTCGAAGCCGACGAGAGGACCATGACGAAATACGTGATAGGCGCAGTGGCCGTCCTTGACAGGCCTTTTACCCCTGCAGCCTATGCGGATTATTCCCGTTCGGGGTATCTTACGGGCCGGACGGAAGAGGAGGTCCTGAAGAACAGGCTCCAGGTTTTGGACGCGAAACCGGAAGACATCAGGAAGCTTTCGGGGCATATACGTAAAGCCTTTGAAAACAGCGTTGTGTGCGTGTTCGGAAGCGATGCAAAGATCGAAGAGAACAGGGGATTATTTGACAGTGCCGAATACATCTTCAAAAACTGAGAGGTGCGGGTACTGCGCCATCATAGGACGTCCCGACGCCGGCAAATCCACCCTGATGAACCATCTCATCGGGCAGAAGATCTCCATTACCTCCAGGAAACCCCAGACCACAAGGGACAGGATAAGAGGTTATGTGACTGACGAAAGGGGCCAGATCATATTTACCGACACCCCCGGACTTGCAGAACTGAAGGGCGGTCTGGGGAAATATATGATCTCGGGAATAAAAAAGGCCGTATCCGACGCCGATGTCATAGTGGTGGTGTGTGTGCCGGCCTACAGGATACATGACGAGGACAGACTTATCCTGGATACCCTGAAGGACATAGGAAAGCCGGTCCTCCTGTGCCTGAACAAGATAGACATATTTGAAAAAAGCCTGGTGGAAAAGTCACTTAAGATGTATATGGACTATTACGGGACCGGCGAGATAACGGCGTTGTCCGCTCTGAAGGATATAAATACGGACGCGCTTCTGGACCGCATATACGAATGCCTTCCGGAAGGTCCTTTCCTCTATGATCCTGATTATTCCACGGACGAAACCGTGAGGGATATAGCTTCGGAGATAGTCAGGGAAAAAGCCCTCCGCCTTCTGAGAGACGAGGTCCCCCATGGGATCGCGGTGGTGGTGGAGGACGTCAGGGAAAAACCGGGGATCATGCATATAGATGCGGTGATCTACTGCGAAAGGGAGAGCCACAAGGGCATCATCATAGGTAAGGGCGCCCGCATGATCAAAAAGATCGGCACCGACGCTAGGACAGATATAGAAAAACTCGCAGACACAAGGGTGAATCTGAACCTCAGGGTCAAGGTCAGGCCCGATTGGAAGGACAGTCCTTCCGCCCTGAAGGAATTCGGCTATACCGATGTCTGAAATGGAAAGCGGAGTACTGACCGGGGTGGTTATCAGTACCGCGGAGGCCGGGGAATACGACAGGCGGGTCACCCTGATAACCGGTGAAAGGGGCCTTGTGACGGCTTTTGCCAGAGGAGCCAGAAGACAGAACTCCAGATTCCTGTCATCCACATCCCCCTTTACCTTTGGGCGGTTCAAGGTTAATCAGGGAAGGAATTCATCGAGCATAGCCGAAGTGGACGTGATCGATCATTTTGATCCTCTTAAGCATGACCTTTCATCCGTTGCCTATGCATCCTATCTTCTGGAACTTTCCGGCTATTTCTCCCAGGAGGACATGGAAGCAGACGAAACCATAAAGCTGATCTACATGTCCTTCAAGGCTCTGGAGTCCCCCTGTCTGGATGACAGGCTGGTGCGCAGGGTGTTTGAGATACGCACCCTGATAAACGAAGGGATCTATCCCGGCCCCGGGAATGACCGGCATTCCGGGAGCTTTTACAAAGCCTTGTCCCATATCGAGTCCGCCCCTGTCGAAAGTCTCTATACATTCAGGGTATCCGATGAAGTGATGGAGGAACTGTCCGGCTTCGGGGACAGTCTTATCAGGCGTTACGTGGACCGCCCTCTGAAGGCTGCGGAGTCCATTTCTCTGCTACTTGCAAATGGAGCCCCATAAAGTTATACTGTACGATATGTTTTTCAGAAGGATCATTATCAACGCGCTTTTAGTGGGCGCTTTATTTTCGGCGTTTTGCCTGACCGGCTGCGGCAGAGGCAGGATAGAGGAGTCGACCCTTGTGATAAATAAAGACGGGTCGGTTGACAGTATCATTGTGGATGCTTTTGACAAGTATTACTACAATGAGGCGGATCTTGAGAAGAGCGCAAAGGAAGAGGTGGAAAGATACAACGCGGAACACGGCAAGGACACTGTCAGGATCAGGTCTCTGAAGACCGGTGATGACGGAAGCGTGAGAGCGGAACTGTCTTTCCGGACTTCGGAGGATTACGCCCGGTTCAACGAGACCCGCTTTTTTGCCGGCACAGTGAAAGAGGCCGAGGAAAAGGGCTATGTGTTCACCACCGCGCTCAAGAGCGTGGACGGGGAAAATGAGACCATATCTTCCCATGAAGTCATACTGGAGAGGGCGGACAGCCACATAGTGATCACCGATGAGACCATCGATCTGAGGATGTATTCAAAGATACAGTATGTGAGTCCGGGAGTCACGGTGGTCTCTCCCAAAGAGGCCAGAGTGGAAGACGATATGGAAGGACTCGCCTACGTTATCTTTAAATGACCGGCAACCGGCCGTCCGGTCCGGGTCAGTCCGGAGGAAAGCCGGGACCGGGGACGGACAGAACGGGTAAATATACGAGTAAGGAGAGAAGAAATGACTGAAAAGACCATGGAAACCATAGTGACGCTCTCGAAAGCAAGAGGCTTCATCTACCCCGGAAGCGACATCTACGGGGGGCTTGCAAATACCTGGGATTACGGAAATCTGGGAGTGGAACTCAAGAATAACGTGAAGAGGGCCTGGTGGAAAAAGTTTATCCAGGAGAATCCCTATAATGTGGGCGTTGACTGCGCCATACTGATGAATCCGAAGACCTGGGTGGCATCGGGCCATCTCAAGGGCTTTTCCGATCCGCTCATGGATTGCCGCGAATGTCACGAGAGGTTCAGGGCGGACAATATCATCGAAGACTGGGCAAAGGAAAACGGTTTCGCCCTGGAGAAGAGCGTCGACGCATTCTCTCAGGATGAGATGATGGAGTTCATAAAGGAACACGCCATTCCCTGCCCCTCCTGCGGGAAGCACAATTTTACCGATATAAGGCAGTTCAACCTGATGTTCAAGACCTTCCAGGGAGTCACCGAGGACGCCTCAAGCACCGTCTATCTGAGACCGGAAACAGCCCAGGGGATATTCGTGAACTTCAAAAACGTCCAGAGGACTTCGAGAAAGAAGGTTCCCTTCGGCATCGGTCAGATAGGGAAGTCCTTCAGAAATGAGATCACCCCCGGGAACTTCACCTTCAGGACCAGGGAGTTTGAGCAGATGGAGCTTGAATTCTTCTGCGAACCCGGGACGGACATGAAATGGTTTGAGTACTGGAGAGCCTTCTGCCGCGACTGGCTCATCTCTCTCGGGATAAATGAGGAGCATATGAGGCTCAGGGATCACGATCCGGCGGAACTTGCGTTTTATTCCAAAGGCACCACCGACATCGAGTATCTGTTCCCCTTCGGCTGGGGCGAGCTCTGGGGCATAGCGGACAGGACGGATTACGACCTCAGCTGCCATCAGGAGGTGTCCGGCGAAGACATGTCTTATTTTGACGATACGAAGAACGAGCGCTATATCCCTTACGTGATCGAACCCTCGCTGGGGGCCGACAGAGTGGTGCTGGCGTTCCTTTGCGAGGCCTATGACGAGGAGGAGATCGAGGGGGGCGAGACCAGAACGGTCCTCAGATTCCACCCTGCCATCGCTCCCGTGTCCATAGGCATCCTTCCCCTGTCGAAGAAACTCTCCGAAGGAGCGGAAAAACTTTACGGAGAACTGGCGGGAGAGTACAACTGCGAGTTCGACGACCGCGGAAATATCGGGCGCAGATACCGCAGGCAGGACGAGATAGGAACTCCTTTCTGCGTGACCTATGACTTCGATTCGGAGACGGACAATGCGGTCACGGTGAGAGAGAGGGACTCCATGAAGCAGGAGAGGGTCGCGATCTCCGAGCTTAAGGCTTATTTTGCGGAGAAATTCAGATTCTGACACATTTTTCAGAGCCGGGGTTCAGGGCTTCCGGCGGCAGCGTTGGCCTGTTTTTACATGCCCTGACAAGGACGGGAGAATGAGATGAAACAGTTTACATCCGATGAATTGAGAAAGACCTGGATACAATTCTATGAAGACAGAGGACATAAGGACGTGGGAGCGGTCTCCCTGGTTTCCGACGGTTCCACCGGGGTCCTGTTCAATGTGGCGGGCATGCAGCCTCTGATGCCCTATCTTCTCGGGCAGAAACACCCTCTGGGAAAGAGGCTCTGCAACGTCCAGGGCTGTGTCCGGACCAACGATATAGAGTCAGTGGGGGATAAGAGCCACGTGACCTTCTTTGAGATGCTGGGAAGCTGGAGCCTTGGGGATTACTTTAAGGAGGAGCGCTGCAAGTGGAGCTTTGAGCTTCTGACCGGGGTGTTCGGCTTCGACAGAGACCATCTGGCAGCCACGGTCTTCGCCGGGGACGAGAACGCACCGAGAGACGAAGAAGGCGCAGGATTCCGCGTGGCCTCAGGCTTCAAAAAGGAGAACATCTTCTATCTCCCCGCAAAGGACAACTGGTGGGGTCTGGAGTACGGTCCCTGCGGCCCCGACAGCGAGATGTTCTATGTGAACGACAAGGAGCCCTGCGGCCCCGACTGCGGTCCGGGATGCTCCTGCGGAAAGTATACGGAACTCGGGAACGACGTCTTCATGCAGTACGAGAAGCATAAGGACGGGACCCTGACTCCGCTCAAACAGAAGAACGTGGACACCGGATGGGGACTTGAGAGGATACTGGCTTTCCTGAACGGCACAATGGATGTGTACAGGACAGATCTTTTCACGCCCGTGATGGAATACATTGAAAAGGCCTCCGGACACAGATACCAGGAGGACGAAAAGCTGACCAGGTCCATGCGCATCCTTGCGGATCACACAAGGACCGCCGTGATGCTCATAGGCGACGAAAAGAGGCTCACCCCCTCAAACGCAGGGGCGGGCTACGTCCTGAGGAGGCTTATACGCCGGGCGGTCCGTCACGCCAGGATCCTGGGCCTCGGAAAGGAAGAGATACTTGAGGCGGCCGGGATATTTACGGACAGGGTCTATAAGGAGAGTTATCCTCTTCTCACGGAGAACCGTGAGTTCATCATGACTGAACTGAGGCGTGAGATAGAGAGATTTGAAAGCGCACTTGAAAACGGAATAAGGGAGTTCAGAAAGCTCCTGGATGAGAGCAAGGCCTCCGGCAGGAGCGTGTTCGACGGGCGTTCCGCCTTTTATCTCTACGATACCTTCGGATTCCCCCTGGAACTTACCGTGGAACTCGCTTCCGAGGAAGGTCTTTCCGTGGATGAGGAGGGCTTCCGCGACGCTATGGAAGAGCAGAAGCAGACAGCCAGGGAAAACGCCGGATTTTATGTCACACTTGACGGGGGAGAGTCCGCGTTTGACGACCTTCCCGATGATCTTGTGACCGAATTCAGGGGTTATGAGGAACTGGAGGCCGACAGCGTGGTGGCCGCGGTTTCTTCCGGTGAAAAAGGCAGGGTGAAGAGCCTTTCCGCCGGTGAAGAGGGCGTCATAGTGACGCCTGTCACCACATTTTACGCCACCATGGGCGGACAGAAGGGAGATACAGGAGAGATCAGAAACGGCTCGGGATTGTTCAGAGTGTCTGAAGCCGTCAAACTTCCCGGAAACAGGACGGGACATGTGGGAAAGGTCATCGAGGGCACTTTCTCCGACGGGGACAGTGTAAAACTGTCCGTGGACGCAGTGGGAAGGAAGAGAACCTGCCGAAACCACTCCGCCACCCATCTGCTCCAGAGCGCTCTCAGAAAAGTGCTCGGGGATCACGTGGAGCAGCACGGATCCTATCAGGACACGGCTCGAACCCGTTTCGACTTCAGCCATTCCGAAGCCATGACCCGGGAGGAACTCTCCGAAGTAGAGAGGCTGGTGAACGGATTTGTGTCCGAGGACCTTCCGGTGTCCACTGAAGTCATGGGGGTTGAAGAGGCGAAAAAGTCGGGCGCCATGGCGCTTTTCGGAGAGAAGTACGGATCCGAGGTCAGGGTGGTGTCCATGGGGGACGTGTCAAAGGAACTTTGCGGCGGCACACATGTGGCGCGTACCGGCGAGATAGGAGGCTTCAAGATACTCTCGGAGAGCAGCGCTGCCGCCGGGATCCGCAGGATCGAAGCCGTCACCGGCGATAATCTCATAAGCTGGTATGAAAACGAGGAGCAGGAGCTCCTGAGGGCGGCCGGGAAACTCAAGGCCAGACCCGATGAGGTGGCGCAGAGGATAGACAGCCTTCTGTCGGAACTGAAAGCCCTGAAGAATGAAAATGAAGCCTTGAAGAGAAAAGAGGCGAAAAGCGCAGTGGGAGACGCCCTTTCCCTGGCCAGGGATATAGGCGGGATAAAGTTCCTGGGCTACAGGATAAACGAAACGGATATGAACAATCTCAGGGATATGGCTGATGAATTCAGACAGAAGCTGGGTGACAGCATAGTCGTGCTCGCTTCCAACCCCGGAGGAAAAGCCGCGATCGTGGCTGCCGCCACGGAGGGAGCGGTGAAGGCGGGCGCCCATGCCGGTAATATCATAAAGAAGATCGCGCCCCTTGTCGGGGGAGGCGGCGGAGGCAGAGCCGATATGTCCCAGGCGGGGGGAAAGGATCCCTCGGGCATAGATAAGGCGCTTGAAGCTGCCTTTGAAGAAGCTTCGTCCCAGCTGGATAAGGGCTGACACCGGGTGGGATTCGTATCCTATAATTTCATACTGTTCCTTCTTCCGGCAAGCCTTATCGTCTATTTCGCCCTCAGGCGTTCCGGAAGGAATATGCTCGCAAAGCTTTCGCTGATCGCGGTCTCTCTGATATTCTACGGGTTCTACGGGGGACTGTCCTTTGCGGTCCTTATGATCGACACGGTGGTCAACTGGTTCCTTTCAAGACTCCTGTGCAGGGAGTCCGGGCACAGAAAGGTTTTATTATTCCTGTCGGTCACGGCGAACGTGCTTCTCCTTTTGTATTTTAAATACTGGGATTTCTTTGCGGTGACGGTCCACGCGGACGAATTTGTGAGAAATATCGCGCTCCCCATGGGGATAAGCTTCTACACCTTCCAGCAGATCGCCTGGCTCGTGGATTCCTACAGGGGTGAGACTGGGGATTATGCTCCGGTGGACTACGCGGTTTTCGTCCTTTATTTCCCTAAGCTGGTCATGGGCCCCATCATACTCCATGACGAGTTCATCCCGCAGCTGAACGATGAGAAGAGATTCCGGGTGAATTACGAAAACCTCTCCGTCGGTTTTCTCTGGTTCGTATGCGGATTGTTTAAGAAAACGGTGCTGTCGGGGATCTTTAACGGGGGAGCGGACTGGGGCTTTTCTTCCATCGATACCCTGACTCTCACGGAGTCCTGGCTGTGCGCGGTATCCTATTCCTTCCAACTGTATTTTGATTTCAGCGGCTACTGCGATATGGCCCTGGGCATCTCAAGGATGTTCAATCTGGATCTCCCAATAAACTTCAATTCTCCCTATAAATCCCTTTCCATCACCGAATTCTGGAAGGGCTGGCATATGACCCTCACCAGGTTTCTGAGAAAGTATATATACTTCCCCCTCGGAGGCAGCAGAAAGGGCACTGTCA
Source organism: Lachnospiraceae bacterium (assembly GCA_016288705.1). Lineage (GTDB taxonomy): Bacteria > Bacillota > Clostridia > Lachnospirales > Lachnospiraceae > JAEELB01. The sequence continues at coordinate 3,312 of JAEELB010000065.1, read as the reverse complement.
GGACATATCTGAATATTATGATCATCTTCGTGATAAGCGGTTTCTGGCACGGAGCGGAGTGGACCTTCATAATATGGGGGGCGCTCCACGGGGTGGTGATGGTGCTGAACCGAATGATCAAAAAACAATGGGACTCTCTCCACGCTGCCTTCAGGTGGATAGTGAATTTCCTGATAGTTGTGGTGGGGTGGGTGTTCTTCCGGGCGGATAATATTTCCGATGCCCTGAAGTACCTCGGAAGGATGGCCGACACCTCGGATCTGAATCTGTCAGGGGATTTTTACAACAGCTTCGGGCTTTATCATTATCCCTTCATCAAGGAACATCTGAACCTTGCGATCCCCTTCGTCTTTGCAGTTGCCCTGTTTATGCTCCTCAATACGGAGAACGTGTGCGAAAGGAAGTATAAGCCGGGACCTGTTACGGGGATACTGGCGGTGATACTGTTCCTCGGCTGCTTTATGATGATGTCGGATGTGGCGACTTTTGTGTACTTTGCCTTTTGACGGTCCGCCGGGGGCTTAACTCACCGATACAGACTGATACGGAGGAAGGAATGTCTGAACAGGAACTGAAGTGGAAGAAATGGTTCATACCGGTAGTCATATCCATAGTTGCGGTCATACTGGTGATCGTGGCTGCGGTATGCGTGATCGACCCGTTCTTTCATTTTCATAAGCCAATGGACGGGCTCTCATACATCCTGGAGGATGAGAGATACCAGAATGACGGCATCACCCGGCACTTTGATTACGACTGCGTGATAACCGGGACTTCCGAATGCGAGAATTTCAGGTCCACACTGACAGACCGGCTCTTCGGCGTAAAGTCGGTAAAGGTCCCCTTTGCGGGAGGATTCTTCAAGGAGATCTCGGAGGCGGAGGCCAGGGCTCTCAGGTATAATCCCGACACAAAGATGGTGATCCGTTCAATAGATCAGGGCTTTGCCATATTCGACAAGGATTATTGGAATGAAAACGCTCCGAAGCCCCAATACCTTTATGATAATAATGTCCTGAACGACACCGAGTACTTCTTCAACAAGAAGGTATTGGTGCTGTATCTCCCTCAGGAAATTGCGCGCTCCGTAAGCGGTCAGGCGCCTGACTCCTTTGACGAATACGCCAGGTTTGCGGAGGACCGTCCTCTGGGGAGAGATATCGTGGTGTCACATCTGCCGCATTATCCGATCGCAGCGGACCAGCCGCCCATTTCCGACGAACGGAGGAAGATCCTCACTGACAATGTTGAGCAGAACGTGCTCACGAACCTTAAAGAGAATCCCGACGTGACCTTTTATTACTTTTATCCTCCTTACTCCACCGCGAATTTCTATATAAACTATCTGGTGAAAGGGCAGTATACGGAATACATCGACACCATGAGGATAATGACCGACATGATACTTGATTACGACAATGTAAAGCTGTTCTGCTTCTTTGACGAGTACGACATGGTCACGGATCTGGACAATTATTCCGATGAAAGCCATTACAGCGGGGAGATCAGCGACGACATCCTGAAATGGATGGCCGAAGGCTCCCATCAGCTTACAAAGGAAAATTATAACGCCTACTTTGACGAGATACAGGATTTCTACGGGAATTACGACTACGAGTCATTTTTCCGGGAACCCGCAGAGCCTCTTTCCGAATAACGGTATGCTCCGCAAGTGTTGACTTAACCGGGAAAGACGTATATAATCAAAAAACCGCGCGTGTGTTCACGCGGAATTAACCTTCAGCCTTGTGCGAAGGCATGAAGGGAGGGAAAAAGATGTCAAGCATTATCGTAAAAGAGAATGAAAGCCTCGATTCTGCTCTCCGCCGCTTCAAGAGAAGCTGCGCCAAGGCAGGTATCCAGCAGGAGATCAGGAAGAGAGAGCATTACGAGAAGCCTTCCGTCAGAAGGAAGAAAAAGTCTGAGGCTGCTCGCAAGAGGAAGTACAATTGATCTGAAGAGTTAAGAAGGCGGGGGGACAGGTGACTAACCTGTTCCCTTACTCGATTACAGGTTTATTTATGAGTAAAAAATACGGGATCATTGCGGCGGGGGCGGCGACAGCCGGGGTCCTCGCCTGGAATATGATAGATACTCACAGGCTTACGGTGAGCCGCTATGAGATCGTTTCCGAGAAGATCAGGGGAAGGCTGAAAGCGGTTCTGGTATCGGACCTTCACGACACATCCTTCGGGCGTGACAATAAGCGCCTTAAGGAGCGTATCGACCGTCTGGCGCCGGATATCATACTGAGCGCGGGAGATATGATCACCTCGGAAAAAAGGTCAGGAAACCGGGCCGGACAGGAATTCATGGAGAGCCTGTCCCGGAAGTATCCTGTATATGCCGTGGAAGGGAACCACGAAAACAAGATGCAGGATCATCCGGAGCGTTTCCCCTCATTTTCCGAGAAAATGTACATGACTTCCTTAAGGATCGGAGGCATCCGTTTTCCTTATGACGAACCCGGGATGGTGTGGGATTCCGGGATATATGTTTCTGCCCTTAAGATGCCCGTTAGATACGACCGCAAATTCAACAGGAAAAGGCCGGATCCGGAGGAGCTTAAGCTCATGTGTCCCCGGCCGGTGGAGGGGGGCTACAACATATTGCTGGCCCACGATCCCCTGTATTTTGAGGAGTATTCTGCTCTGGGTTATGATCTGGCCGTATCCGGGCACGTCCACGGAGGGATAATCCGCCTCCCCGGTCTGGGAGGTCTGCTGTCCCCGGACTTTTCCTTTTTCCCGAAGTACGATTCGGGGCTGTATACGGAGGACGGTTTTTCGATGATCGTGAGCCGCGGTCTGGGAACCCATACTTTCCCCGTCAGGATAGGGAATCCCGCCGAGATCGTGGAGATAGAGTTCAGAGGAGTCTGAGATTGGAACTGCTTGATGTCACTCTTGATGTGTTTGAAGGGCCTCTCGATCTGCTGCTTTACCTGATCGAGAAGAACAAAGTGGATATCTACGATATCCCCATTTCCGTCATCACCGACCAGTATATGGAGTACCTGTCAGCCGCCAGAAGCGGGGGAATGGATGTGATGAGCGAGTTTGTCCTGATGGCGGCCACCCTTCTGGACATCAAGTGCAGGATGCTCCTCCCGGGAAATGAGAACGAGGAGGAAGAGGGTACCGGGGATCCCCGGGAAGAACTGGTGGAGAGGCTTCTGGGATACAAGAGGTGCCGCAGCCGTTCCGACGAGCTTAAGCTGATGTACGAGAGCCAGGGGGCCGTCGCCGGCAGAAGGAGGAACATCCCCCGGGACGTGGCCTGCTACGTTCCGCCCGTGGATTATGAAAAGCT
>JAEELB010000064.1 GCA_016288705.1 Lachnospiraceae bacterium | reverse complement strand
TTTGAAGCGGCGGCGTCTATGGCAAACCGTACTCCCGAATCGTCGGGGAGAGGGGAGTTTATAATGATGAAATCAAAGTTTCCCTCGCTCCAGATCCTTTTTGCGGAACTGACACCCGTCACAAACCGAACGGGATCGCAGTTGGATTCCGCAAGAAGCGACGAAAGAGCGTTATTCAGTTTTTCGGCAGACGATACAACGAGGACGCTGTAAACGCGCTCACTAAGACTCATAAAGTAATAGTCCCTTCAGACTGGATTGACCGCCTATTCCTCGGTCACTATAAAAGTGCTGTAGATCTCAAGAATCTCGGCGGGTACATGCGTTCTGACGAAGGCATCGTTCATTGCTGCCTTGCATGCTTCTCTGTAGTTTTTGGGAAGCATCTTGTAGTTGGACAGCACTGAGGACGGAGCCTTGTACAGATTGATATTCGCAGCCTCGGGCAGGGAACGCTTGTTCTTTATGCCGTCGAGAGCCGCCCATATCATAAGGGCAAAAGCCAGGTAGGGATTGGCAACGGGGTCGGGGGAGCGGAGCTCGGCACGGCGGTATTCACCTGTGGCAGCGGGGATACGGATGAGCTGGGAGCGGTTTTCCGCCGACCAGGAAATGTAGCCCGGAGCTTTGTCCTTGCCGAGGCGCTTGTAGGACTCCTTGGAGGGGTTCAGGAATAACGTCATTGCTTTGATGTGCTCGATTATTCCCGCAAGCATATATTGAAAGTTGTTGTTTTCGTCAAAGGGACTTACGGACATATTGATGTGGAAACCGTTGCCCGGAGCGTTCTTGAGAGGCTTCGGGGAGAAGTCTGCCACCAGTCCGTTCCTGTTGGCCACGGTCTTTACCACACGCTGGAACATCTGAGCATTGTCTGCGGCCACAATGGGGTCGGAATAGCGGAAATCGATCTCGTTCTGACCCGGGCCTTCCTCGTGGTGGGAACACTCGGGATGTATGTCCATTTTTTCAAGAGTCAGGCAGATCTCTCTTCTCACGTTTTCGCCGTGATCGTCGGGAGCAATGTCCATGTAACCCGCTTCATCGGAAGGGATCTTGGTCTTCTTGCCTTTTTCGTCCTGAAGGAAAAGATAGAATTCCTGCTCTGCACCGAAGGTGAAAGTGAAACCTGCTTCTTTTGCTTCAGCCACGGCTTTCTTAAGAAGCCTTCTGGTGTCGCAGGCGAAAGGGGTTCCGTCGGGATAGGTGATGGAAGAGAACATCTGGACAACACGTCCGTGCTCGGGACGCCAGGGAAGAGGCATCAGGGTATCTGCTTCCGGATGGAGCAGAAGGTCACTGTGAGTCTCGTCTCCGAATCCCAGAATCGAAGAAGCGTCAAAGGCTATGCCCTGCTCAAAGGCACGGGGCAGTTCCTCGGGCATGATGGAAATGTTTTTCTGCCTTCCGAAAACATCGCAAAAGGCCAGTCGGATAAACTTAACGTCTTCTTCCTGCGCAAATTGCAGGATCTCATCCTTTGAATATTTCATTTCACCCTCCGTGTAATATTAGTTGGCTACGTAAAGCTGTCTGTATGGATTGCTGCTGTCGGGCTCGATCACCGTGAAGGGCACCGACAGGATCTCCTCTGCATCATGATGGAAATAGGAACAGAATTCCTCAAGGCTTTCTCTGATCTCCTCCATATCCGAATGAGTGGCGGGATGAGCTGTCACCTGATCCGGAAAGACCACGTTCTTGCAGTCGGACCTAAGGTACATCCTGCCGCCGTGCATACCTGTGCAGGGAAAGTTACCCACGATCTTTTTGTCAGGTTCGCTTAAGTTCAGGACGATGATGTGTCCTCCTGCCTGATATTCTCCGAGAAAGCTTCCGGTACGACCGCCGATGACCATTACGGGCACTTTATCGCGATAGGCTTTCATATGTATGCCGGCCCTGTAGCCCGCATTTCCCTCTACGAAGATCTTACCGCCTCTCATGGCATATCCTGCCGCATCCCCGATATTTCCGTGGATGATGATACGGCCTTCGTTCATGGTGTCTCCCACCGCATCCTGAGTGTTGCCGTGAACCGTAACGGTCCCGCCGTTTAAATAGGCCCCCAGAGCGTTTCCGGGAATACCGTGGATCTCTATATCCTTATCTGACATACCTGCGCCTATGAAACGCTGACCGCAGCAGCCCTCCAGAGTACAGGACTCCTCGGAATCGCGGATCATGTCATTGATGGCTTGGGGTTCAAGACCCTCTGCATGTATTATCATCTTTTTACCTCCGAATATTTTTGCATATTAAGGTTAAAATTGCAATAAACTCGTTACAAGTCATAAGGATTTTTTATTCTCCCGCATGACCTATGCCCAGGATCTCCAGTTCTTTGCCGGTGAGACCGATGCCTCGGAGCATGAGACGGTTTCCGCGAAGGGCTTCTATGGAGTTGATGCCCATACCGCCCATCATTTCTTTGATCTCGTGATTCCATGCGTTCATAAGGTTCACCAGCCTTCTGCTGCCCACTTCGGGATCCAGACGGCTCACAAGGTCGGGGCGCTGGGTGGCTATGCCCCAGTTGCATTTTCCCGTCTGGCAGGAACGGCAGAGATGACAGCCCATGGCAAGGAGAGCGGCGGTGGCCACATAGCAGGCGTCGGCTCCCAGGGCTACGGCCTTTACCACGTCAGCGGAACTGCGGATGGAACCGCCCACCACCAGAGAAACATTGTTTCTGATGCCTTCTTCGCGAAGACGCTGATCCACGGCTGCCAGAGCCAGTTCAATGGGAATGCCCACGTTGTCACGGATCCTGGTGGGAGCTGCTCCCGTACCTCCTCTGAAACCGTCGATGGCGATGATGTCCGCGCCGCTTCTGGCAATACCACCCGCAATGGCGGCGATGTTATGTACCGCGGCAACTTTCACTATGACGGGCTTTTTGTAGCCTGTGGCTTCCTTAAGGGAGAAAACCAGCTGGCGCAGATCCTCGATGGAATATATGTCGTGATGAGGGGCGGGCGAGATGGCGTCGGAACCCTCGGGTATCATTCGTGTTCTTGAAACGTCGCCCACGATCTTGGCTCCGGGAAGATGACCGCCTATGCCGGGCTTTGCGCCCTGACCCATCTTTATCTCTATGGCGGCACCCGCTTCCAGGTAGTCCTCATGAACTCCGAAACGTCCGCTGGCCACCTGTACTATGGTGTTGGGACCGTATTTGTAAAAGTCCTCGTGAAGTCCGCCTTCACCGGTGTTGTAGAGGATGCCCAGTTCCGTGGCTGCCTTTGCCAGAGCGGCGTGAGCATTGTAGCTTATGGAGCCGTAGCTCATGGCGGAGAACATCATGGGCATGGAAAGCTCCATCTGGGGAGCAAGGTCGCATATGAGTTCCCCCTTTTCGTTTCTCTTGAT
>JAEELB010000005.1 GCA_016288705.1 Lachnospiraceae bacterium | reverse complement strand
TTCGTCAGAGTCCTCTTCACTGGCAAGTGAAATCGTACAGACGGCAGCCGCGGCGAGTTCAGGAGCGGCGGTTTCGGCCCGACTTATCACCATCGTGTCCCACAAACTGGAGATCCCCGGAAAGGGTGACCCTCTTCTCCTGGTGACGGGGACCTATCCCGAGCTTATCCTCGAAGACTCATATGCCGGAGCTCACAACAGCCTGAATGAGTCCGTAAAAAAATACAATTCCGACAGCGAACGGGCCGGCAAAAGCGGCGTGTCCGATCTGGGGATACAGGCCGACGAATGGATCAATATGGAGGACGGCCCGGGAAGCGCGATCTTTCCTTTATTCTCGGAATGCAAGTCAGAACTCAGGCGGATGGACGACCAGGTCCTGGTGATACAGGATACCGATGATCTGTGGGGCGGCGGCGCCCATCCCACCAGCGAGAGCACCTATCACGTGTGGAACGTGAACACCGGCGAAAAGCTCGGGATCAGATCCTTTATGAATCACGAATCGGGACTGGCGGACGCCATCTGCGACGAGCTGAGGAAGGATTATCCCGACGTCAGCGAGATAAAGGAGGGGGATCCCACCTCGTACATAGAAGGGCTTATAAAAAAGGATGAACTTGATTGCGCTCCCTACGGGGGAGTACTCCACGTCCACTTCGATCAGTACGAGATAGCAAGCTACGCCTCGGGAGATTTTGACGTGGAGCTGGGGCCCGACGATTACGGCGTATTTTTGAACAAATCCATCCTGGCCGACAAAACCGGGGATATGGGTTCCATCGTGTCCTACACCGACGCGGAACCCGAAGAGATGTCCGCAGGCGAAGACAGGAGCATGTTCAAGCCGGCCTGCCCTTCCTGGGACTATTACGCAAAAAGCGGGTTAAAGCCGAGTGACAGCCACGTTACGCTGAAGGAGACCTTTAAGGAATCCACAGACTGGCTCAACACGGACTCCTGGGAGAGCCGGCACGGCTTCAAAAAGCCCGTACTCCCCTACAGCGACAAGACCTGGATATACGAGCCCACCCATTACAGGGAATACCAGTACATGCACGACGCTCTGGATATCACCAATATCCGCACAGAAAAGACCATTTCGTTCGATCTGGACACGCTGATGGACGGGCCGGATGAAATAAACTCGGAAATATCAAAGCTGACCCAGTTCCTCCGTTACGCCGTCTGCCGGGACGATATCCTCTACGTTTCCGTCGGGCATAACACCTACGCCGAAAGCGAGCCGAAATCCAGTTATATCGCAGCCATCGACATAAACACCGGCGAGGTCTTATGGAAGTCGGACCCCCTCGTTTCAAACGCGCTCAACTTCATCGTCACGGACAACACGATCATCTGCGGTTACGGCTTCACGGCTGAAGACGATTTTATTTACGAGCTGGACAGGGCCACCGGGAAAAAAGTGAACACCATCCCCGTAAAGTCGGGTCCCGACGAATTCCAGGTGAAAAACGGGATACTGTACGTAGCCACCTACAACACGGAATACGAGTTCGAGATGACGGGAGAATAAATGCGGCAATACCCCCGGGGATACTGTTCCCGGAGCAGGGGCGGCGATACAACACGACGACAAATACACAAAAGAAGAGAAAGGAAGGAAAAATGCTCTACATCGGAACAGATCTTGGAACCTCGTCAGTAAAGCTCATCCTCATGAATGAGAAGGGAGAGATACTGAATACGGTAACGGAAGAATATCCTCTCTCATTCCCGAATCCCGGCTGGTCCGAACAGGACCCCGAGCAGTGGTACAGTCAGACCATAGTGGGGCTGAAAAAACTGCTGAACGGCTTTGACAAGTCAAGTGTGGCCGCCATTTCCTTCGGCGGACAGATGCACGGCCTTGTCGCCCTTGACGGGGAGAACAGGGTAATAAGACCCGCGATACTCTGGAACGACGGAAGGACCGGCGAAGAGACCGATCATTTAAATGAGGATCCCGGAAAGGCTGCTCTCCACAGATATACCGGAAACATCGCATTCGCGGGCTTCACCGCGCCGAAGATCCTGTGGCTCAGAAAGCATGAGCCGGAAAACTTCGCACGGATAGAAAAGATCATGCTCCCCAAAGATTATCTCTGCTACAGGCTTACAGGGGAGTTTTCCACCGATGTGTCCGACGCGGCCGGGATGCTGCTCCTGGACGTGAAAAACAGGAAGTGGTCTCAGGAGATGCTGGATATCTGCGGCATAAAAGAGAGCTGTCTCCCTGCCCTTCACGAGTCCTCGGAGGAAGCAGGCGTCCTGAGTCCCGCTATCGCGGACGAGCTGGGACTTCCCCGGAACATCAAGGTTGCGGCAGGCGCGGGAGATAACGCTGCGGCGGCAGTGGGAACAGGCGTTGTGGGAGACGGAATGTGCAACATTTCCCTCGGGACAAGCGGCACGATATTCATCCCTTCATCTGTATTCAGGGAGGATCCGGGGGATGCTCTCCACTCCTTCTGTGATTCGGCAGGTGCCTGGCATTTCCTGGGATGCATGCTCTCCGCCGCGTCCTGCAACAAATGGTGGTCGGAAGAGATCATCGGCACGGACGACTACCCCTCTCTTCAGAAGCCCATACAGGCTCTCGGAGAGAATCACGTCTTCTTCCTGCCCTATCTCATGGGTGAACGTTCTCCCTGGAACGATCCCAATGCAAGAGGCGTATTCACCGGGATCACAATGGATACCACAAGGTGCGACATGACACAGGCGGTGCTTGAAGGCGTGGCCTTCGGGGTGAGGGACATGTACGAGGCCGCAAAGAAGGCCGGCATCTCCATCTCCCGCTCCAGGCTCTGCGGCGGCGGCGCAAGATCACCGCTCTGGAGAAGGATAATCGCCAACGTCCTGAACCTGACCCTTGAGATACCTTTGACGGAACAGGGACCGTCCATGGGAGCGGCCATGCTGGCCATGGTATGCGCCGGGGAATACGGTTCCGTGGAAGAAGCCGTGAACGCCATAGTAAAGATCTCCGACACGGTGGAACCGGAAGCTTCCCTGGTGGAAAAGTACGATGAAAGATATGAGCAGTTCAGAAAGCTCTATCCCGCCATGAAGGACGTGTTTAACCTGTAAAGGGTCCGTCCCCTGCTCTGCGGTCGCGCGGGACTCCGCATCAGGTTTACATAACACAGCGACGGCTGTTGCGGTTTTTATTTTCACCGCCGCCTTACGTTTTGTAAGTATTTGTGTTATATTGTTCGGAGCGGGTGCAGGTCAAAACGCCGGCAGGACAACGTGGTTTACATAATTTCAACCCCGCAGATCATATTATCATACTTCAATGCGGAGGATACGCATTCCATCGGATCATCCGCTTGCAGCACAACATTTAAGTTTACATAATTTATCATCATAACAAAGGAGGATCACAACATGAAGAACGTACCAGAAGTCAAGATCGGCCTGGTGGGCGTGTCAAGGGACTGTTTCCCTGCCGAGCTTACCAAAAGGAGAAGAGCAGCTGTTGTCGAAGCCTACGGCAAGAAGTACAACAGCGACGAGCTCTATGAGTGCCCCATCACCATAATCGAGTCCGAGACCGATATGGAAAAGGCTCTCGACGATGTGGTAAAAGCCGGTTGCCAGGCGCTCTGCGTTTACCTTGGGAATTTCGGTCCCGAGATCTCCGAGACCATGCTGGCACAGCGCTTTGACGGCCCTGTAATGTTCTGCGCGGCCGCCGAGGAATCCCAGAACGATCTTTCCGACGGAAGAGGCGACGCCTATTGCGGAATGCTGAACGCCTCCTACAACCTTTCCCTCAGGAACGTAAAGGCCTACATCCCCTCCTACCCCGTGGGAACTGCCGAAGAATGCGCGGACATGATCCACGACTTCATGCCCGTGGCTCGCGCGATCTACGCGGTCAAGAACCTGAAGATCTTCTCCTTCGGCCCCAGACCCCTTAATTTCCTGGCCTGCAACGCTCCCATCAAGTGCCTCTACGACATGGGGATCGAGATCGAAGAGAATTCAGAGCTGGATCTCTTTGAGGCATTCAACAACCTGGAGGGCGATCCCAGGATAGACGAAGTGGCAAAGGATATGGCAAAAGAGCTCGGCAACGGAAATAAGATCCCCGAGATCATCCCGAAGCTCGCCAGATATGAGCTGACCCTTCTGGACTGGATCGAAAAGCACAAAGGCTCAAAGAAGTATTTCGCCATCGCAGGCAAGTGCTGGCCCGCGTTCCAGACGCAGTTCAAGTTCGTCCCCTGCTATGTGAATTCGAGACTTACGGGATCGGGCATCCCCGTATCCTGCGAAGTGGATATTTACGGCGCGCTCTCCGAGTACATCGGAACCTGCATCTCACAGGACGCCGTGACGCTTCTGGACATCAACAACTCCGTTCCTGACGACATGTTCGAGCAGAGCATCAAGGGCAAGTTCGACTATGACTGGAAGCACACAGACCTCTTCATGGGCTTCCACTGCGGGAACACCTGCTCATCCAAGCTTGCGAACTGCGAGATGAAGTTCCAGAAGATCATGGCCCGTTCCCTTCCGAGGGAAGTGACCAACGGAACCCTTGAAGGCGCCATTGCACCCGGCGACATCACCTTCTACAGGCTCCAGTCAACCGCCGGCTCAGAGCTCAGAGCCTACGCGGCAGAAGGAAAGGTGCTGCCCGTGGATCCCATGTCCTTCGGCGGCATAGGAGTATTCGCGATCCCCGAGATGGGACGTTTCTACAGGCACTTCCTGATAGAGAAGAACTTCCCTCATCACGGCGCGGTCATGTTCGGACACTACGCCAAGTACCTCTATGAAGTGTATAAGTACCTCGGAGTGGCGACGGACAACATCGGCTTCAACAGGGCTGCAGGCGACAGATATCCCGGCGAGAATCCCTGGGCATAAATCGTTATCCACCTGAGGTCAGGAGGATCGGCTAAAAGAAAAGACCCCTGTGACAAAGTCTCAGGGGTCTTTTTCATGGCGTTCATTCACTTCATTACCACAAGCTCGTATTTCCTGGTGCCGAGCCCTATCTTCTCGGCGTGTTCAAGAGTCTCCTTCCAGGCCACATTGGGGTTTGAATTGTGCCATACATTCCCGTGGTCATGGAAATCCGGAGAAGCCATGTTGTCACCCAGCTGGGAATTCCTGACGGGATCCGCCTTCTCGCAAAGGTCGACGCAGGCCTGATCCAGGGCCACCGGATCAAAGGAAGCCAGCATTCCGATATCGGGAAGGATGGGCGCATCATTTTCACCGTGACAATCGCAGTTCGGCGATACGTCCGTGATGAGGCTCACATGGAAACAGGGCCGTCCGTGGCATACCGCCTGTGAATACTCGGCCATGCGGCGTCCGAGCATCTGCGGAGCATTTTCGTTGTCATTTTCAATGGCGTCGAATGCGCAGGCTCCGATGCAGCGTCCGCAGCCCTTACAGATCTCGGTCTGTATACGGGCTTTCACCGCTATACTTCCGTCAGGACCGGTGATCTCCCTGTATTCTATGGCGTCCGATCCGCACTCGCTCGCGCATCTCCTGCAGCCCCGGCACAGCTCTTCAACCACATGGGGATGCCCGCTATTGTGCTGGAGCATCTTTCCCGCGCGGCTGCCGCAGCCCATGCCGATATTCTTTATCGTCCCGCCGAAGCCGGCCTGCTCATGCCCCTTGAAATGCGTGAGGGAGATAAATATATCCGCATCCATCACTGCGTGTCCGATATAAGCCTCTTCACAGTATTCCCCGTTGTGGACCGGAACCGCCACATCATCCGTGCCTCTGAGCCCGTCGGCTATGATTATCTGACAGCCGGTGGTCACAGGGTTGAATCCGTTCAGGTTCGCGCAGTCCAGATGTTCAAGGGCGTGCTTACGGCTTCCGGGGTACAGGGTGTTGCAGTCGGTGAGGAAGGGAAGCCCTCCCTTTTCCTTCACCACATCCGCCACCGCTTTTGCGTAATTCGGACGCAGATACGCCAGATTTCCCAGTTCGCCGAAATGCATCTTTATCGCCACGAACCTGCCGTCCATGTCGATATCGTCTATTCCCGCCTTTCTCACGAGTCTCTTCAGTTTTTCCGTAAGACTGACACCGAGTTTCGTTCTGAAGTCTGTAAAATACACTTTTGAACTTTCCATGACTACCTCCTTATTCCCGGGCGCTCCGAAATCGATTCCATCATAACATATTTCCGGAAAAAGATCGCCGCTTTCCCCATTCTCAACTGCACCGTCAGTTGTCACTTTCAGATCAGATCAGTCCCGTTGCCTTCAGCAAGAGCAAGACCAGGAACGCCGGCGCCACAAACCGGATCATCGCCAAAAAAATCCCTTTGGGTTTGAAAGACTCGCCGTTCTTCGTCATCTCCTCAATGATCACCCGGGGGTTCATTATCCAGCCCACAAGGATGCAGGTTCCTATGGAGATCACGGGCATCATAAGGTTGTTGCTGATGAAGTCGAGAATGTCGAGGATCTGGGCGTGGGCTCCGTTTGGCAGCACGATGTCGAACATGAACACATTGTATCCGAGGCAGACCACCGTCCCCATCGCCAGGCAGATGACGCCCTCGAGCAGTATCGCCGATGTCCTCTTCATGTGGAAGCGGTCCGTAAAGCTTGATACCACGGCTTCAAGGATGGAAACGGAGCTGGTAAGGGCCGCAAAGAGCACCAGCGCAAAGAACATACTCCCAATGACCGTTCCTATGGCTCCCATCTGCTGAAAGACCACGGGCAGCGTGACAAATATGAGCCCGGGGCCTGAGGCCTGCATTCCTTCTTTTCCCTGAAACACGTAGACTGCCGGAACGATCATTATCGCGGCGAGCAATGCGACAAAGGTATCGAAAAAATCTATGTGTTTTGTGGCTTTTGTAAGATCCGTATCATCTCTCATGTATGACCCGTAGGCTATCAGTATCCCCATGGCTATGCTCAGGCTGTAGAACAGCTGTCCCATGGCGTCCATAAGGACGATCCCCAGATTTGAAATACTGAAGTCGGAAAGATCCGGGATAAAGAGCAGTTTCAAACCCTGAAGGGCAGTCCTCACGTTTCCGTTTTCGTCCGTATATGAAAGGGTAAGGGAATACACCGATATCACGATGATCAAAAGGACCAGCACCGGCAGCACTATCTTGGAAAAATTCTCGATCCCCTTGTCTACTCCGCCCAGGACCACGACAACGGTCAGCAGCAGAAATACGCCCATCATCACCACCGGCTGAACGGTCCCGCTGATAAATCCCTCGAAATAATCCGGCCGGGCGGCGGACTCACCTCCTCCGGTGAGGAAGGTCAGCAGGTACTTTACCACCCAGCCCCCTATGGCGCAGTAATAGGAAAGTATGATGATAGGGACCAGACAGGACAAAAGCCCCAGCCCCCGTGCTTTTTTGTTCAGCACTCCGTAAGCCGTAAGGGCGCTCTGCCTGGTCTTCCGGCCGATAGCCACCTCCGTTGTGAGGAGCGCGTATCCGAAGGTCTGGGCCAGGATCACGTAAACCACGATAAACAGGCCGCCGCCGTCTCTTGCCACAAAATACGGGAACCTCCAGATATTTCCGAGCCCCACCGCGCTTGCCGCCGCCGCGATGATAAAGCCAAGACTTCCCGTAAATGAGTTCCGCTTTTTTTCCATTGCAGGTGTGTTCTCCTTCTTTTCAGCATTAAAGGTACATTCTATCACAGATCGGGACAAATGAAAAATCGAGCAGGGGGCGTCCCCCTGCTCGACGAAAGCGCTCCGGTCTCCCCTTTATCTCAGGGTTTCCATACCCAGCCTGCCACCTCCGGCAGGTCGAGCCCGTATTTGCTGATGTACTGCTTGTGCTCCACCAGCTTGTCGCTCATCTTCTGGTAGACATAGGCGCCCCTGTTTCCGAGCCTCGGCAGGAACTTTACGGCCTCCTGCACCAGGTGGAACCTGTCCACATCATTCTGGACTCTCACATCAAAGGGGGTGGTGATGGTGCCCTCTTCCTTGTAGCCCCTTACATGCATGAGCCTGTTGTTGTGGCGCCTGTAGGTCAGTTCGTGAATGAGTGAAGCGTATCCGTGGAAATTGAAGATCACGGGCTTGTCCTTCGTGAACAATATGTCGTATTCCG
>JAEELB010000063.1 GCA_016288705.1 Lachnospiraceae bacterium | reverse complement strand
GAATTCCCCGGTCTCATCTATGGTGAAAAGCTTAAACTTTTTATAATCGGGATACTGTTTGGCGTCGGGTTTCCAGGACACCTTCACGTCCTGATTTTTCTGGGTAACGGCGGAAAACTTTATTTTGGAGTAACCGTCCTCGTATCCGTCCACGCGACCGGAGCTCTTTTCCCCGGTTTCGAAGGTCCCTATGAGTGTAACCCCGTCGTCCTTCGCATAGTATTCATCAAGACCCATGACCGAGAAGATGCAGGCATAAAGATCATACTTGGTCTTGTAATCCATGGTTTTACTCCTGCCAAGACTGTCAAAGTATGTATTCATGGTTACGGTATTTCCGCTTAAGGTCTCTTTTCCCGTGAGAAAAGTGTCAGGCAGATCCTCGCCGGACTTCACTGCGACAAAGTACAGATCCCGGTCGTGGTCATTTTTGATATTGAGGACATTGCCCGAAACGGTGACGGGCGCTTTGGCGGGCTCGATAGGATAAATTATAGGGAAAAAGTACCAGAAGGACCCGGGCTCGATATCCGCGGTATTCGGCGTATCCCCCTTTGTGGTAAAGGTGCATGAACCGTAGCCGGGTTCCACATTGTCGCTGAATTCAACGGTGTAGTCTGTCCCCTCATCAAGACGGACTTCCTCGGAATCGGCTGTTTTCTTAAAGTGGATGAAAGTCTGGGGAGTCTGAGGGGTCCCGTCATAAATAGCATTATCAAAAGTAACGGTATAGTGTTCCTTACTTCCGTCAAAGGGTATCTTTTCGACATCTCCCGCGGGAACCAGTTCTCCGTCGGAAGTTGTGACGGATACCGCATCGGTCACATCATCGATGAACTGACCCTCTTCCTGATGAGCGTCTTCAGCCTGGGGCAATGACGCGTCAGTCTCATCCGGAACACTCTCTTCATACGCGGTCTCACCGATGCCCTCCATGGCCAGAGCCGGAAGCTCATAACCGAAAAGCATGGTGATCATGGTAATAAGAGCGCACCACCTGTAAAGTCTTTTCTTCATAGTCTTTTCCTCCCTATCATGATGTAAGCTGCAGAATATCCGTACAGTTTGATCGTTAAGCCACTATCATATATCGGAATTTCTCCGGGATTTTTTATCCTTCTCTTCACTCCCAGTCCGAAAACACTGTTCCTGATATTATAATACGAAACCCCGACGGAAAAAAGAGGTATCAGCTCTTACGAGTTTTTTCCCTGATCTCGTCATGGTAGGCGTACCACAGCTGAACGGTGTTTTCCAGATGGAAATAATGGACCATGTAACAGAACAGCAGCACCAGAAGGATCACGGAACAGATGAGCGCCGGCAGTCTGCCGCCGGAGTCCGCCATCATGTACATGATGAGGAAAAAGAAAAGCGCTGCCGCAGTCAGCATCGTCACCAGCAGGTGGACGAGCCGCTCGTGCATGATCCAGGAAAGCTTCTTTTCATGAAGGAGCAGGAGCTCCTTAGAAGCCCTGCCGGCTTCAAGCTCTTCCTCAAGGAACCGTTCATGTTCACGGCAGTATTTTACGGTGCCTATCCCGTTTCTGAGTATCTTCTTTTTCTTTCCGGCGTCCATCGATCAGTTCCCCAGCTGTTCCGAAAGAGGCGGAAGATTCCGGCTCCTGACTATCTCCATGAGGCCCAGTGCGGTGATGTCTATGCATTCCGCCCTTTCCGGGTCGTCCTTCAGGCATTCTCTCATAAAGGAGATAAGCTCCTCCCGATCCCCGGAATGATCGGCGTCTATCAGGTCGATCAGAATGATCCCGGAGAGATTCCTGGCGATGATCTGGTGAGCCGCTTCCTTCATGGCCTCCCTGTTAACCTGATCAAAGGCTTCCCTTCTGTCGCCCCGTCCGGTTTTTGATCCGCTGTTCACGTCTATCGCGCAAAGCGCCGTGGTCTGTTCTATCACTATGGACCCCCCCGACTTCAGGTAAACGGTGCGGGATGTGAGTTCCTTAAGATTTTTTTCCAGACCGCAGACCGTGGAAAGAGGGATCTTTTTATTTTCGTAAAATTCCAGTTCTTTTCCCGTATCCCGGAGAACCGGGAGAAGTTCCCTGTATACCTCCGGCACGTCGGTCACCACCCTTGAATAAAGATCGTCCCTCACGTCCTGCAGGAATGATACGGAGAAGCCGGGAGGGCTGTAGAGGACGCTTCCCCCGACCCTTGTGGGGGCCGCTTTCATTATCTCCCGGAGTTTGGCGGACAGGGTCCTTATCTCGGAAAGGGTCTTTACTTTTACCGTGCCGGTGAAGCCTTCTTCGGGACAGGCGTTGGTCCTTATCACAACGGAAAGATCCGGGGCGGCCTCCTTCAGATCCCGGTCCCCGGAGATCCTGTTCTTCCACTCTTCGTCTATACGTCTGGAAACGTGAAGTCCGGGAGCGCCGGCTCTGACGGCGGCGTACCTCCCCGTGAGACAGACGGATCTTGTGAGATCCATGGGCTTTCCTCTTGCGGGAGGAGCGGCCACCTGGACCAGAAGCATGTCCCCGCATTTGAGGGAATCCCTCTTAAAGCCTTTATCTATCAGTCCCCTGGTATCGTTCTTCCCGCTGAGCTGTATGAATCCGTCCTCACCGCATCCGATGTCAACAAAGACGGCGTTGATGGAAGGTATTATCTTCCTCACGGTTCCCGTGAGCACCGTGCCCGGCACTGCTCTCGGATCGGTCTTCCCGTAACAGGCGATCCTTTCCGCCCTGCCGTTTTTCATAAGGCAGACGACGAGCTTTT
>JAEELB010000062.1 GCA_016288705.1 Lachnospiraceae bacterium | reverse complement strand
TCCTGCAACGACGATTTCAGCACATCGGCGGTCATTTTCTCCGCCTTGATCGAAATGTCGATGGTTTTCTTCGCACCGTTCTCATAGTCGGACGGCATTACGCATCACCGCCTTCGTCTGCGGTCGGCATCTCAAAAGTGGAAAACGCTTCACTCTGGAGCCAATGGGTAATGTCACGCTGGACACTCATCACCTTGTCATAGTCGGGCGAGTGATACAGCAGATTTTCCTTGTTGGTCACATCTGTGCCAATGATACAGTATTCATCTTCCGAATGCTCCTCATCGACACCGACGGCACGAAACTCAACACTGACTGCAATCAGATTGTCGTAGTTGACAAGGTCGCCCTCCGGTGTCAGGATAGACTTAGCCATGATTTTCACCTCTCTCCGTATCAGCTCATAGAGCTTGTTATGATCGTCCTCTTGAAGCTCGTCAAAGAAGAAAAACACGCTGTCATTCACTTTCTGCCTGTTGTATCACTGAGCATATCCATGACGAACGCTTCAATTTGCCGTAAGGACTCTTTAAGAGCCGTCATCGGCTGCGGACTGTTCCGGCTCATCGGTATGTTCAGCCTTATCCTGCTTGTCAGGCTCAGGATTGAAATAGCCGAGCTTCTCCCAAACGAGCTTGTCAGGGCAGAAATAGCGGTACACATTTCCACTTTCGGACTTCACAGCATAGCCAAAGTCGAAAATGCCCTCACGCAGACCACGCTTGAGGAACTCTGCGCCCTTGCCCGTAGCCTTTGCGATCTCGGAGATTGGAACATCTCTGCCCGTAAAGCACGGGAATACCGAAGCCTTGATGTTTGTCTCTGAGGCAACCATACGCACCACCTCCTTTCATGGACGGTCAGTCGCCGTACAGACCGCCGAAATCTCTCTTGACAGCATAATCCGCCCAACGATCAGTCGCATTTTCCTTGAAACGCTTTCCGTTGGCTTCGTTGAACAGGGTGCTGATCAGGTAACGCTCAAAGTTCTGCACACCGTCAGTATGTCTGATCTGTTCCAGTGCGTTTTGAAGAACGCTTACATCGACTTTCAGCATTGCAGACTTGACGATCTCCCTGGGGAAGTCCTCTCCGCAGATGCGCTCTGTTTTCTTTCGGGAGCATATCTGCCGGACCATCATCTGAACGATCTCCTCAGCTTCTTCCTCATCACGAAGCCAAGCAGCGAAGTAGTCGAAGTCGATGTTTGCTTTCACCACTTCGGTATAGATTCTCTTTTCGCTGATATATCCATCAGTCGATCCGTCTGTCTGTCTTTCAACATTTTCAACAGCAGTTTCGCTGTCGGAGGGGGATTGATTGATAGATACTTGATCACTCAGTATTTGATTTCTCTGTATTTTGTCTTTAGTATTTAATTGCCCTTGATTTTCTACCGCTTGAATTTCTACGGGTAGAATTTCAAGGGGTAGAATTTCTATGCCTTGTTTTCCTGCCCCTTGTGGGGCTTTTTTTACGGAGACTGTTGAAACATCTCCGTCCTCATCTTCTGTATCATCGCCCTGGTCCGCATCAGGCTTGTCCTTTTCAGAATACTCATAGAAGTCATAGACATACTCAATGCGTCCGCTTTCTGTCTGATTCGGCATCAGCTTCGTGACCGTGAGATAGCCCCACTCCTTCAGCTCGTCGAGCGCTGCCTTGATCGCAGTCTCTTTCTCCTTGCAGATCGAAGTCAGCCCAGCGATAGAGTAGTCCCAATTCTCCGGCAAAGAAAGTACCTTGCTGAGAAGTCCGATCGCTTTCAGGCTCAGATTGGTTGACCGCAGATGATAGTTGCTCATCACGGTATAATTGGCATTTTTATTGACACGGCACACCGATGAAGGTGCTGTCTTTGGTTTTCTCGGTTTCTTTGACATATTCCATTTCCTCCGTTCCCACAGCTCAGGCGAGCTTCATCTGTGTGATCCTGAACTTGTTGACCATATAAGTCTCACCGATACGCCAGAGGTAGCCTGCATCATACAGCTCGTTCAGAGCGTTTCGGATCGTTTTCAGCGAGTCATTCTCGAAGAACGGACAAAGCTCCTCGGCAGTGTGGTAGTCTGTGTCAGGAAAATTGAGCATTCTCAGCAGAATAGCGGTCGCTTCACAGGACAGCTTATCGTCGCTCATCGTGATCGTTGGGTGTTCAGACATAGAGATCCTCCTTTATATGGTAATTTATGGTAATCTATTGACTTCAAAGCACAAACATGGTATAATATTAGAAACTGAATATCGTTATCACTAACATAACGCAGTAGTGATGATATGTTGGTAAGAGTGAATAATAAAGTTGTTGTGCTGCTTGGATAGTAGTTTTTGGGCAACAAAAAACGCCCCTCATTACTGAGGAGCGTTATCGGATTATTCAGTTTTCAGGCATAAAAATAGCGTATAGCGCTCCGTGATACTGATCACTTTACGCTACACGCTAAACATATAAAGGTGTGTTTTTTGGGGTGCAACTGCGCTTTCTACCAAGTTTTCGTTTCTACCATCTTTCTACCATCTTTTCAGTCTGAAAATAGTAAAATGCAGTTTTTTCTACCACTTTTCTACCAAATCGACCGTATTTTTGAATTATTCGATTTTGGCTTGATTACGGTAGAAAGGGAAGTAAAGGTCATAAAATGCCAGAAAATTCGTCGTTTTCGAGGGCATAAACTGCCGTGAATTGCCGTGAACTGCCACGAATTGCCGAGTTGACTGAAAAACTTAAAATCTCTCGGTGGAGACACCGTACCGGTTCAAGTCCGGTCAGCAGCATCGGGCACAGCCCGCAACCGTTCCCGGCGTTCCGGCTCCCCTGCCGGGACGCTTTCGGTTTATTCGGCAGGCTTTTTGTGCGCGTCAG
>JAEELB010000061.1 GCA_016288705.1 Lachnospiraceae bacterium | reverse complement strand
CTCTTTTGCCCCGTCCTCCAGCATTTTCCTGACATATTCGGATATGCGCTCATCGCACTGCTGCCATCCGTTGAGTCTTCCCAGAGGCACTTCATAATCCCTGGGTATGGGGTGCTGCTTGTTCACAAGGATGAGCTTCCAGTCGTCGGCGGAAAATACAGGGCTGTCATCGGCCGCACCGGTCTCATCGGCTCCGGCCTCACGGTCTTCCTCAAGTTCTATCAGAAAAGCGCTGTCCCCGGAAGAAAAGCTCTCGGTCTCCGCCATGACCACCGCGTCGCCGGGTTCCTCCGCAGCCCCCGCATCGGTAAAGCTCAGGCTGAGGGCAAAGACCATCACCGAAAAAGTAAGAGCCAGGATGCGCTTCGAATTCCTCGCGGCGCTCCGCCCCAAACGGTAGATGTTCAGAGGGAAAAAGATCACAAGAGCGGCAATATTGCGCATGCCATGCCGCTGAACAAACCTGTTGTATTTTGCCAGGATCTTTTCCTCAAAGGAATAATACAAAATGTCATCCTCCATCTTGTGCGTTCTGACCGTACATGGCCCAACATATTGCACGCACGAAATCATTGTATCACTTTCTCAAACCTTTTGGAAGATGGTTTTTGATAATATTTCCTTTATTTACGCCCCAGCCCATGGAAAAGCCGCAAAAGCACATGAGCACGGGGCCTTCTCCGTCCATGGGGACATTCCTTAGTACATCCCCTCTGAGAAAGGAACGGGCCTCATCCTCATTCATCTCGTAGTGCATTTTCACGTCTTCGGGCTTCAGGGCCATTGCCAGGGAATGGGAAAGGGATATCCTGCCGAACCTGTCCGTATCGGCCAGAGGCAGCCCCTGTCTCACCACCTTCAATCCTCTCAGGGCGCCGGGGCTCACCGGGGAAAGGCACACATGCCTCATATTGGCGCTGCAGATATAATTTCCCTCGGGGAGTTCCCTTTTAAGGCATTCTTCAAGGAGCTTCCGCGCCTGCCTTATGACCTCAGGGTTTCCTTCCATTATCGAAGAAGGCCTGAAGGCAGCGCCGTTTTCATCCCCCTTCTTCGTAAATGAAGAAACGAATTGCCCTTCCCCCCTGCAGGTATGGGGCATATACATCTTCCGGGCGTCGGGGATGAGACCGAGACTATCCGCGATCCAGTCCGCCTGTTCCCCGTCCTCCTCGCTTTCAAAGGTGCAGGTGGAGTATACGAGCTTTCCTCCGGGCCGGAGCGCCTTTTCCGCGGAGGCAAGTATCTTTTTTTGCCTGTCCGCACACATTTTAACGTTCTCCGGCGTCCACTCCCCTATGGCCTCGGGATTCTTCCGGAACATCCCCTCGCCGGAGCAGGGGGCGTCCACAAGCACCCGGTCGAAGAAGGAAGGGAGGACCTCTGCGATCTCTTCCGGAGAGGAATTGACCACACAGGCGTTGGCGATGCCCATCCTCTCCACATTTTGGGAAAGGGTCGCAGCCCTCGAGGGGACATATTCATTGGAAATGAGAAGGCCTTTCCCCTCAAGCCTCATTGCGATCTGAACCGTCTTTCCACCGGGTGAGGCGCACAGATCCAGCACTCTCATGCCCGGCTTCACATCCAGTTCGGGAACAGAGGCCATGGCGCTCGCTTCCTGGATATAATAAGCGCCCGCATCATGCAGGGGGTTGAGTCCGGGGCGTTCACCCGGAGCCAGGTACAGGGCGCCTTTCTCCCATTCCACGCTCCCCTCACAGGAAAAATGATCGTTTATGTCAAAGCCCTCCGGGGATTTCAGTGAGTTCACCTTCAGGGACCTAACCGCCGATTCCTCCATGGAAGACAGGAAAGCCCCGTACTCATCCCCAAGGAGTTCCTTCATTCTCTCAAGATAAGCTTCAGGCAGATCCATTGCGGGTACGGGAGTCCTTTCTGATCTTCATAAAGCAGAGCTGCTGGAAATAACCGGCGGAGGGATCGTTTATCCACTCCGGGAGCCGGTCTTCATATACCTCGTGAATGAGCTTTTTCATCCAGGTGTCTATGGGGCATTCGTCCATCCTGTGCATCCCGTACAGCCGGACGCAGGACAGGACCTTGGGACCCACCCCCCGGATCCGCGATATGTCCTCATTTCCGGATATTACCCTCGATACGTCTTTATTTACGGACAGGAACCAGGAGGCTGCGCTCTTCAGGTAGGAATCCCTGTAGCCCAGGCCCATCTCCGAAAGATCCATGTCAAGTATCTCCTCGGGTCCCGGAAAATGGACCTCTCCCCCGCACAGCTTCTCTATGCTCTTTTTGATCCTGGGGATATTGTTGTTCTGGCTTATCAGAAAGCTTATGAGAGTTTCCCAAAAATCCTGACGGAGTATCCTTACGCCCGGTTCCTCCAGAAGGGCTTCCCTGAGGAAACCGTCACCTAAGGACAAAGCCCTCTCATCCATCCGGGCATAGTCCGTGTCCAGATCGAAATAGGACCTCCACACAGACCGGTATTCTTCTTCGGAACAGGAAAGAGACAGGCAGTCCCCTTCAAGGCAGATCACAACGCTCCTGTCAAAAGCCGGGATCTCGTACTTCCCCTCTCCCAGCTTCCTCCATCTGAAGCACTGCCCGGAAAGGGCGATGGGATCGGGGGAAAAGTGTTCAGCCTTTATTTTCATACCGTTCTCTTACATATCTCTGGAATACGTCCCCTCTCTCGGAGAAGTTCTTGAAATGAGTATAGGAAGCGGCGCCGGGAGACATGACGACGCTTTTGCCCTCGGGAGTGATGTCCGCGGCAATGTCCACGGCCTCCTTCAGGTCGCCGGCCTTGCGGGTGTTCTTCCGATTCAGAAGGGGATAGATCCTCTCCCCCGTCTCGTAAGCGCAGATCACGCTGATATCCTGCGGCTGGGAGTTGAGGAACTGAATGAGGGGCGTGTAATCGATCCCCCTGTCCATTCCTCCTATGATGACGGTCCCCAGATCGGGAACCGCGTGCACCGCCGCGATCACGGACTCATTTATGGTGGAAATGGAATCGTCATACCACTCGTGGCCGCCGAAGCTGCCGAAATGCTCAAGCCTGTGGCTGAGCCCTCCAAATTCCGAAAGCGCACGGGAGGTGGCGGCCATATCTGCGTTCAGTATGGCGCAGACAGTCATGGCAGCCGCCGCATTCAGACGGTTGTGGACTCCCAGGAGCTTCATGTCTTTCCCGAACTGGGAATCGTGGATGTAGATGGTGATGGTGCCGTGAGTCATGTCTCTCACCGGCGCGTCGGGGCCGAGTATCAGTATGTCGTCGATCTTCTGCTTCCTGTAGATGTTTTTCTTCGCGTCGAAATATTTTTCCTTCGTGCCGTAGTAATCAAGATGCTCCTCGTAAAGGTTCATCAATATGGCTATGTGGGGAGACACGGTTATGTTCAAAAGCTGATGGCAGGAAAGCTCGAAAACCACCACGGTATTGTCGTCCACCGCATCGAACATATCAAGGCAGGGGACGCCTATATTTCCGGCCAGGACCGCGTTCTTACCCGAAGCCTTAAGGGCTTCATAGGTCATGCCGGACACCGTGCTCTTGCCCTTGGTGCCTGTCACTCCCACGGTCTGATCCCTGAAGACCCTGAGGAACAGGTCCGTCTGACTGGTGAGGCCGGGAAAGCTTTCGAGATAAGGGATCCCCGGGCTCTTGAACACATGGTCATAGCCCGAGAACCGCTCCCCGTCATATTCTCCTTCGTAGATGTCGATCACGGAAGGTCTGGTATGGCTCCTCAGGAAGGATTCCGTAGACCTTCCCTCCAGGCCGTATCCCCAGATCAGGACCTTCTTTCCGGAATAGATATCATTAAAATCCCGCTTCATGTAGTTTATCCCTCAAAGCCTCCGCAAAATGCCAGGGCACATTATTTTCGTCGTTCCAGTCCCTCAGAGCCGCCTTCATATCCCCTGCCTGGGGAAGAGGATTCTGCAATATGAGAAGCGGCGTCTCGTCATACGCGCAGGCGTTTACCGCCAACGCCGTCTCCTCCCTTGTCCCCACGCATTCGAAGGGTTTATTGTCATCAAGTCCCGTCAGGGCGCGGTAGCAGTCGTTGAGGGAAGCCTTGTTCAAAAGATCCTCCCCGAAAATGTCCGTCAGCTCCTCCCTGGACAGGAAGGGAGACAGGATGATAAAGACGAAAAGGCACTTTGAGCAGTCACAGCACCACTCGCCTTTCTTCGATCCCCTGTTGCAGCTGCGGAACACCCCGTGATACTGCTTCTGCCCGGCAAAGAGCGCCGCGATCTGGAGTTCTGACAGGGGCCTCAGAAGTGAAAAATAAAGGACCCCCGGCTCGTTGATGATGGAGTTGATATAGGTCATGAAATCCTTTTCGAATTCATAGCTCTTGGAATACTGGTGATTCACGGTGCTTCCCGCCACCGTGGGTTCATTTGCGGAGCTTTCGTTTGAAAGGGCCACATACCTGAGAGAATTCATGTAGGCCGCAGTATATGAGGAAAAAGCCACCACCGCCGAGAACGGGGTGTGGCCGTTCAGGAAGCCCTTTTTGTTCAGTTCTATCATACGGGGATCCAGGGTCCTGTTGGCGCTGATCCTTCCTTTTTCCGACCCGAACACGGCTATGGTGTCCGAGGCTGCCTTTATGGCGTTTACGGTGTAGGTCCAAATGTCCTCTCCCGCGCTCTTAAGTATCTCAAGACTGACCGCGGAATCCTTCCCGCCGCCCACGGGCACCAGAGTGCCGCTGTAATCTCCGGAATCATGAGGGATCCAGATGTCTCCGGTCCCTTTGGACAGGATGTTCACAAAGGTTTCCGGATCCGGGTCTATCCCGTTGGTATAGAAGAACTCTCCCATCCCCATGAAGTACAGTTTCTTCCACCACAGTGCCTGCTGCTCCGAGAGGTCCCCGCACTCGATGACGATGTCCTGAGGGCAGGCTGTTTTCCAGTAGCTGACCAGCTCGGCCATCCCCAGTGAAAACACCAGTCTGTCCAGGATGTCCCTGTCATAGGACTCTCTCGACACCGGTATGCTCCACCCGGGATTAAAATCCGACAGCCCCTCGATTTTGAAGGAATACCTTATATTGAGGACCCCGTCGGAGATGAAGTATTCATAGTTCTGATAAACAAATCTTTTGTATTCTTTTCTCAGTTCGTCATATGTCATCAGTAGTGCCTCACGACCTCAAACCTTTCAAGTTCCACTCCCTCCGTTCCCGCAGGGATCCCAGCCTTCTGCATGGCGATGGATACCTGCTGCAGGGCGCTGTCCACCCCCTCAAGATCGGGGAGCAGCAGTCCTCTCCTCATGCCTTTTGTAACTATGACGCCGTACCTTTTGGGATCCAGCTCCTCCGTGGAAGATATCCTCTCCGCGTCTCCCAGCACATCCACCGAGATCTCCAGACTCTCAAGTTCATTCACGCCGATCCTCTCAAACCTCGGATCCCGGGTGGAAGCCGATACGGCATTATCTATTATCTCACAGGCGACGCTGTCTGTACAGGCTTGGATCGTGCCGATGCATCCCCTGAGCATTCCGTTTTCATGTATGGAGACAAATACACCGGCGCGCCTCCCCGTCATCTCCGGCGGGAGTCCTTCAGGCATCTCAAGCACCGACCCCGTGCGAATATAATTTTCCACCGACGCCCTGGCAAGCCGGACGTAAGGATCTTCCGAACCGCGGTTTTCGTATGTCGCCATATTAATCCTCCTGTTTTGGGTCAACGCATGAGCCTTCGCTACATATTTCCGATCGGTCGCAATACTCCCAAAATCCCGGCAGCCGCTGTGACGGGCTCATCCCGGGTTTACATGTTTCCGGTCTCGTACCCGCACACTCCGTAGCCCACGCCGAAAGGCCCTTCGTGGGAATACATATGCGGGGTCACCCTGAGTCCCGCAAGAGCGCCTCCCATTATGGTGAAGGACCTGTGCCCACACTCCGCGGCCTCATCCAAAAGCCTGTCGTCAAATCCGGCAAGCTCCGAAAAAGCGGCGCGTCCCATGACATCCATGATCCTTTTGTCATACACGGGTCCCATCTCATTATACCCGTAAGGTCCTTCCCTGGTAAGTCTGTGGGACAGATCCCCGCTGGCTACGAACACTGTCCTGCGGGAAAGGGCGTCGACCGAATCTCTGATGATGTTTCCGAGCCTTACGTGCATGTCCAGCGGCAGGCCGGACAATCCGATCCTCACCACCCGGAAATCCGG
This sequence comes from Lachnospiraceae bacterium, assembly GCA_016288705.1. Lineage (GTDB taxonomy): Bacteria > Bacillota > Clostridia > Lachnospirales > Lachnospiraceae > JAEELB01. The sequence goes on along the minus strand of JAEELB010000061.1, from coordinate 24,411 downwards.
ACTTCTCCCCGCATCCCTGTAAGCGTTTTCGATAAACCAAAGAGGGATAAAGGTGGCGTGGTCGAGAGACGGATCCCTCTCCCCATCCGTGCCCGCCGGGAATCCGGTCTCAAGGCATTTCCGGGATATCATTTCCACAAGCTCCTCATCATACCTCACCGTGATCCTGACTCCGGGTGCCCGGAATCTCCCCATATCGCCGGAAGCGCTCTGTCCCGGGGAAATATGAAAATAATCCGCATACATTACGGAATGCGGACTGGTGATGACGACGGTCTCGGGGGACAGCTTCTCTATTGCGGCAGCTACCTGCCTGTAGGAATCTATGGTCTTTTGGATACCCCGTTCCTCTCCTCTTCCCACTTCGGGGATGATGAGCGGGGGATGGGGCACCATGGCGCCGTACAGTATCGACATTTTTCTCCTTTCGAAGGCCCTTTTACCGTTCCCGTTCCTGACCGGGGATAACGTCACGCGTCCGGGATGTTTCTTCCCTGTTCACATTATATATTACCTGTAAATACATTTTTTAGCCAGCCGGATGCGATATCCGCCATCCTGATGACCGTCTTCACCGGAGTAGGTCCCGTGCCGGTCATGCGGTAACGCGGGAAGAATCTGGTCACATGGAGGGAGATCTCCGGATCCACGGAAGCTATGTAGCGGGCCTCGTCCTCCATCATGGCCTCATCGTCATTTACGCCCGGAACGATGAGGGTGGTAAGCTCCACGTGGACGCCGAGGTCCACGGCCTTCCCGATAAATGAAAGGACAGTTGTGAGGTCTCCGCCGATCCGCCTGTAGCCTTCTTCGGAAAACACCTTCAGATCGATGTTCGCCGCGTCCGTGAGGGGCAGCACGGCCTCCGCGACCCCTTCGTTGAAGCAGCCGTTGGTGACAAGGACATTGACAAGCCCGTTCTCGCGGGCCAGGGCGCCGGTCTTTGCCACATACTCCCAGCAGATAAGGGGTTCATTGTATGTATAGGCGATCCCGACGTTTCCCCTGCTCCTTAAGCCGAGAGCCGTTTCGACCGCTTCTTCCGGAGAGATACAGGATGCTCCCGTAAATGAATCCGCCTGGGATATCTCATGATTCTGGCACCAGGGGCATCTGAGATTGCACCCGTACGAACCCAGGGAAAGGATATAACTCCCTGGCATGAACATTGAAAGAGGTTTCTTCTCTATGGGATCGAGGGCGAGGGAGGTGATGAGACCGTGGTTCTTAGGAACCGTGGTCTCACCCTGCCTCGCTCTCGCCCTGCAATATCCGGTCTGACCCTCCGCAGGGGCACAGCCGTGCGGACATACATCACATTTCATATCGGGTCTTATTTTCCGGCCTTTTCTGAAACTGTCAGACTATTCCCTGGGCCTCCATTGCCTCGGCCACTTTCTTGAAGCCTGCGATATTTGCTCCGGCCACGTAATTTCCTTCCATGCCGTATTCCTTCGCAGCTTCGTCGCAGCTCTTGAATATGCCCTTCATGATACCCTGAAGTTTTCCGTCGACCTCGTCAAAGCTCCAGGACAGTCTCTCGCTGTTCTGGCTCATCTCAAGCGCGGAGGTGGCCACGCCGCCGGCGTTGGAAGCCTTTCCGGGAGTAAAGAAGATGCCGTTGTCGAGAATGTACTTCGTCGCTTCAAGGGTGGTGGGCATATTTGCGCCCTCGCAGACTGCGATGCAGCCGTTCTCCTTGAGAGCCTTTGCCTCATCTATCCCCAGCTCGTTCTGCGTGGCGCAGGGAAGGGCGATATCGCACTTCACCGAGTAAACGCCTGTTCCTTCGTGGTATTCGGCGCTCTTCCTCTGAGCGGCGTACTCGTTGAGACGGGCCCTCTTCACTTCCTTGACATCCCTGAGGACTGCCACATCTATCCCCTCGGGATCATATATCCAGCCTGTGGAATCACAGCAGGTCACGACCTTCGCTCCGAGCTGTTCAGCCTTCTGTATCGCGTAGATAGCCACATTTCCGGCGCCGGAGACCACAACGGTCTTTCCGTCAAAGCTGTCGCCGTGGCTCTTCAGCATTTCCTCCGCGAAGTACACCAGTCCATAGCCGGTAGCTTCGGTTCTCGCAAGAGATCCGCCGAAGGTCAGGCCCTTTCCGGTGAGGACGCCCTCATAGAGGCCCGTGATCCTCTTGTACTGGCCGTAGAGGAAACCTATCTCACGTCCGCCGACCCCTATGTCGCCTGCGGGAACGTCCGTGTCGGCGCCGATATGACGATAAAGCTCCGTCATAAAGCTCTGGCAGAATTTCATGACTTCATTGTCGCTCTTTCCCTTGGGGTCGAAATCAGAGCCGCCCTTTCCTCCGCCTATGGGAAGGCTTGTAAGGCTGTTCTTGAAGATCTGCTCAAAGCCCAGGAACTTGATGATACCCAGATTCACCGAAGGATGGAAACGGAGCCCGCCCTTGTACGGTCCGATGGCACTGTTGAACTGTACACGGAAGCCGTTATTGACCTGGACCTGTCCCTTGTCGTCCACCCACGGCACTCTGAACATCACTACTCTCTCGGGAGTGGTAAGCCTTTCAAGAAGGGCTTCCTTCCTGTAGCGGTCCTCGTTTCTCGAGATCACCGGTTCAAGGCTCTCGAGGACTTCCTTGACTGCCTGATGGAATTCGGGCTGCGCAGGATTCTGCTTTACTACCCTGTCGTAAACTTCTGCTGTGTAAGACATCTTTTTTCCTCCTTGTGATAAAACAGATTTTGATTCTTTTTACCCCTCAGATGATTATAAAATCACCTTTTTTTATCTACAAGGACAATTTTTACCTGTTTTGGATTGTATACATGTATGGAATAATAAATTTTCTGTCTTCTCGTTTGTTTTTTAATCGAAAAGAAAGATCCCCGTGTTCCGGGGATCTTCCCTTTTCCGAACGTTTTTAATTTCGCGGTGCAGAACCCGGTTTTATCTATCCGCAGGCGCCTGCAGTGGGCGGCCGGCCGGTACCCGTTACGGACACCTGCCCTGTCTCACCGGGGCTCGGTCAGCAGATCTGTCCTGATGTAAGCCTTTCCGCCCTTGTATTCGATCTCGGTCCAGCCGTCGGACCTGTTTTCCACAACCTTGAACTTTTCGCCCTTGGAAGCTTTTCCGGCCTTTTCGGTATCAACCCCGGGACCCTTCCTGATGTTCACGGAATCGGCAGCCGCCATGATCTTCCCCGAAGAAGAGGAAGACGAGGAGGACGCTGTCGAAGCGGTCTGGGTCTGAGCGGTATCGTTCCCTGCGTCGCCGTTCCCGGCTGCAGCGGCCTGAGCCTGCGCTACGGTTTCCCCGGTCTTCACCAGATAATCGCTCTTGATATAAGCAGTGGACCCGTTGTACTCTATCTGGGACCAGCCGTTTGCCCTTTCCTCTTTCAGGACGAACTCCTCTCCCTTCTGAGCCTTGCCCACCTTGTCCGCAGTCTCGGAATCCGAGGATCTCACGTTCACGACGGTGGTAGTCTTCACCTTAGTCGAAGAAGAAGCGGCGGGAGCGGGCTCCTGAGCTGCAGCTGCCGGCGCTTCGGCGACAGCCTGTCCCTCTCCTCCGGCCGCAGCGCTGTCCCCGGCAGGAGATGCCTCCTGGGTCTCTCCTACGGGTTCCACGTCGGGATTCTGGGTGCCTTCGATGGCAGCCAGTTCTTCACCTACCGCATTGTCTATATCCTGGGTAAGCTGCACAAGGAACGCGGCAACGTCAGGATCCGCCGAAAGCATGTCGTTGTAGGCCACGGAAACTTTGTTGTTCAGGTCCACAACGTCACTCTGCAGCGAGACCTCGCGGATATAGTTCGTGATATTCTCTTCCTGCTCCTGTTCATTTATGTACAGGGTGCCGTCCTCGCCGGTGCACACATAGTAGACCTGCATTCCGGGAAGAGCCTCCCCGTAATCCTTGAACTTCACCTCGGCGTAGACGTAAGCGATGTAGGAATTGGCCACGGGACCGCGCTTCGTATACACGTCGATGTTCTCGTACTTGTCTATGTAATCGGACATCTTTTCAAGTCTCAGCTTTTCCGTCTCGTCCACGTTGTTATTGATCTTCAGGATGGTGTCCATGTCGCCTGAAGCCATCGCATCGTAATACTTTTCGATCAGTGAATTCACGGAAGGATAGGCGTTCTTCATCAGCTGCACCTCCGGTACATCCACCAGAAGGCCCGCTGCGACGGAGGAGGAATAGGATGTATCATCGGAGCCGGCAGCGGCGTCGAGAGCGTTCTTTTTCCCGGAGGAACGGATCGCCACTATGGCTATGATGAGTATGCACAGAGCCGCCACCACCGGAATCACCACCCTGCGGTTCTCGCGTATCCTGTATATGATCTCTCCTATGATCTCCTTAAGATAATCCGTAAGGTTATTGTTTGATGTATTCATAATCCTCGAATCCGGGGCCTGAAGCCCCTTATCAGTAATATGGTCTTCGCTTTTCCGGTCCCTGACGGCAGAGCCCTAAAGTTCTGCCGCCGGTCCTCCTGAAATGTCATGCATCCGACAGGAATCGAACCTGCATTAAAGGCGTCGGAGGCCTTCGTTCTATCCATTAGACTACGGATGCCCGTGGCAATATGCCGCAAATTGTTACAAATTTGTTACAAATGGCATATTACCACACCATTACAATGTTGTCAAAAACCTTTGCCCGTCACGGGAAACTGTCACCTGTTTCCCCAGATCTCCACCTTTCCCGTCTCCCTGTCGAAATAATACAGTTCATCGGAGAGCCTGTCTTCGGGAGAGACCTGGGTTATATTTACCTCGTGTATCATCTCCTTCAGGCATTCGGGATCCTCATCCCCGGTATCGGGGAGAAGGATAACCTCGTGGACGGAGCTGGGGAGTATGAACAGATCTTTCCCCAGTGAACGTGACAGTTCCGCTATCTTGTCGGACCACACCAGAGCCGATGCCCCGTACAGCCTTTTTTCATTTGTCAGGATGTACATGGGGCACTTCTCGGTGAGTTCAGGGTCGAACTGCCCTGCTCCGCATTCCAGAAGGATCGATGCCATGGGGATGATCACCGCCTTCGATATCCTCGGCATATTGAGGCCTGCGTTCTCGCTCAGATAGTCGGCGCTGATATCCCACATTTTCAAATGCTCGTTCCTTATGAGTATTCCCGCATCCTCCATGACCGTTTCCGGAAGCTGGCAGTAAAACACCACCGCCAGATCGTTCCAGAGAAAATACGGGACCTCATTCAGAAGGGTCCTGTTGACCCCTTCCGGAACGAGTCTCATGATGATCCTGTTCCTGACCTTTTCAAAATCCGCAAAGAAATCCGGATCGAACTCGGGTATCCTCGCTCCTTCTGCCACTGATACGATATCATTTACAATGTCCGAAAACGCCGCTCCCTCATTTACCATCCTGAGAAAATCATCGAGATAGATGGTGGGAGCCACCGCCTCGTCCTTCTTTCTTATGACCAGTCCCCTTCTGACCAGCCCTCCAAGCTTTCTTACGTCGGTCAGGGATACATCGTAACCCGGCCCGAAATATGCGGATGTCGCCGCAAGAGTCTTGTCCTCAAACACATTCATTTCCATAATTCAGCTCCTCTCTTGTAGGATCTCCCGCCTTGACCGTTATCCGGCGCTGCTGCGGGGATCTTCAACCCTTTTCAGATCGATCTCTGCTTCTCTCCGGGCTGACAGGGGCTGTTGATATGCACTGTTGTCCTCCTCACACTTCGTGCAATTAACACAAAAAAGACAGCTCAAACGAGCTGTCTTTCAGGCACGTAAGAAACAGTTTATTCAGACTCTCGACAGATACTCTCCGCTTCTGGTGTCGATCTTGATCTTCTCCCCTATCTCCACGAACAGAGGCACGTTGACCTGGGCTCCGGTCTCCACGGTTGCGGGCTTTGTCGCGCCGGTGGCGGTATCGCCCTTGAATCCGGGCTCCGTGTCCGTCACCTCCAGTTCAACGAAAAGCGGGGGCTCAATGGTGAAAACTTCTCCGTTGTAAGAACAGATCTTCACCATCTCATTTTCCTTGACAAACTTCAGGGAATCCCCTACCAGGTCCTTTCCGACCGCTATCTGCTCATAGCTCTCGGTGTCCATGAAGTTGAAAAGATCGCCGTCCGAATAAAGGTACTGCATGTCTTTTCTGTCTATCCTCGCCTGCGGGAACTTTTCCGTAGGCCTGAACGTGCGTTCCACTACGCCGCCGTTGATAATGTCCTTGAGCTTTGTCCTTACGAACGCCGCTCCTTTTCCGGGCTTAACATGCTGAAACTCGAGTATCTGGTACACATTACCCTCGATCTCAATGGTAACGCCGTTCCTGAAATCACCTGCTGATAACATAATAACCTCCTGACGAAGAAAAAATGAACGAAAACATCTTATATCACTGTCTGCTTTCTGTCAATCATTTTAAGAATCTCATCGACCGCCTCCAGATAACCGTCCAGCCCATGGCCCACCACTGAGCCGTTGCAGACCTCCCCGGTGACGGAAACCTTTCTGAACTCCTCCCTGGCCTGTATATCCGAGATGTGGACCTCTATCCTGGGAATGTTCTCCACGGAGGCAAGGGCGTCCCTTATGGCGTAGCTGTAGTGGGTGAACGCTCCGGGATTTATGATGATGCCCTCGGTGCCGTCGGAGAAAGCGTCCTGGATCCTGTCAATGATGGCCCCCTCATGGTTGCTCTGGAACACTTCTATCCTGGATCCCGTCTCTTTTCCTTTTCCGGCGATCATCCCAAGGAGAAAGCTGTAGTCCTGAGTGCCGTAGACCGCCTTTTCACGGATGCCGAGGAAATTCAGGTTCGGACCGTTTATTACCAGAAGCCTGTGGCCCTTCGGCGCCTTTTCTTCCCTTTTACGGGAGGTGATCTCGTTCAGGATCTCATTTATCCCCTTTTCATCGCAATCCACGATCACATCCGCGCATTCCGAGTATACGCCGTCCCTCTCCTCCATCATAGAGCTTATCTTTTCAAGACTCATGTCGTCCTTGAGGAGGGGCCTGGTGCCGTCCCCCGTAAGCCTTTTGTATACTGTCTCGGGCCTGCACTTCAGATAAACGACGATGCCGGTCCTGTGGAGGAGTTCCCTGTTTTCCTCTCTGAGGGGCATGCCGCCCCCCGTGGCCAGCACAAACCTGCCTTTTTCCTTATCCACTATGTCCCTCAGGCACTCCGTTTCCATGTCCCTGAAAGCCTCTTCTCCATCGGAAGCGAATATATCGCTTATGGATCTCCCCGCTTTCTTTTCGATGATGGAATCGGTGTCGAGGAACGGAGCCCTGATCCTGTAAGACATCTTCATCCCTATACTGGTCTTCCCGGAGCCCATGAATCCGATCAATACGTACCTTAAAGCCATTTTCATCATCCCTCCTTCATAACCCGGATCATATCATCATAGATCACCTGCGCATCCTGCCTTTCTATGTTCTTCCCCGTCCAGAGTTCAAAAGCCGAGACCGCCTGCCATACCAGCATCCACAAGCCGTTATATGCCTTAGCGCCCCTTTCCTCCGCATGCTTCATGAACCGTGTGGTCAGAGGGGTATAGATCAGGTCGAAACGGTCTCAGTCCTTGCAAATAACTCCTCATCCTCCGTGGGGACGCTGTCCACATCGGGATAAAGCCCTGCGGAGGTGGCCTGGAACACGATCATCTTCTCCCGGGGAAGACCGCCTATCTCGTGGATCCCCAGGGGAGAGGCGGCATTTCTCCCAAAGACGGTATTAACATGATCCGAAAGAGCTGCCGCCCTTTCCCTGTTCCTGTTCATTATGAAAATATGATCGGCGTCTTTTCCGGCGCAGAGGACGGCTGCCGCTCTGGCAGCGCCGCCGGCGCCTAGGATCACCGTATTTCTCCCCGACACCTCTATACCGTGGGTGTCGAGAGCCCTGTCGAGCCCGGTGACATCGGTGTTGTACCCTTTGAACCCGCCGTCGTCGGTTCTGACCAGCGTGTTTACCGCGCCCACCTTTTTCGCATTGTCGTCCAGTTCAGAAAGAGCCTCTATCACGCTCTCCTTATGGGGGACCGTGACATTGAGGCCGCAGATCCCGAGAGCCAGAGCGCCCTTCACAGCTTCATTCACCTCTCCCGGCCTCACCGGGAATGTGACGTAAGCCAGGTCCTCTCCCAGGATCCCGGCCAGCCTTCCGTGAATGAAGGGGGACATGGAGTGGGCCACCGGATATCCGATGAGACCGCATACCTTTGTTTTTCCGGTGATCATTTTCTGCTCCTTTCATAGAAAAATAAGACAGGCTTTTCAAAAAAGCGCTTGATCACTATCTGGATCTCCTCTTTCGGATCCAGAGGAGACACGAGCACGTTCTCCATCCCTATCCTCCCTGCGCCCCACACGTCCGTAAATATCTGATCCCCCACGTAGAGGATCTCGGACACCGGAAGCCCCATCAGGGAGGCAGCCTCAAGGTACCCCTTTTTCAGCGGTTTGCCAGCCTTATAAACAAAATGATCCATCCCGCAGTCTCTGGAAAAGCTCTCGACTCTGGCTTTTTTATTGTTCGATACGACGGCGCACTTGAATCCAAGGGAGTGCAGGCGCTCCACCAGCTCCACGGATCTTTTGTCCGCGGGAGCCCCGTGATGGACAAGAGTATTGTCTATATCAAAGATCACACCTCTCTTGCCGGCGCGGCGGAATGCGTCATAGTCTATGTCATATGCAGAAGCACACCTGTGCTCCGGATAGAATATTTCCAAAAATCCCATAACAAAGATAATAAAAAAAGTGCCCGCTCAAGGCAAGCACTTTTTCGCTCTGTATCGTCCGTAAGGAGAAACGTCTCAGTCCCGGGTCACTTGAGAAATACCGATCCGTCGGGGGTGCTGAGGAAGGGTTCTCCCTCCTGGGGCGCCGCCTCGACGGGAGTGCCCACGAACCTTCTGTAATCGGACAGGATGCTGTCTCTCTGCATGTTGGAGATAGCCTTCTGAAGATCCAGGTTCTGCAGAGGACTTTCGGAACCGATGTAGGAAAAATCATCGTTCTTATTGAACGTAAGAGATACACTGTTGGGGTCGGTGGCCCTGGGAGCATCGTTCTGCCGTACTTCAAGACTCCCGGAGTCCTTCTGTTCCTGCTTCTGAACCTGCTCGGAAGCCTTCTCCTCCCGGGATACATCCTGATCGACATAAGTGATATTCCTTACGCCGTATCCGCCGTTTATGTAGTTGAATGAATCCAAAGGTGTAATTCTCATGGCCTTAATCTCCATATCAAATATCGGGCAGAATCATTTTCGCAATCATTATATCGGATGAAGCAGGGGAAACTTTATACCCGCTTTCCCCATTTCTTTTTCCCCCCTTTTCAGTCCGAAGAATCCAGCAGATTCCTTGTGTATGGGTGAGACGGGGATCCGTAGATATCATCCGTGTCGCCCTGCTCCACGATCACTCCGTCCTTCATGATGAGGACCCTGTCGCACAGGCTGTAAACGACCCTCAGGTCATGGGAGATGAAAATGACGGTGAGGAAATACTTTTCCTTTAATTCCCTTATAAGGCTGAGTATCTGCGCCTGGACCGTAACGTCGAGAGCGGACACGGGTTCATCGGCTATCACCAGCTTCGGAGTCTGCATGAGGGCGCCGGCTATGGCTATCCTCTGCCTCTGTCCCCCGGAAAGTTCATTTGGGAACCTGTGGTAAATGTCGGGGGAAAGGCCTACCGTCTCCAGCATCTCCAGCACCCTGTCCCTTCTTTGACCTCTGTCCAGACCGGAACGGAGCTTCAGGGGTTCTTCAAGGATCCATCCCACATTTCTGGCCGGGTTCAGGGATGAATAGGGGTCCTGAAAGATCATCTGCGGATAGGGGTCGTTGCAGTGCACATGCCCGGTCACGTCCTTATTTATCCCGAGTATGGCCTTTCCGAGGGTGGTCTTTCCGGAGCCGGACTCCCCCACAAGACCCACGATCTCCCCGGACCGTACAGAGAAAGAAGCGTCCTTTACAATGAGGCGTCTCTGCTTTCTCCTGCCCGCATATACGTTCAGTCCGTCCACCTCCACTATATCCCCCTCCGACAGGTCGTTGTCTTCAGGTCTGTAGGAACGCGCTCCCTTTTTGGGGATAGCGTTCATCAGGGAGATGGTGTATTCATTTTCGGGTTCCGAGTAGACCTTTTCGGATCTCCCGCTTTCGACCACAACGCCCTTCCGCATGACCAGTACGTCCCTGCACAGCTTCTTCACCAGACTCATGTCGTGGGAAATGAACAGTATGGCCATGTGGCTGTCCATATTGATCTTTTCCAGAAGCCTGATGATCTGGGCCTGTACAGTCACATCAAGCGCGGTGGTGGGCTCGTCCGCTATGAGTATCCTGGGTTCCGTGATGATAGCAGCCGCGATCATGGCTCTCTGCCTCATTCCCCCTGACAGCTCATGAGGGTACAGGGAATAGGCTTTCTCCGGATCGTCAAGTCCCACCGACGCCAGAGTCCTGACTGCGGCTTCACGCATTTCGTAGTCGCTCATCTCCGGTCTGTGCACCCTTAAGGGCTCTTCCACCTGGGTTCCCACCCTGAGTCTCGGATCGAAGGAAGTCATGGGTTCCTGAAAGATCATGGAGATATCGTTGCCCTGGAACTTCCTCAGTTCCTCTCTGGGAATGGTCAGAAGATCCTTTCCCATGTACTCGATCCGCCCGGACTTTCTCATGTCGTGACGGTTCAAAAGTCCCGCTATGGCAAGGGCGGTCATGGACTTACCCGAGCCCGATTCTCCGACTATGCCCAGAACATCCCCCTCTTCCATCTCAAAGGAAACATCCCGGACAACTCTCTCCGGCCTGTCATGATCATAGAACTCTATATTCAGTTCCCTGACGCTCAAAAGACTCATTCGTACGAAGATCTCCCCATCAGCCCAAGGCCAAGGACCATCAGTATTATCACAAGTCCCGGAAAAAGAGCATATCCGGGGGATATCCTGATATAGCTCTGGGCGTCGGAAAGCATCCTGCCCAGGCTTGCCTTGGGCGGCTGGACTCCTATGCCCAGATAGCTGAGCCCCGCTTCCGCCAGGACAGCGTTGTTAAAGCCGATTATCACGGACTGCAGGAGAACCGGCCAGGCGTTTGGCAGAATATGGGCAAATATGATCCTGACGTTCCCTGCGCCCTGCAGTCTTGCGCTCTCCACATAATCAAGGGACCTGTTCCTTATGAACTCCGACCTCACCATCCTCGCAAAGCTGGGGATGAACGCTATCCCGAGAGCCAGTATCATGGTGGCCTCCCCGTTGCCAAAGAGACTGGCAAACACAAGGGCGATCAACACCGCGGGAAAGGCAAAGATCACGTCGTTGATCCTCATGACGACGGTGTCGAATACTCCTCCGAAATAACCGGTGAGAGATCCTACTATCACCCCTCCGACACATCCGATCAGAACGGTGCCTGTGGCCACCAGGAGCGTGGTCCTGCAGCCGCAGAGCACTCTTGAAAAAATGTCTCTCCCGAAATTGTCGCAGCCCATGATGTGGCCGGGGGACACGCCCGCAAATTTCAGTGAAAGATCCATATATTCAGGGTCGTAAGGTGAAAAGAAATAGCCCGCCACCGTCACGAGAACCATGATGACGGTGATCACCAGCCCCGCTCTGAAGCTTTTACTCTTTAATAGCCTCTTCATTCCCTTATCCTCGGATCGAGGGCAATGACTCCCAGATCGGATACCGTATCCGCTATCACGGCAGCCACGGCGACGCACATGAGCACGGCAAGCACCACGGGATAATCACGGCCTTCTATGGAGGTCAAAAGGATCCTGCCCAGACCGGGTATGCTGAAGACCTGCTCGGTGATGATGCTCCCGGCTATCATGTCCACAAACTGCATGGCGTAGAAAGTCACAGCAGGTATCATGGCGTTCCAGATCACGTGCCTGTACAGCACGGTATTTCCGCGTTCCCCGCGGGAATAAGCCGTCCGCACATAATCCTTTTTCGACTCTTTCATAATGGTTGACTTGAGGAGTCGAACAGACACCGCGATCTTCGGTATCGCCACGGCGAAGGCCGGGAAGAACATATAGTAGATGAATCCCGCCGGGTCATCTTCAAAGGGGACATAGCCCCCCGGAACGAAGATCCTGAGGCCTATGCCGAATATGTACGTGATGATTATCCCTGCGAAGAAAGGCGGAACGCTCATGAACACCTGGTTCACGGCGCTTATGACCCTGTCGGTCAAACCCCCGTCGTTCTTCGCGCAATGGACCGCCACGGGTATTGAGATCAGAGTCATGATGACAAAGGCCAGCGCCGTGAGATACAGAGTCACCATGAGTTTCGATCTGATTATCTCCGAAACCGGAGCGGAATAGGTATAGGACGTCCCCATGTCACCCATGAGAAGTCCCGAGACCCAGCTGAAGTACCTCGTAAGAAAAGGACGGTCAAGGCCGTAGCTGTGTCTCAGAGCCTCCACTGCTTCCGGAGTGGCGTTCGTCTTCAGCCTCATGAGGGCGGGATCCCCCGGTATCACGGCAAATGCGGCGAACGCCAGAAAACTCACCACAAACAGCGTAATGAACATGGAGAGAAATTTTTTCAGAACGCTCTTCAATAGTCTTCAGTCCCTGCTGATGAGCGAAATATCCTGTACATAAAGAGGATAAAATCTGTATCCGCTGTATCCCTTTCTGATCACGACAAATTCGGGAAGATCCTGGATGTACACGTTGGCAGCCCTGTCGGAAAGTATCCTCTCGCACTCCTTAAAGCTTTCCGTTCTGGCCGCATCATCGGTCTCATTCATGGCCTTCCGGTAATTCTCGTCATACGCCGCATCCGAAAAATTGATGAAATTGTTGGATGCTTTGGACTCAAACCTGGACAGGAGCGCGGAAGCTGTCAGATTGGACGCATCGACGCCTATGACCGTTGCGTCAAAATTCCTTGCGGTATATACGTCGGAAAGCCAGGTCCCCCACTCCACTTCCTTTATCTCGGCGTTGATGCCCACTTCCTTCAGCTGCCTCGAAATGACAAGAGCCGTGTCCACATGCTGGGTGTAGTTGGAAGGCACAGTGATGGTAAAGGAAACACCGTTTGAAAAGCCAGCTTCGGCCAGAAGGCTCTTGGCCTTTTCAACATCAGTCGCATATCTGTCCGAAAGTTCAGGCATGTAATACTTCTTAAAGGAGGGATACATGCTGCTGCCTATTATGGTTCCCTTCCCGTCGGAAACGTAGTCAAGTATCTCCTGGCGGTTGACGGCGTAGCATATGGCCTGTCTGACTTTCTCGTTTTTAAAGGGTTCCCTGCCGTTGTTGAGATACAGGGCCTGGACAAGGTTCATGGTCCCTTCCAGGACCTGGAACTCGGGATTCTCCGACAGGGTCCGGGCCTGTTCCGAAAGGACCCTGGCAAACATGTCTATGGAGCCGCCCTCCAGATCCGTCACCAGCGTATCGGTTCCGGGAACGATCTTAAAGGTCACGTTCTCGATGTTCGCCTTTGTTCCCCAATAATCGTCAAACCTCCTGACAACAAGGCGGTCCTGAGGGGTATAGGAAACGAACTTATAAGGTCCCGTGCCTATGGGCGCGGTATCTTCCTTGTCCTTATTTGCTTCGGGTGTGATGGCGCAGGTCAGATAGGCCGGAAAATCAGTATCCGCCTGCTTCAGAGTGATGGTGATCAGAGACGACGCCTCATCGGTCTCCACCTTGGAAATATTGGCAAATTCGGGCACCAGAGGCGTGCCGTCCGGACCGGTCGCCGAGCACTTATTCAGGGAATAGGCGACGTCATCCACGGTCACCGGTGAACCGTCGTGGAACTTTATCCCCGATCTCAGGGTAAACTCATAAACCTTCCCGTTTTCCTTCTCCTGCATCTCCTGAGCCACTGCAGGAATCAGATTTCCTTCACTGTCAGGCTTCAGGAGCCCTTCAAAAAGATTGAAGAGCACTTCCTTGGTACCCGCCGCCACTGCATCGTGAGGGTCGAGACTGTCGATGTCCTGAGGAATGCCTACAGTAAATTTGTCAGAATTCCCGCCTTTCTTGCCACCTGCGCATCCGCACAGTGCAGCAGTGAGCGTGACTGCAAGGAGGCAGGAGACAGCTCTTTTCAAAACCGTCTCTTTTTTCATGCTTCTCCTTTCATTCCAACCTGCCGGGGTCATCCCTCCGGCGTAAATAAAAATTTATCGAGCAGGGAACGTGCCCCTGCTCGAAAGCATCACTTTTGATCGTTCCCGGGGCAAAACCCGGATCAAAGGTCTTATTAACCTGACGAAAGCATTGCCTTGAGCTCATCCATGAACTCGTCGGCATCCTTGAATTCCCTGTAAACCGAAGCGAACCTCACGTAAGCCACAGCGTCCAGATCCTTGAGCTTCCTCATCACCAGTTCGCCTATATCCTGGGTGTGGACCTCCTTCGTATCCCTCGTGAAGATCTCGGTCTCGACCGAATCCACAAGAGATGTGATCTGGTCGGCGCTGATGGGCCTCTTATGGCAGGCAAGCAAAACGCCCGCCTCCACCTTTTTCCTGTCGTAAGTCTCGCGGTTATTGTCTTTCTTTATGACGATCAGAGGAATAGTCTCTATCTTTTCATAGGTCGTGAATCTCTTGGAACAGTCGTCACAGACCCTGCGCCTTCTGATGGAATTGTTGTCGTCGGCAGGACGGGAGTCTATAACCCTGGTATCTTCATGACCACAAAACGGACACTTCATATCTCACTCACTTTTTCGAATTCTGCAAAAACGCAGGTATGTCAAGGGGCTTTTCCTTCACGGAACCCTTGATCTCGCCGGTCTGTCCGAAAGAGCCGGCAGGTCTGGGGGCAGCCGTTCCCGGATTGATGGGAGCGGTCTGAGCTCCGGGTCTCGCCACGGTTCCGGGACGAACGGGAGCCGTGCCGGTCCTCATGGAATTGGGGGCCATGTATCTGTTCGCCTGCATCCCGTGCTTTCCGCCGATGCCGGTTCCCGCAGCGGGCTCCTTTATGCCCGTGGCTATCAGAGTCACGGAGCAGAAATCCTCCATTGAGGTATCCTCCATGATACCCACGATGATATTTGTGTCATCTCCGGTAAGACTCCTGACATAGTTGGGGATCTCGGTATACTCGGTCATGGAGATGTCTCCGGTCAGGTTCACCAGCACATCCGTGCAGCCGTTTATCGTGGTCTCCAGAAGAGGGCTCTCCACAGCTGACTTCACCGCTTCCTGAGCCTTGTTCTCTCCCTTGCCCGCGCCCATGCCGACATGGGCTATGCCCTTGTCCTTCATTACGGTCACCACATCGGCGAAGTCCAGATTGATGATGCCGGACTTGCTGATCATGTCCGTGATGCCCTGAACGGACTGCTGCAGGACCTCATCAGCCTTCTTGAATGAATCTGACACGCTGGTCCTTCTGTCCATGATCTGAATGAGCTTGTCATTGGGAATGACAATGAGAGTATCAACGTTGGGCTTCAGCTTTTCAATGCCGCCTTCGGCATTCCTTCTGCGGACCAGTCCCTCGAATTCAAAGGGTTTGGTGACCACGCCCACAGTGAGGATACCCATATCCTTGGCGATCTTCGCCACAACAGGAGCGCCGCCGGTGCCTGTTCCGCCACCCATTCCGCAGGTGACAAACACCATATCAGCGCCCTTCAGGGCGTTGGTGATCTCCTCAGCGCTCTCCTCGGCGGCTTTTTCACCGACTTCGGGCTTCGCGCCCGCTCCGAGTCCCTTGGTGAGTTTTTCGCCGACCTGTATGAGTTTCGGGGCTTTGCACTGCTGAAGCGCCTGTTTGTCGGTATTGACGCCGATCAGATCAACGCCCACGATATTCTCGTCCGCCATACGGCTGACGGCGTTATTTCCGGCGCCTCCCACTCCGACTACAATGATCTTGGCTGCTACATCTGCTTCATTTGATTTTATCTCAAGCAAGGCTCTCTCCTCCCATTCATAAAAGAAAATCGTTATATATAATATATTGTCCGTAAGAAAAATACAAGACTGTATATTGACCAATTAATAAAATATTTTGTTTTGATCCGACCCGGTCAACCGGATTTGAACGTCACCGTATTTCCCTCCTTGTAATCGGCAAGATCCAGGGTCCCCGTCTTCCCCTCCAGTCTCGGAAGTATGCCTGTGAGGGCCATGACCTTTTCGTTTATGTTGTTGTCTCCCCCGAGAAGGACGTGCACGTTTCCGAAATAGACGTCCAGGTCGTAGTTTTCATTGAAGCTGAGCTTGTCCGCCGTCAGGGAATACTTTGCCAGGAGCTGCGTCATGGACAGTATTTCCGGAAAAACGCCGGTGTTTTCCACGGGAAGAGTCTCATAAAGGATCACATGATCGAACTTCAGCCCCGCGATCTCCGGTATCCCCTCTATCTTTCTGTCGGATGCCTCCACCACCACGCCGTCCCTGTCAAAATACATGTATTTCCCGAGGTAGACCACGTAGCCGGCCAGGCTCTTCTCGTAAACCTTTACCCTGACCGTGTCACGGGACTCAATGGATACGCTCATGGTCTCAATAAAGGGTATGTCGCGTATCTCCCGGTTCCTGTACTTCAAAAACAGCCAGATGGAACTCCTTACGGGCGCATCCTTCATGACAATCTCCTCTATCTGCTCTTCAGAGTAGTGGATATTGCCATCCACGTAAATGTGTTTTACCGTGAAGTAATTGTAAACGAATACACCGGCCAAAAAAAGAACAAGCAAAACCAGGGCGATGATCAGGACTTTTATATGCTTTTTCAGTTTTTCGGCCATATCACCTTACAGATCCTGAATTTGGATACCCCTCCCGACCGAAAGGACCAGTCCTATCTCAAAGAGCATACACACCAGTGCGCTTCCTCCGTAGCTGATGAAGGGAAGCGATATGCCGGTATTGGGCATCGTGTTCGTCACAACCGCTATGTTCAGTATAACCTGTATGGCAACATGCGCCATTACGCCTACCACGAGCAGGCCTCCGTACATATCGGGAGAACTGTAGGCTATCGCCATGAACCTCCAGATCATCACCATGAACATGGTCATGACCGCTATCGCTCCCAACAGACCCAGTTCCTCACAGATTATGGAGAATATCATATCATTTTGCGCTTCGGGAATAAAGCCCAACTTCTGAACGCTCTCTCCCAGCCCCTTTCCAAGGACCCCACCGCTGCCGATGGCGTAAAGAGCCTGCAGCGTCTGAAAGCCCTTGCCGCTGGCGTAAGCGTTGGGATCCAGCCACGCTCTGATCCTTTCAAGCCTCCAGGCGCCGGAATTCTCCGGCATATTTTTCACCACCAGTATGACGACGCCGACCACTCCGGCCAGGACCGCGCCCATGGCCAGAAACCTCTTATAGTCTCTGGAGGCCACAAAGAGCATGAGAACGGTTATCCCCAGCACTATCACTGCAGAACTCATATTATCCGTGATCCCCCTGATGAGGATGGCAGGGACCAGTCCCAGAGCAAGAACGCTGAAGAACCCCCTGGCGCTCTCAATATTCTTCGCGCCGAGCCTCACTATGAATCCCGCGGTGAACAGTATGACGCCTATCTTCATGATCTCCGCAGGCTGTATGGAAATGCCGGCCACCCTGAACCACCTCTTGGCTCCGTTGGCCTCGTAACCGAAGGGAATGATCATAAAGATCAGGAGATAAGAAAAGGCATATATCGGAAAGGCCAGTTTTTCCCAGAAATGATAGGGCGTCCATGCGACCAGAAGCATGACCACAATGCCGACTACGGCTGCCAGCACCTGTTTTCTGAGATAATACCCGGCGTCTCCGAACTGAACGCTGGCTTCGTAAGAGCTGGTGGAATATATCATGATGAGGCCGAAGGCAGTGAGAAACAGGACCGTCACCACAAGGGTGTAGTCCATAAAAGCCTTGGAGGTGCTGCCGTCCTCCCTTTCAGGCATAGGGTTCCTTCTGTTTGCTCTGCGCGATCTTCTCCTTATGTCCGGCATAAACTATATTCTCAACGCGGCGGCGGCCACAAGGCTCAAAAGGGCGGTCACGATGGAAAATATATTGACAACCCTGGTCTCCGACCAGCCTCCCAGCTCAAAATGATGGTGGATGGGCGCCATCCTGAAAAACCTCTTCCCATGAGTACTCTTAAAATAAAGCACCTGTATTATAACAGAAATCACTTCGATCAGATAAATAAAACCGAAAACGGGTATAAAAAGCGTCATCCGGCAGCTGCAGGCCACGCCCGCCACAAAGCCCCCTATTGCGAGAGAGCCGGTGTCGCCCATGAAGACGGATGCGGGGTGGGCGTTGAAGACCAGAAAGCCCATGAGCGCTCCCGCCATGGCGCAGCATAACAGTTCAGTTCCCGCGCCGGTCATGGCCGAACCGTAAAACAGCACCATGGTGACCGGCAAAGTCACTGTCGAGAGAAGCCCGTCCACGCCGTCCGTGAAATTAGTCCCGTTGGTGGTGCCCGTCACTGCGAGGAAGATCAGGACAGCGTTCCCGATCACGCCGAAGTCCAGATACAGGCCATCAGAAAACGGCACCAAAAATCCCGTTTCAGATCCGCCTCTCATAAGGAGCAGACAGAAAACAACAGTGATCACAGCCTGAAGCGCCAGCTTCTGCCACGCCCTAAGCCCCAGGGAACGGCGGCGCCTGGCTTTAATGAAATCATCCAGAAAGCCCACAACGCCGAAGCCCATGGTCAGAAACACCGCAGGTATCAGGCTCTCATTTCCCCTTCCGAAAATAAGGACTGTCAGGAGAAGACCCGCAAGCACGGCTATGCCGCCCATGGTAGGGGTTCCGGTCTTCTTCTTATGACTTTCCGGTCCGTCATCTCTCTCGGTC
This sequence comes from Lachnospiraceae bacterium, assembly GCA_016288705.1. Taxonomy (GTDB): domain Bacteria; phylum Bacillota; class Clostridia; order Lachnospirales; family Lachnospiraceae; genus JAEELB01. Next base: position 5,569 of record JAEELB010000061.1, on the reverse strand, counting down.
TGGCGGAGTTTCTCCGCCCGCAGCACCGGTATCAGCCTCCATTCTATCAGGGCTGTTACGGCAAACGCCACGATGACCGAAGCAGTCGTCATCTGCACGCTAAGTTCATTCATCCATCGGCCTCCTGCGGGGGCACTCCTATCTCTTCAGGGGCTTCGCCCTCTCCTTCTCCCCCCTGTTCCTGAGGTTCTATGTCCTCAACATGTAAAAACTCTCCTCCCATGACCGTCACTCCGGTATTGGGATCCACAAGCGCGTTTGTCTTCGGATCGATGGCGTATCCCGTCTCGGGATCGATGGGGAACTCCTTCCAGGGCTCCTTGGGCTCGATGTCCTCGACCACAGGCGCTTCGGGCTTGGCGTCCTGCTTCTTTTCCTTCCCTTTTCCCGAATCGCCGTCAGACTTTTCCTGAGCCTTCTGCTCCTCCTCCGCGGCAGTCTCCTCAGTCTCAGCCTCGGGCATATCCACGTTTCTGCCGTCCTCGAAAATAGGAGATATCCCCTTGTCCGCAAGCTCCTGCTTCTCCTTCTCGCTGAGAGGCTCGGTCATATAGATACCGAGGTAAGGAAGGACCTCCTGAAGCACTTCCTTCACTATCCTGGTGGCAAATTTTGCATCATCCTGGATATAGACGTTGGGCCGGTCCACCACCACGTAGATCGCTATCTGGGGATCGTCGGCCGGCGCGTACCCCATAAACGAGAGCACGTACTCATTATTCTTTCTCGGAAGCGTTTCTGCCGTTCCGGTCTTTCCTCCGATGGCGTACCCGCAGGGACGGGCCGTCTTTCCTGTTCCGTTCTCTCCGAAAACCACCTGATAGAGGTAAGACCTTATCTTTGCGCTGGTGGTCTTGGAAATGGTCTGCTTTACCAGCCGGGGCTGCATGTTTTCTATGGTAGCCCCGTCGGAAGTCTCGATCCTGTCGACCACCATCGGCTGGTACAGGTTTCCTCCGTTGATCAGGGAACAGAACGCGGATATCATCTGTATCATCGTCACGTTAAAGCCCTGTCCGAAGGAATTTGTGGCCAGATCGGTCCTTCTCATGTTCTTTGCCGTGTAGATAAGGCTCTCCGTTCTGGACTCTCCCGCGAGATCCACGTTGCTTTTCAGTCCGAATCCGAACACATCCTGATACTTGGTGAAATTTTCCACTCCCTGGGCAAATGCGATCTGCATGAGACATACGTTGCAGGATCTTTCAAGCGCCTGGGATACGTTCAATATGCCGTCTCCATACCTGTTGTGGCAATAGATCTTGTGATCACCCACCTCAAGCAGGCCTTCACAATTGTAAGATTCATCGCCCCTTATGGCTCCGCAGTCGATGCCGGAAGCCACAGTAAAGGGTTTTGCCACGGACCCTGGCTCATAGGTCTCATTAATGCAGAAGTTTTTCCAAAGGGCGTAATAGTTCTGATTCAGAGTTTCCGTATCCATAAATGAAATGGACTCGGCGGTGACATATTTGGGAGCGATGAAACCGGTGCCGATGTACCCCGTTTCAAATACATCCGAAGTGATCTCCGAGGGGAGCACCACCTCGGCCATTTCAGCCCTTCCTGCCAGTCCTTCGGGCAGTACATCGGAATCTTCCGATGAACCGCTTTGAGAATCGCCATCGCCCGCGGACGCGTCAGCTCCGGCTGCGTCGGCTGCCTCTGCCGCCCCCGCTTCTGCTACGGCGGCTGCTCCCGCTGCGCCGGATGATCCGACCACCTCCGCAACTCCGGCTGCTCCGACTTTTCCGGTTGTTCCGGCGGCTCCGGACGTAACGCTATTTCCCGCCGCGCCGTTTTCGGTTCCGGAATCCCCGGCCGGTGCGCTTTCCCCGGACTCTACAGCTGTTTCCTCCGTCGTACCTGCGGAAACGCCTCCGATACCGCCTGCTATATCCCCAACGGACACACGGCGTTTCATCTCCGTCTCGCCGTTTGTCTTTTTCCCCTTTTCATCCACTTCTCTCATCCCGATCATAACGTCGGTATTTCTCGGATCGTTCGGATCAAAGAAGGGATAATCGGCCATTGCCAGCACCTTTCCGGTGTTGACCTCCATGATGATACAGCCCAGATTCTCGGCGCCGTTCCCGGGATGCGCCCCGTCCTTGTATTCCTCGTTGAATTGTCTGAGCTTGTCCTCCACAATGGTCTGAACGCCGCTGTCGATGGTGGAGCAGACTGTATTTCCGTCCTTCGCGGCGATAGTGGTGCGCTCAAGGGTGGAATCAGCGTTCTGATATCCGTATTCGCGGCCGTTGGTCCCCGAAAGCACGGAATTGTAATACTCCTCAATGCCGCCGGTGCCGCTGTTGTCCGTTGTGGTAAATCCGGTCACTGACGAAGCCAGGGTTCCGTTGGGATACTGTCTCCGGTACTGCTCTTCAAACCAGATCCCGCGAATATCCGGATAGGAAGCCTTGTCGTTCAGCTTATCTCTGAAAGCCGATATCTGCTCGTAGGTCAGGTTTTTTTCAAGTACGCGGTATCGGGAGTCGGGATGTGACTCCGCATATGACTTGGCAGCTGCGGTATCTATCCCGAGATCGTTCCTCAGGGCGTTCATGGTGGGCTCCATGTACTTCTCGTCCCGAAGAAGGGCGTTGCTGTCCAGGATCACGTTGTAAACCTTTTCACTGGTTGCGAGCACCATGTCGTTCCTGTCAAGGATCAGCCCGCGCCTGTAAGGGATAGTGACGGAATCGTACTGCTGCTGTTCCAGCACCTGTCTCCTGTAGGCTTCGCCGTTAGACTTTTCTATGGCAAAGAGCCTGACACCAAGACCGGCAAAAGCCGCCAGTACCACAAAGAACAGTACCAGCAGCTTCTTTTTCATGCGTTTTGCAAATTTGACGGGTCTGCTTCGTTTTCTCACTTTTTTCTATCCGGAAGGTCTGTCACCTGATGCACGTAATCGCTTTCGTCCTTTGAGAACACCTGCACCTGGCCCTGGCCTGCATACCTCATGTTCAATTCTGTCTCGGCTATCTTCCTGACTTCCGCCAGGTCAACCCTTGTAGTCAGTCTCTCATATTTTTCGTCATTTTCCAACCTCATGGTGTTCAGCTGGGTCTTGAGAGCCGCTATATTCTGGGTCCTGCTTACGATGTCGGATTTGAGCTGCAGATTATGAATGAGTATCAGTCCTGCGATCAGAAATGCCACGCCGAGGACCGCCGCATCAAGGAAGCCCATCCGGCGGGCTCTCTCCTGGTTCCTGCGGACTCTGGCGCTGTTCCTGGCCTTTTTCCGCATCTCGCGGATCATCTCTTCTCTTGCGGGTACGGGAGAAAGGGCGTTGTTTCCGTACACGTAAACCCTGTTCCTGTCGTTCTTCCGTGACATATGTTTCACCTTTCCTATAGCTTACTTAAGCTGTATCTTCAGATCTTTTCGAATATCCTAAGCTTGGCGCTCCTGGCTCTGGGGTTTTCCTCCAGTTCTCTCTCCGAGGCAGTGACGGGCTTCCTTGTGAGCACCTTCCCCAGGCTCTTATTTCCGCACACACATACCGGAAACGAAGGCGGGCATGTGCAGGGGTTCTCTGCCTTTTTAAAACAGTTCTTTACGATCCGGTCCTCCAGTGAATGGAAGGTAATGACGCAGATCCTTCCGCCCGTTGAAAGCATTTCCACGAACCCGGGCAGCGCCTCTCTCAGATTGTCAAGTTCACTGTTCACGGCTATCCTTAATGCCTGAAATGTTCTCCGGGAAGGGTTCACGCCCTTTTCCCTCATGGGAGGCCTGACCGTGTCTTCTATGATCTCCGTAAGCCTTCCCGTAGTGAGGATCTCATTATCCTTTCTGGCGTTCACGATGGCTCTTGCGATCCTCGGCGCATAACGCTCCTCGCCGTATTCCCGGATCACCCGGGTGAGATCCTCCTCACTGTATTTATTTACTATGTCAATGGCAGACATGCTCTGCCTTTTGTCCATCCTCATGTCGAGAGGGGCGTCGCACCGGTATGTGAACCCTCTCTCCGGATCGTCAAACTGGTGAGATGAAACCCCCAGATCCAGCAGAATCCCGTCGACCGCTTCAACCCCCAGTTCTTTCAGCGCCGGAACAGCATTTACGTAATTGTCTCTTATGACGCTGACCCTGTCTCCGAAAACGCTGAGCCTTCTGCCAGCCGCCTCCACGGCATCCTCATCCCTGTCGAAGGAATAAAGGTGACCCGTCTCAAGCTTTTCCGCGATCAGGCCGGAATGTCCGCCGCCCCCCGCCGTTCCATCCACGTAGATCCCGTCGGGGCGCACGTTCAATCCTTCTATTACCTCTTTGGGCATTACCGGGATATGAGAGAATTCCATTCCTACAGATTGATCCCGTATTCTTCAAGTTTTTCGGCTACCTCATCCATATCGGCGCCGGTCTGGGCGCTCTCGTAGCGGCCGGTTCCCCATATCTCAACGCGGTCGATCATTCCCACAAGAACAGCCTCTCCATGTATGTCCGCGAATTCTCTTAGCGCATCCCCCAGGAGGATCCTTCCCTGTGAGTCAGGATCCACCCGGGATGCACCTGAAAGAAAGGAGCGCACGAGAATTCTCACATCTTTCTTTGATTTGGGAAGTTTTCTGAGTTCTTCCTCAAACTTTTCCCATTCTTCCTTGCCGTAAAGGTACAGGCACCCGTCCAGACCTTTACAGAGTACGCAGGACGTTCCGAGGGAATATCTGAGATCCGCAGGGACCGTTACACGTCCCTTGGAATCCACGCTATGTCTGTACTCCCCCATCAACATGCTTATCTACCGTCCTCCGCCTGAGGCATTTCGCTATCAGCAGCGCGGGCGTTCAGGCTCTTCATGCTCCCATGGAGCCGGCCGTTCAAGCTCCGCACAGTCCCCTTGGCGCCGGGGATTTCGGCCTTTCAATTCCCCTTTGGTGCAGGGGATTTCGGCCTCTTGCCACTTTCCACCACTTTGCCCCACACGATTGACATTTTACCCCACTTGCACTCACAATGCAAGTATTTTTTTCGGTTTCCGGAAAGTTTTTTCGCAGGATTTTCAGCGTCTTCGCCGCATCCGGCCGGGCCTTCCGATGCGGTAGGACGACAGCCATGCTGTGCCTGCGCAACTTGCCCGGGTGAGACCTATGGTGGCGGCTACGTAGCTCCAAACCGCGGCCATGAGGCGCCTGCGGCGGGGCGCGCGGCAATCGATCAGGAGAACCCTACTCGATCCGGCATTGCCAACCTCATCTCGCACTTCGGGCTCGATGTTATGCATTCGCCATATGCCCGTATCTGCGTGCAAGCACGCTTTCGGGCGCATGGCTCATTGCTGACACAAAAATAGGACTAAACCGGCTTTTCTCCCGGTTAGTCCTATTTTCCCCGAAAAAGACTTCCTTTAAACGCGCCCCTTGTCAGGGGCATTCAGTTTTTGATTAAATGTTCCCGGTAAATTGGACACCGGTGTTTAGGCCCTCCCCGCTTTTCAGACAGCACAATAGTGGTGAACCCCCCGGTGCAGCACGACCGATATAATCGCCGATTCCGCCTTTTTTATCGGGTCCACGAGCCTACGACGCGTCTCTTTCTACCGATATATTCG
>JAEELB010000060.1 GCA_016288705.1 Lachnospiraceae bacterium | reverse complement strand
TGACGGATTCCCTGAGGGCTCTCTTCTCCGCCACCTGCACGCCTATGGCCCTGGCCTTATTCGGCCCTATGCCCTCGGTGGCGGAAAGCTTTTCGGGCTCCTCCTCTATGACCCGCACTGAACCCATTCCGCACTTTTTTACGATGCGGCGGGCCATGACCTCTCCGACGCCCTTTACTGCCCCGCTGCCCAGATATCTTATGATGCCCTCGATATCATCCGGGGGTATCACCTTAAAGGAAGTGACCCTGAACTGAAGGCCGTACACCGGATGTACCGATTCCTCCCCCGTGCATTCGAGAGTCTCGCCCTCGGACACATCGCGCATGCTGCCCGTGCAGGTGATCTCATCCTCATCCTCCCCGAAACCCGGTAATGACTCAGATGCGGGAACCCCGGCGCATGACTCACTGCCGACAATAGAAAGAGCGAGGACAGTATAGCCGTTGTCCTCGTTCCTGTAGATGATCTGATCGACGATACCTTTTATGGTCACTGAATGTCGGCGTCGCCCCCGGAAGACTCTCCCTTGTCTTTTGCTTCAATGGATTCTCTTGCTTCATCCACCGCCATGGTCTGTCTCTTCATCTGGTCGTAAAGCATCTGCGCAAGGGAATTCTCGCCGCCCTTGACGGACTGGGTGGACACCTGGGCGAGGGCGTCCTTCATGAACAGGTTCACCATACCCGAGCTGTAGGAATCACCGCCGGAGAGATAAGACGCTCCGAGTGAAGAGGTCATGCTGTCCGAGCCGTCGGAGAACAGGCTGGTGGACTTACCCATCTCCTTGTAGACCTGTTCCCACAGATAAGCCTCAAAGTCCTTGCAGACCTTCATGAGCTTCTCATCCGTCTCCTCGTTCTCTGAGTTTTGGGAAACCCGGCCCTTCTTTGCAAGTTCTTCTGCCTTCTTTTCCATGGCGGCCACCTTCTGCGCGCCGGTGTAGGTATCCGTCATATTCTTTGTATACAGACTAAGATCAGTCAGATCCGACATATCTCCTCCTCACTTTCAAAAAGCCCGCATCCTGCGGATGTTCATCCGGTCACGGCTAAAGCCCGCCGGCAGGCCGTCCCGCATTATCTCTTCAGCTGGTTGGCCTCGTCCATCATGGTGTCAGTGGTGGTGATCACCTTTGAATTCATCTCGTAGGCTCTCTGTGACACTATGAGATTTACCATCTCATCGGCCACGGACACGTTCGATCCCTCCAGGTAGCCCTGTCTCACCACGCTCTTCTCCACGTTATTATTTGTGGATTCGTTTATGGGCTGACCGCTGTTGGCGGTCACGCTCCAGATGCTGTCTCCCTCGCGGTTCAGACCGCCGGGATTGTTGAACTGGTACAGTCCGATCTGGAGATTGTTCACAACCTGCAGATTGTTCTGAGCATCAGGATAGCACACTCTGCCCTCAGCATCCACCACGACCTTGCTGGCCATGTAGGAGGAATTCAGTTCGATATTCGTCCCCCTGGTGCTCTGCACGGGACGTCCCTCGGCGTCGCACAGGATCAGGCCGCCGCCGTTCGACAGAGACCAGTTGAAATCGCCGTTTCTGGTGTAATAGGTGCTTCCGTCGGGACCCTTCACCGCGAAGAAGCCCTTCCCGGATATGGCAAAGGAAGTGTCGCTCTCCGACGCCAGGAGGCTTCCCTGGGTGAATACCTGATTCAGGGAGGAGGTCCTGGTTCCCAGTCCCACCTGGGATGTGGTGGGCTTCCTCTCCGCATTTGCAGTGGTAGTCTTGGTCTGCAGCGTTTGATAAAGGAGGGATTTGAACTCGGGATCCTGCGCCTTATATCCGGTGGTATTGACGTTAGCCAGATTGTTCGCTATGGTGTCCACAGCAGTCTGCTGCGCGTTCATTCCGGTAGCTCCGGTCCAAAGTGATCTTACCATATCATTTATCCTCCTGTTCTTGTGTTCCCCTTACCGTGCAGGGATCATCCGCTTACCCGTCCGAGGTTGTTGACCACGGGCTCCAGCGTCTCATCCACGGTCTGGATCATCTTCTGGTTGGACTCATACTGTCTCTGAATGGTGATGAGGCTCACCATCTCGTCCACGACGGACACGTTGGAAGTCTCCAGATACCCCGCAAAGATCTGGGTCCCGCCGGGGTTATTATTTGCGACAAAGGCTTCCTCCGGTTCAGACCCGTCTATGGGCTGCGCTATGGGCTGGAAATAATTTTCACCGTATCTCTCTATCTTGTCGTAATTCTGAAAATCATAGATCCCGATCTTCGCCACAACGGCGTCGTTCTGGATTATGGTGCCGTCCCTCTCTATCACGGAATCCGTGAGGGTGTTGAGCTTTATGTGGTTCCCGTTCACATCGAGGACAAAGTCCCCTTCCTGGGTGGTGAGCTCTCCGTCCTGGGTCAGGGTGAAGTTCCCGTCTCTCGTGTACTTCACGCTGGTGCCGCCGGATTTACTGGCGAACTCTATGGCAAAGAAGCCTTTATCCGTGAGGGCGAGATCGTAAGGATTCCCCGTTTCCTTTATGGGGCCCTCGGAATAATCCACGTAATTCTCGCCTATCTTCACGCCGGGCTGCATCTCACCTATGTACTGGTGAAGATGTCCGTTGGCGTAGGACATGTCCTTCACCTTGAAGTCGAACACGTCCTTGAAGGTCTGGCTGGTGGTCCCTTCCTTCTTGTAGCCGTTGGTGGCGTAATTCGCCACGTTATTGGCCGCCACATCAAGCCTGTGCTGTTCGTTTACCATGCCGCTGTGGGCGATGTACAGACCTTTTGTCATATCTGAAAACCTTTCCTTTCCCGGCTTGTCATACAACGAAAGACACGGAGATCGTAAGCAGACCTCCGTGTCATATTTTATTTATCGGACAGGATCGTAAAAACTTTAGTCTTCCCTGTAGCCCGCCAGGAATTCCACATATTTCCCGGTGCCGATAGCCACCGCTGTCATGGGATCGTCGGCGGTCATGGTGTTGATGCCCGTCTTTGCGGCGATCAGATCCTCGAGCCCGTGGAGAAGGCTGCCGCCTCCCGTGAGCACTATGCCCCGGTCGGCTATGTCGGCAGCAAGTTCGGGCTTAGTCTGCTCCAGAACGCCATGGATGGTCTCCACTATCTGAAGAGTGGTCTCCCTGAGGGCTTCCTCAGTCTCCTCGCTGGACACCTTGACCGTGCGGGGAAGACCTGTGACCAGGTTCCGGCCCCTCACGTCCATATAATCAACGGCTTCGCTGGGATACGCGCGGCCGATCTTGATCTTCATGTCTTCGGCAGTGCGCTCTCCTATGAGCAGATTGTGTTTCTTCCTCATGTATCTGATGAGGGCTTCATCAAAATCATCGCCGGCGATCTTGATGGAAGCCGACACCACCGTTCCTCCAAGGGAAATAACGGCTATATCCGAGGTTCCGCCGCCGATGTCCACGATCATATTTCCGCAGGGCTTTGAAATATCTATGCCCGCTCCTATGGCTGCCGCGATGGGCTCTTCGATGATATAGACCTCACGGGCGCCGGAAACCATGGTGGCGTCCTGAACGGCTTTCTTTTCCACCTCGGTGACTCCGGAAGGCACGCACACCGCGATCCTGGGCTTTCTGAAGGTTCTGCGGCCCATAGCCTTTTGGATGAAGTATTTCATCATCTTCTCCGTCACCTTGTAATCGGAGATGACTCCCTGCTTCAGGGGACGCACGGTAATGATATTGCCCGGGGTACGGCCCAGCATGAGCCTTGCGTCTTCGCCTATGGCCTTGATCTTATTGGTATCCCTGTCATAGGCCACCACCGAGGGCTCCTTGAGGACCACTCCCCTGTCCCTTATGTACACAAGGACGCTGGCTGTGCCCAGATCTATTCCTATATCCGTATATGAAGGCATGTCTTTCCACTCCCTCTGTTAAAACAATCATCAGCCAAACTATTATAACCTAATCTTTCCGCTTTGCAAGACTTTTATCGCGGCAGTTCACTTCAGCATCTTCTTCAGGAACTGTCCGGTGTAGGACGCCTTCACCCGCGCCACTTCCTCGGGAGTGCCGGAAGCCACCACCGTGCCGCCGTACTCGCCCCCCTCGGGGCCCATATCCACGATGTAGTCCGCGGTCTTTATCACATCCAGGTTATGCTCGATCACAAGCACCGTATTTCCCGCATCCGTGAGCCTCTGCAGCATCTCTATGAGCTTCCTGACGTCCGCGAAATGCAGTCCCGTGGTTGGCTCGTCCAGGATGTAGATGGTGCGTCCCGTGGCCCTCCGGGCAAGTTCGGAGGACAGCTTGATCCTCTGGGCTTCCCCGCCGGAAAGCTCGGTGGAGGGCTGTCCCAGCTTCACATAACCCAGGCCCACATCGTACATGGTCTGTATCCTGTCCCTGACCCGGGGCACGTTTGAGAAGAAATCCAGAGCCTCCTCCACGGTCATATCCAGCACTTCGTAGATGTTCTTCCCCTTGTAGCGGACCTCCAGGGTCTCCCTGTTGTAGCGTTTGCCCTGGCACACCTCGCAGGGAACGTAGATATCCGGCATGAAGTGCATCTCTATCCTGGTGATGCCGTCTCCGGCGCAGGCCTCGCAGCGCCCGCCCTTTACGTTAAATGAGAACCTGCCCTTGCTGTAGCCCATGGCCCTGGCGTCCTGGGTCTGGGCGAAGAGATCCCTGATCAGATCGAAGACCCCGGTATATGTGGCGGGGTTCGATCTTGGGGTCCTGCCGATGGGAGACTGGTCTATTGCTATCACCTTGTCCAGCTGGGAGATACCGTCTATCCCGTCGTGTTCCCCGGAAATGACTCCCGCGCGGTTCAGTTTTCTGGCGAGAGTCTTGTATACGATCTCATTTACGAGGGAGGATTTACCGGATCCGGAAACCCCGGTGACGCAGGTGAAGACCCGGAGGGGGATCTTCACGTCTATGTCCTTCAGGTTGTGCTCCCTCGCCCCCCTGACCGTGAGATAGCCGTCGGGCTTCCTGCGCTTTTTCGGGACCTCGATCTTAAGCCGTCCGGACAGGTACTGTCCCGTCACGGATTCGGGCACGTTCATGATCTCTTCGACCCGGCCTTCGGCCACCAGACGGCCGCCGTTCCTGCCGGCTCCGGGCCCGATATCCACTATGGTGTCGGCCTCCCTCATGGTCTCCTCGTCATGCTCCACCACTATGACGGTGTTTCCAAGGTCCCTCAGGTGCTTGAGCGTGGAGAGGAGTTTCCCGTTGTCCCTCTGATGAAGGCCTATGCTGGGCTCGTCCAGTATGTAGCACACCCCCACAAGTCCGGAGCCTATCTGGGTGGCAAGCCTGATCCTCTGGGCCTCGCCCCCGGAAAGAGTAGCCGCCGATCTGGCCAGGGTCAGATAATCAAGCCCCACATCCACCAGAAAATCCACTCTGGCTTTTATTTCCCTGAGGAGCAGATCTCCTATCCGGTGCTGCTGGGCGCTGAGTTCCATCTCTTCCAGGAAGGATCTGAGCTTTCTCACGGACATGGAGGTGATCTCATAAATATTGGTCCCGGAGACTGTTACCGCGAGAGCCTCCTTCTTCAGGCGCTTGCCGCCGCATTCGCTGCAGGGGGTGATCCTCATGTACTGTTCATACTCAGCCCTGCCGTTTTCCGAGGTCTCCCTGTACCTGCGCCTTATATTATCCACAAGGCCCTCGAAGGCGATGGGATACACGCCCTTGCCTCTCTGACCTTCGTAATACACATCCACGGAAATATCCGTGCCGTTTACCAGGATGTCCCTGACCTTCGGTGACAGCTTCTCCCAGGGAGTGTCCAGGGAGAATCTGAATCGCTTCGCCAGGGCGGAAAGAAGGGCGTTTGAAATGCAGCCGTCCTTGCTCGAAGACTGC
>JAEELB010000059.1 GCA_016288705.1 Lachnospiraceae bacterium | reverse complement strand
GCTCCGTCCGCGGCTACAGCCATGGAGTATATAGAGACCCTTCTGGTTGAGCGAAGCCACCAGCTCTGGGGTGTCCCTCTGTCCTCACCCTCATAGCCGGTTTTATCCGCTGTAAACGCCGTGGTAACTGCCTTTCTGCTGTCGTCGGGACCTGTGCTCGACTTTAAGGAAGCCTTCAATGGGTATTTAAATTCCGTCGTAAGAAATCCGTGATCCGGGTTCAGGGTTTCGTCCACCGAAAGACTGTAGACCTTGTCTTCCGTGACGGTGCCGCTGCTGGCCCCGGTATAGTAGTAACTGTCTTTCTGTGACGATGAAGTGAGTATGACAGCGTTTTTTTCGGCGAGAGTAAAAGCGTTGTTCAGAAAACCGCTGTCCGAAAAATCCTTGTTCATATGGTTTTCGGCAGGCCCGTAACTGTTCAGGAAAGACCTGGGGACCGATCTTTCCCAGGTCGGATCGTCATCGGTATACCTGCCTTCAAATTCTATGATGTCCAGAAGCCTGTCGGCCATGAGGACCGCGACGCCTTCTTCATCCACACTCAGGACCCGCCACTTTACGGGATCTTTTGTGTCCTCTCGTGTGACAAGGCCGTCTCCGTCGGAATCGGTATCCTGCCAGTACCTTCCGAACCACACGCAGTCCCAGGTCGAGACCCCGTCCTCGGTCCGCGGGGCCTTTATCCCGGAAATATCTCCGCTTCCCGCAGGAGACAGGTCTTCTCCGGCATCACAGGCGGATTCCGTTCTTTCGAAAGGCATGACCGGGCAGGTTGAGGGGCCCCGACCCGCTGCCTGCCCCGGGACTCCGTCTCCCGGCGTCACGGCATAAACAGGCTGTCCCGCCATGAGGATTCCTGTAAGCACGATAGCAAGAATTTTTCCCGTCAGATTTCCCATTGCTTCACCATGTATCATTCTCTGTCATAACGCCTTCGGAACAGCGGGTCTGTTTTCCCTCAGCCCGCGAACATCATATCGTCAAAGGCTTTAAAGACTTCCACCTTCTGATCTCCCGAGAGCACGTATCTCCCAAACTCATCATCCGAGTGCACCTCTATCCTCACAAGCTTCCCGTCTTTGGTCCTGCAGTCCGAATAAGTGGAATCATCCGTGTATTCCATGGTGATCCTGTCCCCCGGTCTCAGGGTGACCCTTTCCGAGGTCACTTCGTGGGTGCTCTCGTCCACCACCGGGACATCCTTAAGCCATACCAGTGGAGTTATGGTGTACCTGCTGGGATCATTTATCACATACCAGGGCTCCACAGGCTCGAATCTCCCGGTTTCCCTGAGCACATAGTCCCTTTCGCTCCCGCAGGTGGAAAGCATGTCCGTAATGGTTGAGACCCGGATACTGCCCGGATCCGTCAGAAGGCAGTCGGGATAAATATACTCGTCTTCGGGCAGCTTCACCTCGGACAGGGTCACGGGACTCCCGTAGATCGATCCCGTGTCTATGACGGAGTCCTTTGAAAGAGCATAGATATCCATCATGCTGTACTCATACTCCCTGCATTCGTTCAGCAGGAAGGTCTCCCCGTACATATGGATCAGGGAGAGGCGTATCTCATACAGCTCATCCCAATCGGCAAATTCCTGCTGCCTGCCGTTGTAATCCATGGTCAGGCCGGTACAGTATTCATAACCGCCCTCTTCGTAGCGGTCCCGCTTTTCATTTACCGTAAGCAGGTCTGCTTTTCCGTCCTCATCGGCATCAAACCGGGTCTTCAGGGATAAGGGGAAATACATGGTCCAGGTGCGGGGAGAGCTCCGGATGACATCCTCTTTGAAGATCCCTCCCCCGGTATCCTCCGCATACAGAACGGACACGCAGGCGTCCCCGGGCGATATGGCGTCGGAACCGAACCAGACCGAGACTCCCTGGGGATCCAGGGTCCAGTTCCCTCCCGGACTGCCGTCCAGATGAGCTTTTATTTCCGCTCCGGTCAGCTCCGTTTTATTTCCGTTCCCGGCGGCTCCGGAGGCGGTCTCGTTTGCTTTCTCCGCAATGAGACTGCAGAAGGCGTCTTCGTCCAGGACCACATCGGACAGGGAGATGTCCTCACCGGTTCCGGAACGGAGATTGCTGCAGCGATATGTGACGTGGTCGCCTTTCCCCGGGGATTCCAGGGCAGTCCGGGCGACAAGGCTGAACACCTCACTGTCCGCCCTGCGCACATATATCCTCCATTGTCCCTTGCGGGGCAGAGTCCCTTTGTCCCCGGCCTCTTTCACTTCCTCATCGGAAAGCTTTTGGGTTTCGGCCAGGGCCTTCATCCGGCAGTTGGATTCCTCGGTGGCGATCAGGTCGTTGATGATATACAGCTTTGGGGTGAGCTTCGGGTACAGGGCTTCCAGACTCTCCGGGAAAAAGATCTGCTCGTAATCATAATTCAGAAGACTGTACTGATTGTCCCGCCACTCGTTGTCATACCTGTGTTTGAGGCACACATCCCTCATGAGCGAGGGGCCATCGCCGGATATGTCCTTCGCAGGTTCCCCTGAGCCTTCCTCCTTCTGTCCCGAAACCTCTGTCCAGGGCGAACCGTCCACGGATCCGGCTGTCCCCGTTCCGGCCGAAGCCTCAGTCTGTCCCATCACGTCAGATCCGCCTGCGGATGAGGCTTCCGTTTCGTTCCCGGTTTCCTGAACCTTCCCGCAGGCAGAGGCATTCAGCAGCATGCACCCCGCCAGAATGACCGCGCCTATTATCCTTGTTCCCTTATTTCGACGATTCATGACACACCTCGGATCCTGTTTTCCCTGTCCCGACACGCTTTATGCATTTCCTGCCGCCCCGGGATCGGGCTCCTTGAGGACTTTATCCGGTCTTTTCCCGAAACCGGGCTTCACCCCCAGGGCTTTAAGCGCTCTCCAGAGGCACACCCCGAAGAGCGCCCCGAATATAAGATAGTCCTTAAAGTATCTGAGGGGCGATATCATGGGCATGGCATCATTTGCGCTTCCCAGATAGTACAGCTCCACCGTTTTGTCTTCACCTGTCTTAAAGTCCTTAAAATACAACATGTTCAGAGAGTGGTACAGCCCGTTCTCATCATAAAAGAACGCGTAATCGGACTCCGGATCGTATTCCGCCACCACCCTGGTCCCGTGGAGTTTCAGGTTCAGGCCCCGGACCACATTAAAGGTGATGAAGACCAGGATACCTGCAAAGATCACCGACAGGAAGATCCATATCCCGGACTGAAACCGCCTCTCCTCCCTTTCATCATAGGGATGATCCATGGCGTCGAACCCGTCCCAGTTATCGGGCACTCTTCTCCGGCTCAAGGCTTCTCCTCCGTCACGTCAATGACGGCGCTGTCCGTTTCCGCATGCGTTTCGGGAGCCTGCAGTTCCGTATCCTCACGCGTCTCGGGCGCCTGGAATTTCGTTTCTGCTTGCATCTCGGGAGCCTGATATTCCGTGCTGCCCTGATCGGTCACCTCCGGCGTTTTCCTATGCTGTCTTTGGGAAAAGCAGTACACCACATAGGCTATCATATACATATCGCAGATAATGCCGACGATCACACCGAGAAACGGGATCTGCTGGAGCACTTCCAGCGCTGTGATGCCGATGACCGCAGACAGCATGGGATGCAATTTCGGAAGTATGAGCCTTCCGAGGGAAGCCCCGGTAAACGCTGTGGCCGCGCACAGGAGCACCACATACGCCGCTAAAAGCATTGCCGCAGCGGGGGCGAGAAGTATCGTTATGAACATGATCAGAATGACCGGGGGCGCAAAGATAAAACCAAGGAGACCCCTTGCTATGGTATTGCCTGGAGCCGACAAAAAGCTCCCTCCCGCTCTGTCCAGGTGCTCCCCGAAGAAAATGCAGAGCAGCAGTCCGAAGAGGGACATGGCCAGGATCCAGTAGATGGTCTTTCCGATCTTCCGCCCGATTGCTTTGGCACCGGAGGGCGCTGTCCATTCCTGACTGAATCCGGGTTCCCGGGTCTCATTCTCCGACCCGCCGGAATCTGTACCTGCCTCCTGCGTCTCATTCCCGGACTCATCCGAAGCGGTGCCGGTCTCCTGTGTCTCACTCTCAAACTCATAGGAAACGATTCCTGTCTCCTGTGTCTCATACTCATAGGAACCGATCTCCGCCGAATCGGGGACTCTGGGCTCCGTTTCCGAAGTCACCGTAAGCTTCCCGGTGATCTCGATATCAGGGTCGATATAGACATTGCGCGCGGACGATATATACACATCCCCATAGACATTTCCCGCGAGACTTATCGTGCCGCCCTGAAGACAGAGCCCCCTCGTGGTACCGTCAAAGTTTATGGTATCGCCGAAGGCGTATACGGAATTGCTCTCGCCGGAAATGTCAATGACCTTTCCCATCCCGAAAATATTCCCGTGGACGGGCGTATCCTTTATCGTTACGGTCTCCGCCATCACAAAGAGACTTTCGTCTATCTTCGAATCCGTGATCTCCACATCCCGGGCAAGGGCGAACACGCTGCCTCCGGCCCGGCTCCGGTCTATGCGGAAGTTCCTCGCCATCACAAATGAGGTGAACAGAGACTCATTGCTGACGGTCACCTCTTCCCCGGCCCGGAACAGATTCCCCGCGCTGTCGAAAAGAAAGTCGTCACTGTCCGTATCCGCCGCAAATGCAAAGAGACACTGACTCATGCAGAATATGATAACCAACAGACCCGCGACAACGCTTTTCTTTTTCATGATCGTCCTCCTCCGGGGATACGGACATTATCCGTCTGCTCCTATAATCAATATACGTATGAGGTCAATAAAAAATTGTCAAACCCGGTCCTCAGTCGCTCACATCGGAATCGAATCCGATGCGTACTTCAAAGCCCGGGCATTTCTCCTTTACCTCACTGACCACCGCCTCATAAACGGCGCTCCTGTCGGGCGCATCAAAATCGATGACCACATCGAACTGCAGTTTCCTTTCCTCCATGTTCAGATAGAAGCCGTGCATCTGGAGAACATGATCGTGGGACATCACCATCTTCCTGATGTCATTTCTGATATCGGAAGCCTCGTCCTCGTGGGTATTCATGCCGTAGACCGAGATCCCCGCGATCACCACCGAGCACTCCTCAAAGATCCTGTCGGAAATATCCCTCTCAAGCTTATCCAGTTCCTTTACAGTCATATCGTAAGGGACCTCTATGTGGAAGGATCCGATGAGTATGTCGGGTCCGTAATTGTGGAGCACCAGGTCGTACACTCCCGACACCGGCGGAAAGCTCATGGCGATGCTCCTTACGGAGCGTACCTTTTCGGGATCGGGGCGCTCTCCCAGGATCTGCGAGATGGTCTCCCTCAGGATCTCGATGCCGCTTTTGATCATCAGTCCGGATATGAGGACTCCGAGATAAGCCTCTATGCTGAACCCGAAGATGATGAACACAAAAGCCGCCACCAGAGTGGAAAGAGAGACGGCGGAATCATATTTCGCATCCTTTCCGGAAGCCGAGAGGGAATCGGACACCAGTTCCTTTCCCTTTCTTTCATAGTATCCCCCCAGCAGGAATTTCACCACCACGGCCACAGCCACGATCACGAGGCCAAATGCGGAATAGTCCGGGACAGCGGGATCGAACACCTTCTTCACCGACTCGATGAGCGCGGTAAGACCGGCGTACAGGATGATAACGGCGATGATGCTCGCGCTGATATATTCAACCCTGCCGTGTCCGAAGGGATGCTTTCTGTCAGGCTTCTTTTCCGAGAGCTTTGCGCCTATTATGGTGATCACCGAAGAGAGCGCGTCGCTCAGATTGTTTACGGCGTCCAGGGTGATGGCTATGGAATTGGAAATAAGACCGATGGCCATCTTGAAAGCCGCCAGCAGCACGTTTACAGCGATGCCGATGAAACTTACTCTTACTATCTGTTGTCCTCTGCTCATTTATAACTTCCCTCTCAAAAAGGCCTCACACGTACTGGTCGTTCTTTCTGTTGTCGTAATGCTTTTCAAATAAAGGCGCCACCACGTTTACGATGAATTTCATGTCCAGATTGAAAAAATATATGCAGAACAGCAGCGCAAATAAAACCGCTATGACCACCGCCGTCACTATCAGTATCCTGATCATCTCTCCGTACCTCCGTTAAACCCGACCGTCCGTCCCGTCACCAGGCCTCGTCGTCAGGGAGCACCTCAAGGCTGGGATCCACCGGCTCCTCCCTCATGACCGTCCTCATATAACGGTTGAACTGATCCCTGATAGCCTGCCTGCTGTAGATCCTTGGATCGCACAGATCGTGGGACACCCATACAAGCCTTATGCCTCTCGCCCTGGCCTGCTCCTCAAACTGCCCGTGCATGGCGGTAAGCGCCTTGCAGGAAATGTGTTCCCACATCATCACCATGTCTGCGTTCATCTTTTCGCAGTATTCCCAAAGCTGGTCCACCAATACCTCATACCCGCCGTGGGTATGATTTCTCATTATCATGTTTTCGCTCAGATACGCCATGTCGTAGTAGGCCTGCTCCCTGTTTTCCGGCGTGTCCTCCTCGGCGATCTCCCTTTCGATCACCATGGAGAGCATGTCCGTAAGGGGCACCACGCCCCAGCATTCCATCATCCAGTACAGCATGTCTATCACGTACTGCGGCTGCACTCCCCAGACCAGACATCTGTGGCGGTATTCCCGGCAAAGCATGCTCTTTTTCTCATAGCCCCTGCGGACCAGCTTCATTATCTTCTCGTCGATCAGCGGGAATTCCGGGGACCGTCCGCAGTTCCCCATGTAATTCGTGTCGTTGTAGAGGGAGAACACCGCCCCCACAAACTGGGGGTAAGGCGTTGAGTTTATGTCCAGCCATTCAAGACGGTTCCTGGTGGTATTGTTTACCCTCTTTGCGGCGGCGAAATAAGCGTCCCAGTTCCAGCGGGCGCCGGTATGTTCCTCGATAAAGGCAATGGCCGCCTTTATCTCTTCGGCGGCGTAGGTCTGCACATCCTCGCTCCTGTGCCTAAGGGGCGCAGCCATCTGGAAAGTGGGGATGTGGTACTGTTTTTCCAGCCTTTTGGCTATGATGCCGTTCCCCATCATGGAGCCGTCGCAGGTGGTATTGACCTGCACGGCGCACTTCCCGGCCACCACAAAATCGTCCTCGATGGATATGCCGGCCTCGGTCTCCGGCATGGGGCAAACGTCTCCCGGGATCCCGAAGGTCTGGGCCACATCGATGTAATGCACGGCGGAGTCCTGATTTATCAGGTTCGCGGAGAACATGGTGGGAACCTCCCTCTGCAGGGCGATCAGATCCGGAAATCCCATGAGGAAGGAGGTCATAGCGTTTTCATCCACCAGCACGCATCTGTCGGAAAACTTCACATCATTCCCAGAGCGGCTGTCGGCCCGGAGGCACCTTTTTATGGTAAGCGCCACATCCTTGACGACGTAGCCGATGGCGGTGTGCGTGATGCGGAGGGCTTCATCCCTCTGGCCTATGGTGAACTTGTCTATCATGTGGGGGACCGCCAGATAGTTTACCATCCATCTGTACCTAAAGAGCCCCTTGAAAAAGCCCCTGCCGAGGGACACGTTTATCATGATGCCCCAGAGCTTCAGCCATTGTCCGAAATCGTACAGGGTATCCTTAAAGCCCCGCCATTCCCGGCGTCTCCTGACCTTGCCCGAATCGTACAGGACCCCAAGGCTCGCATCCCCTTTCCGGATCTTTTCATTCTTCATGACGTCCATCAGGCTTTGCCTCCTGTGCCGGCCTTTCCTTCCCTCAGCTTTTTGATCTCAATGCTCTCGATGAAGGCCTGGACCCTGGTCCTCATCTGTCCCGAGGAGGAGCGTATGTTGTAGGGCCTGTCCACGGACAGCACCGGATACCCGTATTCCTCACGGAGCGCCGTGGATCCGGAAAGCCTCTCATAGGCCCAGGGATCGCAGAATTTCACCTGATCGTAAATGACGCCGTCCGCCAGATACTCCTTTGCGATCTCATTTATATAGGCCTTTCTGCCGTAGAATTTCTCCATGTTCATCTGCCTCGGGCACTGACACTCATATGTATAATGACGGCACACCTGGGTGAGGGCGTCCTCATCCTCGTTCATGGCTATCCTCTTCCTTCCCGGGAGAGAGCCGAAGCAGTATCTGTCTGCGCAGACAAATGCCCCGCACTCTTCGATGAGCCTGATAAATTCGGGATCGTCCATCTCTGAACCCGTCACCACAAGACGCGCCCTTGCCTCCCTGTCGTCAGGCTCTCTCTCCTTAAGTTCTTCCAGGGTCTCCGAAAGCCGGTCCTTCAAAAGATACTTCGGGCACACATAGGTTGAGAGCACCAGGACCGCATATTCATATCCGGTGATCCTGGGCCTTCTGTCCTTTCTCAGGTCTCCTATCCTGTTCACCAGATCGCATATCTCATTATGTTCACGGACCGCATCCCGTATGGCCCGGTCCGAAACGTCTATGCCGTATACCTCGGACAGGGGGGTCAGTATGTGATTCCTGCACTGCACCTCCATGAGCCGGACCCCGTTCTCGTCCGCCTTGAAGGGGAGTTCCATGTGTTCATAAAAAAACCTGTCGCTGCCGCTCTCTACCGCCTTCAGCAGTTCCATGTTTTCAATGCACCTGTTGATCATGGTGCAGCCGTCGGGGGCTATGACGCAGTCCGCAAAGTTGAACCCGCCCTCGATGGCTCTCTCCAGAAGCGCCCTTGTAGTCTCGCAGAGAAAGCTGGTCATGTAATAGGTGGCCACGTCCATGGATCCCGTATTGGGGGCGAAGAGACGGACGCCGAAACAGTTCCCCAGGTTAAATAAAGGCTCGGGAGTGTTCTCACACACAAAAGCCGCGCAGACCTTTCCATCGGCCCTGGCCTTTTTCACAAGATCGTTATTCGCATTCTGGAGCAGATCTTCAAAGTACTGCAGGTGTTTCAGATCCCGCATTCAAATCCTCCGATTCCCCCCGTTCTCTTTCAAAAATCAGAAGCCCGTCGTCAAAATTAAGACCTCATGACGTGGCGTTATATCCGAAATGCAGCTCCTTAAGGCCCTCGACCTCGCTGCATATTTCCTTTATGGAGCAGGCCGCGCAGTCCCTGGGGAGCCCCTTTCCGATTCCTGACAGGGAACGCCTGATGTCCGCAGCTCTCACCGCCTCCGCTTCAAGAGCGGAAAAGTCCGTATCCTCCGCCGTAATGAAAATGACCCTCGCCCTTTCGACCCCGGGCTTTTCCCTGTACATCCGTATAAAGGTATTCCCGATACGCGAAAATGAGATCCCTTTCTCCAGGGCTTCCCCGCTGACCCTTACCTGTTCTCTCACCGACTGGCCCGAAGTCCGGATCATGAAGCCCTTTGTGTACACATGAAACCTCACAAAGTCTATGTCCCGTACGAGATCACAGAGTCCCGGCGCGTCATTTGCGCTTTCCCCGGTCTCACCTTTTCTTATGAGGATCTGGCTTATCCGGAAATAATCCGTCCCGTCCTTTATCTCCGGAAGGTCCGGCCCGTAAAGGCAGGTGCAGTCCTCATTTACATATGATTCGTCGTCTGTTACGCAGGTCATGGCCGCGCCGCAGCGCTTCCCGCTTCCCAGTTCGAACCGGGAATCCTTTCGCATTATCATCTCATAATCTTCCGAGAGGGGCCAGGTCTTGTCTTCCTCGTAGGGAAATGACACCGACGTCCGCCCCCGGAGCAGATCTTCCGTCCGCTCAAATATCCTGTTGTAGAGCTTCACCTGCCTGCGCCCTTCTGCCTTGCAAATTCCGCAGCGCCCAAAGCCCCCATGAGCTGCGGGTCCGTCTTAAGTTCGATGACCTTAAGCTTCAGGACCTTTTCTATGGCGGCCTTAAGTCCGTCGTTCTTTGCGCAGCCGCCGGTGAGCGCCAGGCTGTCCGTGGCTCCCGCCTTTTTCGCCATGACAAAACATCTCTTGGCCACGGCCATCTCTATGCCCGCCGCGATCTCTTCCACGGGCTTCCCTTCGCCCACCAGGCTCACCACCTCGGATTCCGCAAAGACGGTGCACTGGGCGGTGATGGGGATCACGTTCCTTGCCTTCAGGGACAGTTTTGAAAAATCCGGAAGCTCCATCTCGAAGGAGCGGGCCATGGCTTCAAAGAAGCGGCCTGTTCCCGCGGCGCACTTATCGTTCATGGCGAAGCTCTTCACGGTGCCGTCGGTATCCACCGCTATTCCCTTTACATCCTGGCCGCCGATGTCGATCACTGCCCTGACCTCGGGGGCAGTCACATGAACGCCCATGGCGTGGCAGGATATCTCCGAAATATTCTCATCCGCAAAGGGGACCTTGTTCCTCCCGTATCCGGTGCCGATGAGATAGGACAGATCCTCCGGACCCCTGAGCCCGGCCTCCTCAAACACCGCATCCATGGCGAGCTTCGCCGATTCCTCGGAGCGGATCTTGCTCTTTATTGTAGTGGATGCGGCGATCTCCCCCTTCTCATTCAGGATCACCGCCTTCGTATAGGTGGAACCCACGTCGCACCCGCCGAAATATCCCATGTCTCTCTGACCTCCCTGAACTTAATATCCCACCGTCCTGCAGTCCGGTTCAAATCCCGATCTTCTCAAGGGCTTCCTTCGCCCCCTTATACACCGGAGCGGTTTCCTCCAGTTCGAAAATGGTCTTCCCCAGGATATCGTTCCTGGCGTGGGAAGGGTCGCTTTGGATCACGCTCAAGATCTCCATGCCATCTGTCGGAAGGGTTGCCGCAAGCTCTTCATCGTCGATGCGGTTCAGGATGATCCCGCGTTTCTCGTACATGACCAGCCTGTCGGCTACCTCGTAGATTGAGCGGGCCACCTGAAGTCCCTTTTTGCTCGCATCCGTCACCAGGACCAGATGGGTGACCTTCTCCATCACCCGGCGGTTGATCTGCTCTATTCCCGCTTCGCCGTCAATGACGACGTAATCGAAATCCCTGCTCACCATTTCTATGACCGCTTTCAGATAGGTGTTGACAGAGCAGTAGCAGCCGGCTCCCTCGGGTCGGCCGATGGCGAGAAATGAGAACCTCTCCTTCTCCGCAAGGGCGTCAAATATGCGGTATCTTGCCTCCCCCAGGAGTTCCAGCGCTTCCTTTCCCGCTCCGTCCTCCGCCTTTTCTATGATCTCACACCGGATGTCATCCAGGGTTTCATTTACCTCCACCCCGAGGGCTGTCGCCAGACCCACGGCAGGGTCCGCATCTATCGCCAGTATCCGCGAATCGGGACGGGTCTCACCCAGTATCCTTACAAACGCCGAACATACGGTGGTCTTCCCGACTCCGCCTTTTCCCGCAAGCGCGATGATCTTAGCCACTCTGCACCTCCTGTTTCATAAGGGCATGTTCAGAAAGGATTTCAGGATCCTGATGAAAAGGTATTCATTATCGATAAATGAAAAATGACCTGCCCCTTCGATCCTGGCCAGACCCGAACCCGGGATCATGCTTTCCATGATCTCCCCCGAAGCAATGGGGGTATCCGCGTCCGCAGTTCCCCAGATCAGAAGTGTCTCCGCTTTGATCTCCGGCATCCACTCCCTCTCGTCCTCATTTACCACCCTTACCATAGTGTCCCGCATAACGGGAGATGCGGACCTGTAGTCCGCGCTCCCGTGACTCTTCTTGAACTTTTCCAGCGCCTCCGGAAATAAAGTCTTCATGACCGGGCTCTCCAGGAACTTTTTCCCGGCCTTGTATCTGCGGATCGCCGCCTTCTGGGCTTCGGTCTTTTCGGGAACTATTCCTGCGCTGTCCACAAGTATCAGCTTTTCTATCCTGAATGGGAGAGTATCCGCATCCCTGCCCGCAAGCTTGATCAGGACCCGCCCTCCGTGGGAGTGTCCGAGGAAGATCACTCCGGGAAGGTCTGCGGGGTCAGACCGATCCCCGGGGAGCAGCCCGTCCTTCTTAAGGAGCTCCTGAGTGAATTCCTTTACAAATCCCACGTAATCGTCCACACTCCAGGGTTCGGAAGGCTCATCGCTTGGGCCGGATTCCCCCGAACACCCCGGAAACACGGGGGCCGCGACATGATACTGAAGGGAAAGGGCGTCAATGACCCTCCTGTAGAGGTCCGCATTGCTGCCCCAGCCGTGAAGCAGCACCACAAGCTGCCCCGATCCGGCCTCCAGATAATACGTTGAGATCCCGCTCACTCTGATCTCAGTCTTACGCACCGTCTTTTCTTCCATTTCAGTTCTCCGTGATGGCTGCCACTTCCTCCTGTGTGCAGGCCATGAGCAGCAGATACCATTCTATCGGGTATTTTTCGGGTATTCTTTCCGCTTTCTCGCTGTTCCTGCCGAGGAAGAAATGAACGTAATTCTGAAGAGATGTCCTGTACTCATGATTCGTAATGGCGTAATTCACAAAGGCAGTTCTCATGGCCGACGCCAGCATCTCCCGGTCATCCTTTCCGTTCTCTCCCGCCATATAGGGCGATCTGCGGTCATTCTGGGTCGTGGCCGAAGTCTCTTCGGTCAGACGGCGCATGATGGTCTCGCAGACTCCCGTATTGACCTTCCTCTTCGTGAGAAGATAAAAGGCGCTGCCCAGGTATACGCTGAGATCCGAAAAATCAGGTTCCGTTCCGGAGGTCAGGAACGCCTCGGCGCGGGTCCTGTCGCTCATCAGGCCGCCGGCGCGGTAAAGCGCGGCGCTCATGAGAAAGGCTCCCTCACGGTCTTCGGGATGAGACAGCCTGTATGCATTCTCGATGGCCCGGGCCGTATGGAAGCAGTTGCCGGAAAGCTCGTTGTCTCTTCCGTAACACAGCACGCTCATACCGGAAAGAGCGGCGGACATGTACGGAGTCCCTTCCGTTCTGCCGATCCATTTTCTGACGGTTTCCATGGCCCTGTCCAGAAGAGGGTCCTCTTCATCGTCCCCGGCGTGGGCAATGCCTGTTTCCTCGCACACTATGATGCACAGTATGTCGTAGCAGGCTCTGTCCTCATCGGATACGTCTATTTCCGCCTTCTCCTGAGCTTCCTTTCTGAGTTCCTGATAAACGTCCTCCCCGATCTCAAAAGGGTAGCTGGAGCCGACCTTTTCACTCCAGATGCAGTACCTGCCGGGAGTGTCAAATTCGGTGAAATCCCCATACACCATCCCGCTCTGGCTTGATTCAAGCTTTCCGGACCACACGGCGCTCTGATCCTTCTCGTCGACCACAAAAAAATGATCGCCGGGTTCGCAGTTCTCCGCCATGGCGATCTTTTCCTGTCCCAGGAGATAACCTGTCCGGTCCACGGCTATGTGGGGCGTACCCTTTGGCAGTTCCCAGCCGAAGACCGGGTCGATGTCAAAACCGGCAGCCTCGCTGTCTTCCGTCTCTTCCTGGGCCGGCGGCATGCCGGGGAGCCTGCCCTCAAAGGCACAGCCTGTCAGGAGCAGAGACAGCAAAACCCCCGTGAACCCGAGGGCTTTGCGTCCGAACAGTTTAATTCCCGGACAGTTCACGGTTGTAATTTATGAGGCACCCGGCCAGTATGATCTTTCGCTCATCAGGCGTGAGCTCTCCCATTGAAAGTTCAAAGGGCACCGTGCCCTGAGATGTGAGAGCGTAGGCCTTTACCGACGTTTCGCCCTGCTCAACGGCCCTTCTGATGCCGGGCACGAATATCCAGTCCAGTTTCTTGAAAGGAAGACCGTTCTCCCCGGTCGATATTGTAAAGGGAAGCATGCCCCAGTTTATCAGATTGGAACGGTATCTCTTCGTGGCGTACTCCGTCGCCAGATTAGCTATCCCCCCAAGGACTCTCTGGCAGGAAGCGGCCTGTTCCCTTGCGGATCCGTCGCCGGGCTTCACCGCGAACACGGCGCTCCCGATCTCCGTATCCTCAGCGGTACAGGGACAGATATCCGATATGGTCCTGAAGATCACGCCTATTCCGGATACATCGCCATCAAGCCGTCCCTTTTCGAGAGCCTGTATCTCCTTAGCCCGTCCCACATATTCGGGATCCTTCCTGGAAAGGGCGAATTCCGCCAGCTTCAGGGGATTCGACCTGTAAGAGGAAGTCTCTCCCGAAGGTATGAGCTCGTCCGTGGTGGTGACGGGATCGTGGATCTCGGATACGATATTGATCAGCAGGTTCTCGTTCAGAGGTTCTATATCGGGCCAGTCCCTTATATTGGGACCCATTACCAGTTCCGCCGAGGGATCCGGGGAAAGTGCCTGATCGAAAACCCTGTTTTCGTATATCTTACGGTCGAAGTGATATTCGTACACGCCGAAGGAGATATCCTCCTCATCCGCGCCTGTGAGCACGCCGCCTCTGGCAGCCGTGGCCGCGATGGAACGGGCGTCCATGAGGGCCACCGACGACAGCTGTCCGTCCTGTATCCTCGAACCTTCCCGGTTGGGGAAGTTTCTGGTGGAATGCCTGATGGAGAAGGCGCCGTTTGCGGGGGTGTCTCCCGCGCCGAAGCAGGGACCGCAGAAGGCCGTCTTCATAACCGCTCCGCTCTCCATGAGATCCGCTGCGCAGCCGTTCTTCACAAGTTCCATGTAGACAGGCATTGAGGCCGGATAAACCGAAAGCGTGAAAGCGTCCTTTCCCGTGTACCTGCCTCTCAGTATATCGGAGGCAGCGCAGATATTCTCAAAGCCGCCGCCGGCGCAGCCGGCGATTATGCCCTGATCCGTCTGAAAATCACGCCCGTGTATCTTTTCCCTGAGAGAGAACCGGACGTTCTCGCCGAAACTCACCCTGGCTCTCTCTTCGGTCTCATGCACGTAATCCTGCATGTTTTCCTTGAACTCCCTTATGCTGACCGCAAGAGAGGGGTGGAAGGGAAGCGCTATCATGGGACGTATCTCCGAAAGATCGATGATGACAGCCTTGTCATAACAGGCGCCGTCCTCCGGCGAAAGCTCCCTGTAATCTCCCTCTCTTCCATGAACCTCATAGAAGCGCCTAATCTCATCATCCGTCTGCCAGATAGAAGACAGGCAGGTGGTCTCGGTAGTCATGACGTCAACGCCTATCCTGAAATCCGCCGAGAGTTTCGATACCCCGGGGCCGATGAACTCCAGGATGCTGTTCTTCACAAAGCCCGATGAGAACACCCGGGCGATGAGAGCCAGCGCCACATCCTGAGGCCCTGTGCCGTGGGGGACCTCCCCTTTAAGGTACACCGCCGTGACCGGAGGGGTGTCTATATCATAGGTCTGGTTGAGGAGCTGCTTTACGAGCTCGGGTCCGCCCTCGCCCACAGCCATGGTGCCGAGAGCCCCGTATCTGGTATGGGAGTCGGAACCGAGTATCATGGCTCCGCCCTTTGCCATCATCTCCCTGGCGTACTGATGTATCACCGCCTGGTGAGGAGGCACATAGATCCCGCCGTACTTCCTGGCGGCCGACAATCCGAATACGTGATCGTCCTCATTTATCGTGCCGCCCACCGCGCAAAGGGAGTTGTGACAGTTCGTGAGCACGTAGGGGATGGGGAATTTTTTCAGCCCGGAAGCCCTGGCTGTCTGGATTATCCCCACGTAGGTAATGTCATGGGACACCAGCGCGTCAAATCTGATCTTCAGCTTCCCGTCCTCTTCGGAGGTGTTGTGCGCGCTGAGTATGCGGGCGGCGATGGTCTTTTTCCGCCCCTCTTCCGTGGCTTTTTCCGCATCGACAGGAACGCCGTTCCTAAGTATCACCGGTTCTTTTTTGAGTTCGATCATGTCTTCTCCGTTATGCTGTGCCGATAAGTTCCTGATACCTGGGCCGCATCCGCGTCCCCGGACTGCCCTCCGTCCTCAGCGGGGCAGAACCACCTTGTCGAGATGCCAGATCTCGTCCACGTACTCCTGGATGGTCCTGTCGGAGGTAAACTTGCCGGAGGAAGCTATATTGATGATGGCGCTCCTGGCCCAGCCGCTCTCATCGTTGTATTTCTTTTCTATCTTCTCCTGCGCCTCGGCGTAAGCCCTGAAATCCTTGAGGATGAAGTAGGTATCGGCCCTTGATGTGCTGAGCGTGTTCAGGAGCGAGTTGTACAGCGGGCGGAAGAGCTCTGGAGACTCGGGGGCGTAACTCCCGTTGATGAGCTGCATCAGCACTCTCCTGATATCGGGATCCGTGTTGAATATCTCAGCCGGATCGTATCCGCCGTTATTCTCGTAATTGATCACCTCCTCGGAAGTAAGGCCGAAGATGACCGCGTTGTCCTCACCCACCTCTTCAAGGATCTCAACGTTGGCCCCGTCAAGGGTTCCCAGAGTGATGGCGCCGTTCAGCATGAACTTCATGTTGGAGGTTCCGGAGGCTTCCTTGGAAGCAGTGGAGATCTGCTCTGATACGTCCGCCGCGGCGAAGATAATCTCGGCGTTGGAGACCCTGTAATCCTCTATGAACACCACCTTGAGCTTGCCGTTGATGGAGCTGTCATTATTTATGACGTCCGCCACCGAATTGATCAGCTTTATGGTGAGCTTTGCGATCTCGTAACCCGCCGCAGCCTTGGCTCCGAAAATGAAGGTGCGGGGCGTAAAGTTCATCTCGGGGTGATCCTTGATCTTATTGTACAGATACATGACGTGCAGGATGTTCATAAGCTGTCTCTTGTACTCATGGAGACGCTTCACCTGAACGTCAAATATTGACCTGGGATCCACCTGTATCCCGTTATGATCCAGGATATACTGGGCAAGGCGCTGCTTGTTCCTGAACTTGATGTTCATGAATTCCTGCTTTGATTTATCGTCATCCGCAAAGACCTTGAGCCTTGAGATCTGGGGCAGATCCGTGATCCACTCGGGACCCACGTGATCCGTGACCCACTTTGCGAGCAAAGGATTTCCGTGGAGCAGGAATCTTCTCTGGGTGATACCGTTGGTCTTGTTGTTGAACTTCTGGGGCATCATCTCGTAGAAGTCCCTGAAGCTCTCCTTTTTGAGGATCTCGGTATGAAGCCTGGCCACGCCGTTCACGGAAAAGCCCGACACGATGGCGAGATTCGCCATCCTGACCTGTCCGTCGTAAATGATGGCCATCTTCCTGACCTTCTCCGCCCCTTCATTGGGATAGCGCCTGTTCACCTCGGCGACGAAGCGGTTATTTATCTCCTCGACTATCTGATAGATCCTGGGCAGGAGCCTCGAGAACAGTTCGATGGGCCACTTCTCGGAAGCCTCGGCCATTATGGTGTGGTTCGTATAAGCGCAGGCGTGGGTGGTCACTTCCCAGGCCTCGTCCCAGGTGAGGTAATGCTCGTCCATGAGTATCCTCATGAGTTCGGGAATGGCAACGGTGGGATGGGTGTCGTTCAGCTGGAATACCACCTTTTCCGGAAGCTTCCTTATGTCGTCGTGCTTGCGCATGAACTTCTCTATGGCCTCCTGAACGGAAGCGGAAATGAAGAAATACTGCTGCTTAAGCCTGAGTTCCTTTCCGGCGTAGTGATTGTCGTTGGGGTAGAGTACCTCGCAGATATTCCTGGCCAGATTCTCCTGCTCCACGGACTTCTGATAGTCGCCCTTGTCGAAGGAATCAAGCTGGAAACACTCCACAGGCTCCGCATCCCAGATCCTCAGGGTGTTCACTATCCCGTTTCCGTAGCCCATGACAGGCATGTCATAAGGCACGGCCCTCACCGACTGGTAGCCTTCCTGATGGAAGTTGTTGCGGCCGTGCTCGTCCACCGTCACTTCCACATAGCCGCCGAACTTGACGGTCTTTGTGTATTCCTGACGCCTGAGCTCGAAGGGGTTGCCATTCTCCAGCCAGTTGTCGGGAACCTCTATCTGGTAGCCGTTCTTGATCTTCTGCTTGAACATGCCGTAGTGGTAACGTATGCCGCAGCCGTACGCGGGATATCCGAGAGTGGCCAGTGAATCCAGGAAACAGGCGGCAAGCCTTCCGAGACCTCCGTTTCCGAGAGCGGGGTCATTTTCCTGATCCTCTATGATGTCCAGCTTCACCCCCAGCTCGTCCAGAGCGCTCCTAACCAGCTTGTCGGCCTTAAGGGCTATGATATTATTTCCAAGGGCGCGGCCCACCAGGAATTCCATGGAGAGATAATAGACAGTCTTGGGATCGTCC
Organism: Lachnospiraceae bacterium; assembly: GCA_016288705.1. GTDB lineage: Bacteria > Bacillota > Clostridia > Lachnospirales > Lachnospiraceae > JAEELB01. Next base: position 2,895 of record JAEELB010000059.1, on the reverse strand, counting down.
TTTTCATACTGCTTCTGTGAGGCGATCCAACAATCCATGACCTGATCCTTTACCGCCATGCAGACCGCCTGGAACAGCATCTCAGGTGTGGCCTCATCGAGGGAACGTCTGTACTGGGTTTTTATGTTGTACACAACGCTGTTCTTGAACAGACTCTTGTTGAAATCAAGGTTGCTCACCGGTGCCTTTTTTCCTGCCATGTTTTTCTCCTCCTGTTTCACCTCGTATAATGACCGAAACGCCAAAAGTACCCTTATACTCAGGACCCTTACGCCGCTTTAGGATCCCGGCGTGAGGATCCGTACGATCTACACCCGGCTCACGCCTATGGTCGCGGTTTCGCCGTTGATATCCCACTCCTTCCGGAAATCGCCGGAATCGGCGTCCGTGATGGAGTCCGCCAGCACCTTCCCCGCGATGAAATCGCTGTGGGACTGGGCTATGCCGAAGAGTTTTTTATTTCCGTAAATGGTGACCTCTATCCTGTCCATCACCTCAAAGCCGGCGTCCTTTCTCATGGTCTGGATCTTGCTGACAAGCTCGGCCACAAACCCTTCTTCCACGAGATCCTCGTCCAGATTCGTGTCCAGGACCACCGCAGTTCCCGCATTCTCCTCGGTCACAAAGCCTTCCTTCTCGGATACGTCTATCAGCATATCCTCCTCCGTGAGACTGACCTCGGAGCCGTTCACCGTAAATAAATACTCTCCCGCGCTCTTCACCTTTCTGACTATCTCGGAACCGTCCGCATCCTTCAGATGCTCTCTTATGCCCGCCAGAAGCTTCCCGTACTTGGGTCCCACGGTCCTGAGCTGGGGCTTCACGGAATAGCTTGTGAGGTCCGATATGTCCTCTCTGAACTCTATGCTCCTGACATTCAGCTCTTCCTTTATGATATCCACAAAGAATTCCGGAAGGGTGATCTCCGATTTCACGAACATGGATCTCAGAGGCTGACGGTTCTTTGTATTCCCCGTATTTCTGGCGGCACGTCCCAGCACCACCAGCTTCAGCACCGCGTCCATATTCCTCTCAAGCTCCTGATCTATGAGGCTTTCATCCGCCTCGGGGAAATCACAGAGGTGGATGCTCTCGGGAGCGTCCTTATTTACGGTCCTGACGATGTTCTGGTAGATCTGCTCCGTCATGAAGGGGATCATGGGGGCTGAGGCGCGGCTTATGGTCTCGAGCGCGGTCCACAGGGTCATGTATGCGTTTATCTTGTCCTGCTCCATGCCCTTTGCCCAGAATCTCTCACGACAGCGGCGCACATACCAGTTGCTCATCTCATCCACAAATTCGTACAGGGCCGTGGCCGCCTCGGGGATCTTGTACTGATCCAGGCACGCGTCCACGTTCTTTACGGCGCTGTTGAGTTTCGACAGAAGCCATCTGTCCATCACGGACAGGCTCTCCCTGTCAAGGGCGTACTTCGTGGGATCGAAGGAATCGATGTCCGCGTAAAGCACGTAGAACGCGTAGGTGTTCCAGAGGGTGCCCAGGAACTTCCTCTGGCCTTCCTGCACGGCCTTGCCGTGGAAGCGCTTGGGAAGCCAGGGAGCGGAGCCGATGTAGAAGTACCACCTGATGGCGTCGGCGCCGTATGTATCAAGGGCCTCCATGGGATCCACCGCGTTCCCCTTGGATTTGCTCATCTTCTGGCCCTCGCCGTCCAGGACCAGACCCATCACTATGCAGTTCTCATAGGGCGACTTCTCAAACAGAAGAGTGGACTCCGCCATGAGCGAATAGAACCAGCCCCTGGTCTGATCCACAGCCTCGGAAATGAAGGACGCAGGGAACTGTCTCTCGAAGAGTTCCTTATTCTCAAAAGGATAATGATACTGGGCGAAAGGCATCGCGCCCGAATCATACCAGCAGTCGATGACCTCCGGCACCCTTGTCATGGGGCCGTTGCACTGCGGGCAGTGGCACTGTATCTCATCGATGTAAGGCCTGTGAAGCTCAACCGTCTTCGCGCGTTCGTCCCCGCTCCATTTGAAGAGCTCCTCTCTGGAACCTATGGACAGATCCACATTGCACTTGTCGCAGTGCCATATATTCAGGGGAGTACCCCAGTAACGGTCTCTTGAGATCGCCCAGTCCTGGATATTTTCAAGCCAGTTGCCGAACCGGCCCTCTCCTATCGAAGGCGGGACCCAGTTGACCGTCTGATTGTTCTTTACCAGCTCATCCCTGACGTCGGTAGTCTTTATGAACCAGCTCTGTCTCGCATAATAAATGAGCGGCGTGGAGCAGCGCCAGCAGAAGGGATAATCATGGGTGAATGCGGGCGCCGAGAACAGGAGCTTTCTGGAATCCAGATCCTTCAGCACCTCGGGATCAGCATCCTTCACAAACATCCCGGCAAAGGGAGTGGTCTCGGTAAGCTTTCCCTCTCCGTCCACGAACTGTACGAAGGGAAGGTCGTAGCTGCGGCCGATCCTTGCGTCGTCCTCACCAAAAGCCGGGGCGATGTGGACTATCCCGGTTCCGTCCGTCATTGTGACATAACTGTCAGCCACTATGTAATGGCCTTTTTTTGCCTGCCTGTCCACCGCTTCCGCGGTGCATTCCCAGAGGGGCTCGTATTCCTTCCCCTCGAGATCCGAACCCTTGAAGGTCTCGATGACCGTGTATGAGCTTTCGCCGGCAGCGTCCGAAGGCTTCTCCTTCCCGTCCTCCGAAGGGGCTCCTTCCTCCGTCTCTCCTCCGTCGCCGGACAGGAGCGTGTCCGCAAGGGCCTCGGCAAGGTAATATGTAAATCCGTCCGAAGCCTTCACCTTCACGTAACTCTCGTCGGGATTCACGCAGAGGGCGACGTTTGAGGGAAGAGTCCAGGGGGTGGTGGTCCACGCCAGGAAATAAGCGTCCTCGCCCTTTACCTTGAAACGC
>JAEELB010000058.1 GCA_016288705.1 Lachnospiraceae bacterium | reverse complement strand
TTTCCCGATATGATGTCCTCCCGGAGCTGAAGCATTTCCTCATAGATCGCCTCAGGATAGAGTGAATGGTTTTCGCTGAGACCCTCCGCGCTTTCCGCAAGCCCCAGACTTACGGTGCGTCCGCCGGGTTCGCTTCCGTCGAGGATTTCCCCGGACACCCGGAAGACTGCCGTGTTCACATCCTTCAGCACGCAGGTGAGCACATTGTCGGGGGCGAGGAATGACTGATCCTTGTCCACGCCTATCACGTATTTGCCCGTTTCCTTTGCGGCCTCGATCACGCCCATACCGGTTTCTCCGGACGCGTGAAACACCACATCGCAGCCTTTTTTATATAGTTCGAGAGCCAGCGACTTTCCTTTACCGGGATCTGTAAAGGAACCGGCAAATACCTCTTCCACATCTATGGTCTTTCCCAGTTTGTCCGCGGCGTAAAGCGCTCCCGCCCGGTAACCGTACCTGAACTGGTCTATGACTTCATTGGACTCGCCGCCCACAAAGCCTACCTTTCCGGAGGCGGTCACATTTCCGGCCACAAAGCCCGCGAGAAATGAAGACTCCTGAGAGCGGAACACCACTCCGGTCATATTAGCAGGCGTGTCTGGATAGGAATAATCGATTATCGCAAAGGACGTATCGGGGTGTTCCAGGGCTTCCTGAAGGAGCAGGTCGGCGCTGCTGTAGCCCGTTGCCCAGCACAGATCGCCTCCCCTGTCGATAAGGTCGTGAACGTTTTTCTGAAAATCCTCTTCGGACTTTGTTTCGTAGAACCTTGTTTCACAGCCGATCTTGCCGGACAGTCTCTGAAGACCTTCCCAGGCACCCTGATTGAAGGATTCGTCGTCGATCCCGCCTGTGCCTGCCACTATCCCCACAAGGGGGGCGTCTGTCCAGGAAGATCCTTCCGTACCCGCATCCGGGCTCCCGACAGAACCTGCTCCTTCTTCCTTCTCCCCTGCCGTCATGCCTGCTGGTCTGATGGTGTCGATTATCTCCGGCGAAGACGGGGTAGCGGCCTCGGTTGCGGCCACCGTTGTTTCCGTTACTGTGGGCGCAGCGCTGCCGCAGCCTGATATGAGGATCCCTGCGGCGATGGCAAATATGAGCGTTCCGAATGAGTTTTTATTTATCATGAATTATATTTCCTCCCCTGCTCGTGAGGCTGTCTCTCTTCCGAGCCGGGATTAATGATAACCGCTGGCCTGAACTTATGCAACAAAAAATCCACGGATACCGCTTTGAAAAGAATGCCGGGTTATGTATAATGAATGGGAAACTTAAGCGGAAGAGCAGTGGAAACAAGGAGGATGATAATGAGAAAACAATTCTGTCGCAAGATCTCGGCAGCACTCATGGCGCTGTGCCTTACTGTCGGCATGTGCGGCTGCGGCGGGTCTGCGGATACAGTCGTGGACACGGAAGAATATGAAGAGTGGTCCGAGACAGATTACGAATCCTATTCCGAGGTTGAACCTGAAACGGCTGACTGGGAAGTTTCAGAGATGGCCGAGGAGGAGTACGGGAACAGCGATCTTGATTACTATGCGGAAGAGATCGGCGTCACCTTTCATTTGCCCGAGGAATACTGGGACACAAAAGGCATCGTGGATTTCTACAGCAGGGATGTGACCGACGGAGAAGGGATATTCATCGCTCAAATGGTCTATCTCGGGTTAACCTGGGATGAATATGACAAGATGTTTCAAAGTGATTCCATCTCGGATGAAGACGCCGAGAGTGTGGCAAAAAAGATCGTACCCATCTTCATTGTCATGGCGGCTCCCAAAGAGAAAGACGGTGAGGAGATAATTGAAAACATTAACGCCATGACTGACAGCAACTACAGCGCCGATATGCTGACCCCGCTCCGTGAGGTGGACGGGTTCTGCTTCTATCAGTATACTCCCGCTTTACCTGAAAATTATGAAAATCTCGACCAGGAGTTCAGGGAGGAATACGACAAACTCGCCGCATTTAATAACGATGTGCTGGAAAAAGCCGATTATACTAGGCCTCAGACCAAATATGAGAAGATGGTGGGGAATCAGATATCATTCACCACAACGGATTTTGACGGAAATACCGTCACCAGCGAGGAGATCTTCGGCCAGCACGAGATCACCATGGTCAACGTCTGGGCGACCTGGTGCGGATGGTGTATCGGAGAGCTGGCAGAGCTCGAAAAGATAAATAATAACCTTGCATCCATCGACTGCGGCATCGTGGGATTCTGCGCAGATGCGAACTCTCCCGAGACTTTAGCGGAAGCCAAATCTCTCCTCAATGATAACGGGGTGACCTATCTCAATATCTGTCCTTTTGACGGCTGGGAGGAAATATTTGATATGACCGGCTGGCCCACTTCCTTCTTTGTGGACAGGAACGGTAAGATGGTCACAACGCCCATCTCCGGCGCAAAGGTTGGCGAATACGAGCAGCACATCAGGGATGCCCTTAACGGAAACACCACGAATGTAGTGAAGGAAACGAACTCCTATGACAATAATGGAGACGCATACAGGATAATAGTAGCCGACGATACCTCCCGGCCGGTGGAAGGCGCCATGGTCCAGTTCTGCACCGCGGACACCTGCAAGATCGCGCCCACCGACAGCACGGGGATGGCTGTTTTCAACGATCCTCCGGGGGTTTATGACGTTCATATCCTCAAGGCTCCGGATGGTTATAAAAAAAACAATAACGGGTACAAGACCGAGGATCGTTACAGCGATATGGTGATAGTGCTGGAAAGGGAATAAGGAGTTCGGAATGGGAAAGAGGAAGGCTTTGCTGATATTGCAGTCTGTGTTCTGCGTCCTGACTGCGGTGGCGCTGGTAGTGGCGGATCTGTCCATATATTTTGAGGGGGTCGCCCTCAAGGCGGAGGATCCCATGGCAGATATCTACACTGCCGAAGCCGTGGCGGGAAGGGCGGTCTTTGTTCTGCCGTTCTTTTTGATCGCAGTCATCGTCACGCTGATCTGCGCCGTTCTGGGCGTCAGGGATGAAAAGGCGGATAAGCCGGCAGTCCGTGTCGATATAAAGAAGAATTCCGAAGGCGGCAGGCTTTCCGGAACCGCACTGACGGCTGTCAGGGTGGTGATACTGGCGCTGGCCCTTATCTGTATTGTCGCAGGGGTGATCAACGGGAGCATGACGGACGTCTTTATCAAAGCTTCCAAGATATGTAC
>JAEELB010000057.1 GCA_016288705.1 Lachnospiraceae bacterium | reverse complement strand
CATCAATGCCGACGATCATTGAAGTTTCTTTTACTTGCTCAATTTTCTTATTTTGTGTAGACTTCATTGTGTCGATACCTCTCTTTTCTGTTTATTACTAACTTTCCGGGTCAGTAATGACAGTTTAACTGAGGTATCTCTTTTTGTTAAGACTGACTTACCTGTTGTCAACACTTTGAATTATACAGGAAGCTAACTTTGGTCTCGACAGCAGCCTTCACGAACCCGTAAAGTTAGGATAAGACGAGAGATTTCTTTGATTTTATCCTAACTTTGGCCCCGCGGCGATGGCTGCGGCGACGGCCGCAGGGCTACGTTCGCGGCGACTGCCGCAGGGTCACGGCCGCAACCGGGCGACAGTCGCAGGGCCGCGTCCGCCCGATAAATTCCCCAGAATCGGCGATCTTATCGATAATGACGGCCGCGGCAGGTCACTTCACGTAAACCATGTCGGTCTTCCTGAAGGCTATGGATATCCGGTTTACAGCCATATTCAGCACGCCGAGGCCAAAGACCAGAGTCAGTATCCTGGCCGAATCCAGGAAGAACAGGCATGAAAGTCCGAAGAACAGTTTTCCCGCTCCATAGCCCATCTGATACTTCCAGTGTCCCGACTGCAGGATCCTGGCCTGATTGCCCTGGAGCAGGTCTATCAGCCCGGACAGACTCATGATGCCGATCATATACAGCATTCCGTATGCTTTGGGAACGTCGTTCAGATCAAGGGCAAAGAGTCCCGCGTCAAGGAATATCAGCCCCTTGAACAGGACTTCTATCCCGCCGGTCTTGAACCTGGCCAGCAGGAAATAATAGATCAGATGGTTTACGGCGTAACCGAGAAGGGCAAGGACCAAAAGCAGGAGCACATATTCATAGCCCTCCGCCGGTTCCAGTATAAAGAGGATCCCGAGAGGCACCATTATCAATCCGGTCAGAAAATAGAAAGCCCTTCTGGTCTTACTCACGAGGCGCCCCCTCTTCCCTGCCCGTAAGCAGTCATGCCGAATTTAGCCATCCCCTTCAGTCCTCCCGGATCCTGCTCGACGGAAAAACCGGCGATCCGGTTTCCGGAGCTGTAGATCTTATTTGTCACCATGCTTTTCTGGGCAATAGCGGCAGTGAAAAAACGGCCAAGGAAGGTGTGTTCCTTTTCTTCCCGGGCAGAAGCCATGTATTCCCCGCCGTACTTCTGCAGATCGAAGTCTTCGAGGGCCGTTCCCGTAAGCCTTTCCCCAAAAGACTTCCAGTCCTCATTTGCGATCAGCTGCCTCTTTTTGAGTATGCTCATGATCTCATCCCGGTACGGCTGAACTTTTTCCTCATCATAACGGTCTGTCTCGAATTCCGTAAATTCGCCCCTCAGAAAGCCCATGGCGTAGACCATCTGGCAGAATGCCCTGTAATAATCCGAAGGATTGTCCTTCAGTATGATCATGTAATCTCCCCAGGCAGGCTGAAATTCATAGACCATGCAGCTGTAGTCGGGAAGGTGACCGGCTCTTCCGTGCCCCAGATTCATGGTGGAAAGTTCTCCGTCCTGTTTCAGGCAGTTTGTGAACTTGTTCTTTTCAAGACTGTCGGGCGAGATTGGGTTGTGATTGAATCTGACCTTTATCCTTTCGATCCCGTTTTCCGTTTCCCTGAGTTCGAAGAATTCCCTGGCGTCATTTATCACAAATGAAGGCGTCCCGGCAAAATACCTGTGCGCCCAGGTATCCGCAAGTATGTGCATGGCGATCCCGCAGGCTTCGGTTCCGCCCTTATTTGCAAGGATCACCGTATCCCTGACCAGGGGGCCGTTGACATCGCATATGAGCCTGTACTTGTCCATGTAGACCCTGGGGCGGCGTTTGAGAACGGCGTACAGGTTTCCGGGCAGGAAATGGAATGAAGCCCATATCCTCGTGATGTCCTGAATGCCCGGGATATTGGTGTGGGTGTCGGCAAGCTCCGTTTGAAGCTGGGTGGTGGCAGCTGTTACGGGGCCTTTGTACTTCCTGATAAAGGTCTTCGAGCAGCAGTCCACTAATTGGGCGGAATAAGCGATCTCCCTGCTCTCCTCCGGAGTATAGCCCGCCAGGAAAGCGGCGCAGTATGTGGCATAATAGTGAAAATCCTCCTGCATCACGCTCTCCTGTTCAGGAATCTGAGCCTGCAGGCCGAATAGAGTATCATGCCAAGGGCAAAGTCGGAAGTGATCTCTATGAGGACCGAGATCAGCAGAGAATCGGGTTCGGAATGTCCGACCCTGACGGAAATAAAATCCATGATCATAAAAGCTGTATTAACGATGAGAAACAACCCAGTCACCACCAGATATACAGGACTTTTCATTTTACCCTGTCCCTCACTGATGGCCCTGATTCCGATGAAAAAGCGGATGCACAATCCCACGGTCAGCAGGACCATGACAATGAAAACGATAAATGCCACAGCCAGTTTTCGCGCGATCTCCGTCCCCCCGTCAAAGTACTGCAAAAAAGTCTCCGGGTCCAGGATAAACTGGATCACTGTCTTTGCCGCATCCCAGAGCCCGAAAATGATGACGGCCCGTCCGCTGTACCCGAGGTAATTTGAAACACGGCGGAGTTCAATATTCAGCGGGGAGTTTATGGTGTTTTCCGTATCCAAGCGTTCTGTCCTCTCGTGTGCGTTCCTGTCAGGTCCGTGGTCCGGGCTCCCGTATGTGTTCCTGTCAGGGCCGTGGTCCGGGCTCCCGTGTGTGTTCCCGTCAGGTCCGTGGTCCAGGCTATCGTATGCGTTCCTGTCAGGACCGTGGTCCGGTATGCGGCGCTGTTCCTCAATGAGCCCTCAGTTCCCGCCGTATCTGCCGGAATACATGCCGGACAGGGCGGGGTCCCGGGAGATGGACATGAAATTGAAGTGGACCTCGCCGCTCACCGCGTGATTCCCATCGTTCAGCTTCACCTGCCGTTTCAGCTCATCGGCGCCGTACCAGACGCTCCCTGTATCCTTGTTCTTGCGGGCCAGCATGGACCTGTAGTCCCCCATTCCTATGTAAAGTCTGACATCCGTGCCCTCAACCTGACTGCACCACCAGGGCACGAGCACGCTGTAATCGGCTATTTCCTTTCCGATCTCCCAATAGATCTGGGGGATGATGTAATCGATCCAGCCGTTTTTGATCCAGGTGACCGAATCCGCATAAAGCTGGTTTCTGGCTTCCATGCCCCTGGTGGCAGAGCCTGAAGGATTGGACTGGCTCTTATTTGCCCAGATGCCCGAGGGAGATATGCCAAAGGCCAGTCCGGGCCGCACTTCATGTATCCGTTTGTCAAGTTCCCTGACAAGAGCGTTCACATTCTCCCTTCGCCAGTTATTAATGTCCATCCCGCCGCCGTACTTGGCGTAGGACACGGAATCATCGATCCCGGCCGAAGGGTAGAAATAATCGTCCATGTGAATGCCGTCCACGTTATAATTCTGTGCGATCTCCAGCGCCCCGTTCACCACCATCTCTCTCACGGCAGGCTCTGCCGGGTCAAGATAATAAAAACCGTCGCTGCAGGGCAATATGCATGTTCTGAGCGCCATCAAGGCCGGATTTCCGTTGATAAGGGCATCTATGGGAATAGACGCGATCCCGGAACCGTCCACATTATCGGTCCTGATCCTGTAAGGATTTATCCAGGCGTGGAGCTGTATCCCTCTTTCGTGGGCGTGCTCCGTCATATACGCAAGAGGGTCGAAGCCGTCACCGGGAGGGAGTCCCTGAACGCCTGTCAGATACCTGCTCCAGGGGTAATATTTTGAAGGGTAGAAAGCGTCGCTGGAAGGGCGCACATGGAAAAACAGGACATTGATGCCCATATTTTGGGCTTCTTCCAGAAGTTTATCGCAATCAGCCTTAAGACTTGCCGCATCGGCGGTCCTCACCGAGGGATAATCGGCGTATTCCCCGACGCCGGCCACCCAGGCGCCGCACACATATTCAGGCATGGAGGAAGAGGCGTACTTTGCTTTTTCGGGAATGGAGAACCCTTCCGTATCCTCGGGCGTTTCGGAACTTTCGGAAGCTGATCCGGACTCTGTTTCCCCGGCGCTTTCGGCCGTTCCGGCGGCTTCTGCCTCAGGGGCGCCGCTGTCCGCGGATCCCGGATCTCCTGCCCGGTCCCCAACGGCATCATCCCCGGCTCCGGTCTCTTCCCCGGCTCCGTACAGTGATCTATCCGCCCTGTCCTCAGGCGTTATAGTCTCAAATATATCCTGCGAGGCAGGCTTCCCGCACGCCGCCATAACCAGAGCAGCCATCAGCACGGCCGCCGCAAGCAGGACAGATATAGTCTTTTTCCAGGCCATAAACATCATCTCACCCCGGCAAACTGCATTTTTTACACTAATAGATTATGATAGATCAAAGAAGGGGCTTAGTCAAACGGGCCGGACCCGCCGACCGCGGCGCCCTGCGGGAATAGTTGCCCTCAAAGCTCCAAACTGATAAAATATTTCTGTTATGCCTTACGGAGCTGACTGGTATAAACTGGATAACGTGGCGAAGATCATGCCCTCCACCGCTGAAGGAGCGGACACCAGAGTTTTCAGACTGGTGTGCGAATTTAAGGAGGACGTGGATCCGGAGGTGCTTCAGGAAGCCCTTGACGAAACCCTGGACTCCTTCCCCATCATGCGCTGCTGCCTGAGAAGGGGGCTGTTCTGGTACTACCTGGAAAAGACCGAGATACGTCCCCTGGTCGCCAAAGACACCCTCCCTGCGCTGGCGGTGCTGTACGTCCCGGGGAGGCACACACTCCTGTTCAGGGTGACCTACAGCAGAAAGCGGGTAAATGTGGAGATGTTCCACGTGATCGCTGACGGCACCGGGGGCTACAGCTTCATCAAACATCTTGTTATGCATTACCTGTCAATAAAGTATTCGCTGGATCTTTCGGGCTACGCTCCCGACGACGCATCCCTGTCCCAGCGGGAGAGCGACGCCTACTCACAGTATTACGGGAGCGGCGAAAAGGCTCCTGCCCTGTCGCCCCTTAAATGGATAAAGAAAATGGTGCCGGACAGCGCCTGCAAACTCAGGGGCATCCACGATCCGGATCTGAGGGAGCATCTTCTCGAAGGCAGGGTCTCTCTTTCGGAATTTTTGAAGGTATGCCATGAGAACGGTCTTACGCTGGGCATTATGGCCACTTCCCTGTTCATAATCGCGGTCATCAAACAGCTTGGTACAAGGGAAATGAAAAAGCCCATAGTGATCAGCGTGCCCGTGAACCTCAGACAGTATTTCCCTTCAGAGACAGCCAGGAACTTTTTCGGGACCATATATGTGCGTTACGACGCCAGGGAATACGACGGAACGCTAAAGAGCGTGACGGATT
>JAEELB010000056.1 GCA_016288705.1 Lachnospiraceae bacterium | reverse complement strand
CGTGGTCTCAGATGCCATAAAGACAAAGGGGCTTAACGGGGCCACTGTATTTGCTGACGGCAAGGATACCCTGACCGGACCCGGATCCTTCAAGGGCGTGTCAGGCGATGGTTATTACAGGATAGATTCTGATACCTTCTCGGTACTTGACCATTACCTGATCCATATAACTTATTCGGGGCCTGAGGGGGATATAAGCACCGGCGTGACCCAGGTTCCCGGCGCCGGAAAGTTCGTCACCATTAAAACCTATGATGAGCTCAACATAGATAATGTCAAGCTTTTCAAGAAAGAGAAGAAAAAGAAAGAGGAAAAGAAAGAAGAAGGCAAAGAAGGAGAAGAAGGCAAGGAAGGCGAAGGCGGCGAAGGCCAGAAAGAAGAAGGTAAGGAAGAAGGCAAAGAAGGTGAAGGCGGCCAGGGCAAAGACGGCCAGCAGAGTGTAGACGGCCAGCAGGCCGCCGGCATCCAGAGCGTTGGTGACGATGGCGACCAGGGCAAAGAAGGCGAAGGAGAAGGCGGCAAAGAAGGCGAAGGCGGCCAGGAAGGCGGCGAAGGCGGCCAGGAAGGCGGCGAAGGCGGCCAGGAAGGCGGCGAAGGCGGTCAGGAAGGCGGCGAAGGCGGTCAGGAAGGCGGCGAAGGCGGTGAAAAGGAGCCGGAGCTCAAGTATATCCAGGAAGAAAACGTCAAGAGCGCCGTTTCCGACGGATATTTCACTACATGGACAAACGGTGATTACGATTACCGTATCCAGATGACCCCTTCAGCTGAAGGAGTGCTCATCGAGGAAGGCTATATTGATTTCTACAACGCCGAAGGAACTTCAGTCAGCAGCCTGTCCGTTAACGGTGTGAAGGATGACAACACCGGCGAGTTTACCTTTGATTTCAACCCCGGTAAGATGGAACTCAAGCCGGGGACTCTCCTCAGAGTCTCCTTTGTAGACAATAACAAGCGCAAGTACATGCAGAGGGATGTGGGCATCGAGCTCAGGCAGACCTTCGGCATGGTCAACGTAGTCAATTCCTTTGTGGGCGGCTCAAAGACCGCGGTGGACATAGTCGGAATGGTGGATACGCTCTTCGATCTTGGGTGGAGCGGAAACTTTGACGACATGCCTAATAATGATGACGGAGACAAGGTCATCACCATAGGCTTTAACTGGGATGCGGTCGACACCTCCAAGAAAAAAGACAAGCTTAAGGAAAGCATGGATAAGCTTACAGAGGCTGACAAGGCGGTAGCCGATGCCAACACCAAGCTTCAGGACCTTGAAAAAGCCGATCCAAAAGATGAAGATGCGATAAAAGAACAGAAGAAGAAGGTCGAAGAGGCCGAGAAGGCAAAGGCCGATGCCAAGAAAGAAAATGACGCTCAGATCGAAAAGGCCAAAAAGGAAAGTGAAAAGAAGGTCAAGATGGGAGGAAAGCTTGAAGTCAAGCTTGGCTTCTCGTTCCTCATGACCTTTGGCTATGATAAGAAAGATGGTTATTATTTCAAGAACCTGATGCTGACCCTGGAAGCAAAGGCAGATGCAAGCGCCACGGTTCAGTTCTCCACCCCTATAGGCGTCACCATCGGCATATCCCTGACGCTGAACCTGAGCGCCACTGCGACCTTTGTGGTACAGCAGCGAAGCGACAGTGTGGAGACCCGCTATTATATCTCCGGCGTGGACGAAAAGGGTATCAATGTCTGGGATTTCAATCCCAAAGATCCTGACAGGAAATTTGACGGATACGGCGCGTTCACATTGAACCCTACCATAACCCTGGCCCTGAGCGCAGGTGTTTTGGGCGACCTGGTCAAGGTCACTGTGTCCGGTACCGCTGCGTTCAATATGGTGTTCTATGCAAACAAGTTCGGAGACAAGGGAACTGTAAGGATAACGGCCAACATAGACGTTAAGGTCATCGTTTTCCATTTCAATAAAGACCTGTTTGACAAGAAGTATGATCTGTTTGAAGAGGTGGCCCCTACCGGAGCCCTTGATGCCGCAGTCCTCAGTTCTCTGGAAGGTGAGAACTACCTGTATGAACCCGAATACAAGCTGGCGACCGAGGATGTGAGCTACATGGAAAAAGGTTCCGGCTGGCATGACGAAGGAGAGGATGCTGCACGGGAAGCTGCTCTGACAGCGGTGGGCGCTGACACCTACAATACGGAAAGATACCTGGAAAGACCTCTTGCGAAGAACATAGGCGAGAGTCCCGAGTTCGCAATGGCTTATCTTGGAGACGGCAGGTATGTGGCCGTGTTCCTTGACGTGCCTCCGGAAAGGGTGAACGATCGCGAGAATTCAAGGGCTGTATTCTATATCTGCTTTGATCCGAGCACCAAGACCTGGAGCGATCCTCAGATGGTAGAGGACGATTCGACCCTGGATTTCAATGCGAGGATATATCCCCTTGGAGAGAAAGGCGCTATCCTTATCTGGCCTTCGTCGTCAGTAAGGGATACCGACGAAAATTCGATTGAAAAACTGAATTCCTTTGATCTGCGCGGAAGGTTCATTAGGCCTGATGGAACGCTCGCTGATGAGGTCATGCAGATCACAAAGACGACAACGGATCCCAATCCTTTGCCCGACATGGATTTCTCCGATAATTCCGGAGATGTCTCGCCCGTGGTGTCCTACAATGAGGACAAGATGATCGTCTATTATCAGAAGAAGTGGTTTGCAAAGACAAAAGAGGGCGAAGAAGCGCTGGTAGGCGATGCGCTTTATCCCAAGACCACACTGATGGCCTACAGGATCTATGACTTCAAGACAGGCGAGTGGGAGGAAGGCAAAGAAACCGCGGAAAGCCTTAAGGGTGTAGGGCTTATCAAGGATGGACTCACCCCTCAGCAGATCGAGGAGAGAGTAAACGCGTTTAACAAATGCTTCTATGGCCAGAATCTGTTCCCGGCTATCACGAAGTACAAGCTGACGGATGAGCTTGACAGTGACGGGTACATGAAGGAAGGAACTGAGACTCAGGTGAGCCTGCTCAAGACGCCTCCGGTCATACTGAATACTGACGCATGCAGCTACAACGATGTGGGAGTGTTCGCTTACAGCATAGATACTGACGGGGATATGCATACCACTGAGGACAGGGAAGTTCATGTTCAGACCTATGAGTTCAAGAACAACAAACTGAATCCTCCTGTCATCCTTACCAGCGATGACGTGTCGGATACCAACGTGGATCTCGTGAGGCTTGATAACGATTCCACATGGCTTACATGGCTTAAGGATGGGAATATCGTTGCAATGAACCTGTCCTATCTGCTGAACCATGGCTTTACGGAAGGCAACAACCTGCTCCGCACCTTGTCCGACAACAGCATGTATATAAATAAGACAAGGCCTGCAGAGGATGCCGATGAGGGCTATATGCCTCCTAATGTCGTTGTGGTCGGGGAAAAGGTTGAGCCTGATGAAGGTATAGGAGAGGACGAAAAGCTCGAGAGCGCGATACCCGGATTCAGTGCGGAAGGCCAGGATGATCAGATTTACTACCTGTGGGCCGAGAAGAAGGCAGGGCTTAAGGAGGGCGTAAAAGAAGGTACTCCCGAAGCAGCCGATCCCATGAACCAGGTCATTGAGCAGCAGATGTACAGCGCCCGCTCGCAGCTCGCCACGGCGGAAGACAGGGGTGTTTTTGCGGGACATACTATCCGCTATATCGAAGAAACCACGCTTCCCATCCGGATCACGAATGAGAACGGAGCGAATTACGCCGGTATCTCCTTCGACCTGGATCAGGAGAAGGGCATCACAGGCCTTGCCTATAAGGCTCCTTCCACCATCAAGACTTACGAAGAGGTTAAGAAGGAAAGGCCGGAGATGAAGGAGAGCGACTACGTTCCTTATCCCACTGTGGATCCCAAGAACGCTTATCCGGTAGCCTTCACCATGACGGAAAAAGGAAGCGCGGAGATCAAAAATGCGGACTTTGCAGAGCTCAA
Source organism: Lachnospiraceae bacterium (assembly GCA_016288705.1). Classification (GTDB taxonomy): domain Bacteria; phylum Bacillota; class Clostridia; order Lachnospirales; family Lachnospiraceae; genus JAEELB01. Next base: position 24,857 of record JAEELB010000056.1, on the reverse strand, counting down.
ATCTACCGCGGCTGCCGATTTCACCTTTGACGTATATAATGACGGTTATGATGACCTGAAGAAGGTCATCGTGAAGGCTGTGGACAAGAACGGAAAGACTGTCCTGATCAACCTGAAGGAAGAGTCAACGGATCCGGTGGACAGCATCACAGTGGAAAACCTGAAGGGTGGTGACAGTTACAGCTGTGCCGGATGTGTTCCCATGGATGAAACCGATACGGAAGCGTATGTGAAGATCACATTGTCCGATGAGTCGGGCAATGTCCTGAAAGAGCTTGAGCTGAACGAGAAGCTCGAGGCGGCAGTGGGACCTGCAAGGCTTGTGCTCACACCTACTGAGAACAGAGGCGAATATAAGGCACAGTACACGCTTTACAACGCCGGAAACGCGAAGTCAGAAGCCGGAAAGACCGTCCTCGGATATGTTCAGGATGGAAAAGACCAGAAGCTTACTGAGGTGGAATTCGAGCCTCTCCTTCCCGGCGAGAGCAGGGATTGCGAGACCGTGATCAGGGTTGAGGACGGATGGTTCTCCACTGATACCGCTGAAAACGGGACTGTGACGGATTCACTGGTGATATATGCGGAGACCGGCATGTACGGCATCGAGCAGACTATCACGCGCATCGCCTATGAGGACGAGGTGGAGACCGTAAAGGCCATAGAGGATCTGACCCTGAACGACGGCAAGCCGCTGAACTTCTCCAAAGACATCGGTGTTGTATCCCTTAAACCGCAGGTTAAGTCAAAGAACGCCTATGAAGAGACGGTTAAAGAGGTCAAGGACGGTGTGGAGACCGATACAAAGCTTCAGGTTACCGGCGGTGAGAACCTCCAGTATCGTTATGAGGTCAAGGCAGTTCCCGAGGATGCGGTCACCGTCGATCCGAACGGCTATGTTTCAGTCAACAAACCGGGACGGGGAACCATTAAGGTCATAGCCTACTATGGTGACAGAAAGCTTGAGGCGGTGAATGCTGTGGGCGCTGCGGGAAGTGATACCTTTGTGGGGGCTGACACGGCTGACGGTTATCCTGTGCTTGCAAAGGATGCGATATACGAAAAGACCTTCCCGTTCAGTATCTCCAATCGTAAGAGCGATGAGGTCAAGGCTGTCGGAGGGCTGAACTATTACGTCTCCGGAGATAACGAGGTCGAGTTCTCGGGAATAGGCGCGGATTATACAAAGAAGAGCGTCTCCATACCCGCAACGGTCAAGCTTGAGGATGGCAAAAAGTACAATGTGACTACCGTGAATACAGGGGCGTTTTCCGGAAACAATAACATTACCAGCGTCACTCTCGGTAAAAACATAAGGATCGTTGAAGGACAGGCGTTTGAGAATTGCACGGCTCTCAAGTCCGTAAAGGGCGGAGCAAATGTGGAGAATGTCGGCTATGGCGCCTTTGCGGGCTGTACCTCACTCAAGTCCGTGAGCCTTAAGAACAAGCTCCTCGCCATTGATGACAGCGCATTCGAGGGATGTACGTCGCTGAAGAAGGTCGTGATCCCCAAGAACGTCACAGACATAGGCGACAGAGCGTTCTACGACTGCATCAGCCTCGGAAAGATCACATTCAAGTGCGCAGGGCTTAAGTCTGTGGGAACGGACGCCTTTGAGAACATCGCCCCTTATCCTGTGTACAATCTGTCGGTAAAGAAAGACCAGAGGGCCAATCTCAGGAATCTGCTCACGGAGGAAGGCGAGGAGTTTACCGACAAGAAGGGACTCTGCTATGTGATCAGTTCACTGGAGAATGAGACCGTTTCGGTGTACAAGCTTGCCGATGAGATGGCAGCCGCCGCCACAAAGGTCGCCATTCCTGCAACTGTCAAATATAAGGGGATCAGTTACAAGGTTACGGAAGTCAGCGACGGAGCTTTTACGGACAGGAATGCGATCAAAAAGCTCACAATGGGCAAGAACGTGACAAAGATCTGTGACAGCGCATTCGAGAGATGCGGCGGTATTGAAAAAGTTTCGCTGGGAAGAGGGCTTGCGGATATCGGAGACAGCGCATTTAAAGAATGCAAGGCGGTAAAAACGGTTGTGATCCCGGCCAAAGTGAATAGCATAGGCGCTTATGCCTTCAATGACTGTTCGGCCCTTGAAAAAGTGACGGTGAAGGCAGCGGGACTGCAGAGCATCGGAGTGGACGCATTCTCGGGGATCGTCAACACGGCTACTATCAAGGTGAATGTGAAGAAGGCTGATAAGGAAAGGGTGAAAGCGCTCTTTACCGAGGAAACCGGCATCACCGATGGTATGGTAATAAAGTGATACAAGGCTCGTAAAGTTGTGCGGAGGGCATGCCTGCATGCCCTCCGTTTGACATTGTGAATCAGACAGGTTTTGCGAAGACAGGGAAGATGATATGAAAAAATCCTCACGAACTCCGGAATACAGGAAGTACAGAAGACGCATCTTTTTCAGAAAGCTCCTTCTGCATCTGGTCCTGATCATATCTTTTTTTGTGGTTTTGGGTCAGAATATCACTATCTACAGCGAGAACTACAAGGCCCGCCTAAAGCCTCAGATATGCCGGGCAGTCATACAGGTGGCCCGGATCATCCCGCAGCTTGAAGAGAGCGAAACGGCGCTGAGGAATGTCTGCGACCAGATGAACAACAGTTGGGAAAGGATAGCCGCCGACGGCATTCTGGAAGAAACGGATTATGACATCCCCGATACCAGATCAAAGCTTGAACAGTTCATAGGGGAGACCCTTTCATGGATGGACAGGGTGACAGGACTTAAGGTTGGGCGCGACGGGTCTGTTGTGGTGCTTGACAAGGACACCATGACCGTGATCGCACATCCCGATGAGGGATCGCTGGGGATAAGGCTTGACCCGGATGAGCCGCTCACGAAGGATAACGTCCTCGACCTGAGGACCATAACATCAGAAACAGATGCGGAGGATCTGGAAGCCATATTCAATCTCTTCGAACTGCACAATCCAAAGGATGAGGATCTCTGGAGTTTTATTGATTTTGATGATTATCTTTACAAGTCTCTGTATGGATGCATCATGGAATATGAGGACTACTATATCATCTGCGGTATTTCCTTTTATGAAAGGCTCTCATTCCTTTCCAATGCTTTTTTTGTCACGCTGATCCTATTTATCCTGATATGGCTGATCATCAGATGGGTCGGCCTTGTGATGGATATGCGCTGCGAGACCGTAAAGTCTTTGAGAAACAAACTGGTGGCGTATTCGCTGATAGTGTGTATCATCTCTTTCGGGGTTTCCCTGTATTTCCAGACCCTTACCAATGTGGCGGATGAGTTGAAGACAATGACGCATCACGCCGAGGTGGCCGTGGAAACTCTCGAAACCTACAAAAAACAAAGTGAAAAGCTGGCGAAGTGGATCGATTCCTTCTACGAGATACAATGCAGGCTGGCTTCCCTGATGATACAGAAGAGGCGGATGCCACTTGACCGGAAAGCCATGCAGGTTTATGCGAATTATCTGAACGTGAAGTACGTCTTTCTGTTTGATGAGGACGGAAAAGTCTCAGTCACAAATTCGAATTACGATCATCTGCAGGTCGGAAATAAACCGGGAGATCCGTTCTATGAATTCCGCGTGCTTCTGGAGGGGGCTGACAGCGTGGTGCTCCCGCCGATGACGGATGAGAGATATAACGAATATATACAATATATAGGAGTCAGTATCCGTAATGAGGAGGATCTGTGCGACGGATTTGTGATGATCGGGGTGGATCCGGCGGTGAGGGACGACCTTTTAAATGCTCTTAAACTGGAAAAGGTCCTGAACAACCTGGTGATCGGTCTTCCGGATTATGCTGTCGCCGTCGACAAAGAGACCCTTCAGGTCTCTGCCACCACGGGCCTGGGGTATATCGGAGAACCGGTTGAGGAACTGGGCATATCCCAGGACAATCTTGAGCAGAATTTCAGCGGGTTTATAGAGGTAAACGACAGAGTGTATTATGCGGGCGTCAGTTCCTCGGAGGATCAGTATCTGGTACCCATAATGCGCCGGAGCAGCAATAAGGGAGCGTTCAGCAGTTCGGCAAAACTGATGCTTGCGGCGGCGTGCGTGCTGCTCATCATCACGCTTCTGACTCTCTTCAGGTTCCAAAAGGACGTGATAGACGCCTTCCCTGCCGGGGAGGCCGATGGGGACAACGAAATAGAGATAGATATAGAGGATGACGAAGTGGCCGGGACCGAGAGCCTGTTTTCGAGATTCACGAGGAGATCCCTTTCGCGGGAAAAGAAAGGCTTCGAGGATCGCTGGAATGTCAGCGCCAGAGCGGGGAAGGACCTGACGCCGGAAAAGCGCGTAATGAAGATAGTATACAGGCTGCTGCTTCTGTTCTGTCTGTTCATTCTCCTGCCGACCCTGTATATCGGCTTAAATACCGATTCGAAGATCGGCCAGCTGAGCAACCTTACATATCTGATCTCAGGCAAGTGGGAGAAGGGAGTGAACATTTTCGCCTTTACATCATGTATATTCCTGCTCTGCGCCATGTACGTCGGCGCGGTGCTGGTGGACATGATACTCTACCGTGTGGCGAAGGCTTCCGATACCAGGGTGGAAACAGTGTGTCTCCTTATGAAAAACGCCATAAAATATATCTGCGTGATCATATTTGTGTACTACGGCTTGGCGCAGTTCGGAGTGAAGACCCAGACCCTCCTTGCGTCGGCCGGAATATTGTCCCTTATGGTCAGCCTTGGGGCAAAGGATATGGTCAGCGACATCCTTGCGGGCTTTTTCATTATCTTTGAAAGCACTTACAAGGTCGGAGATTTCATCAGTGTGGGAAGCTGGCAGGGTACGGTAACGGAGATCGGGCTTCGCACCACCAGAGTGAAACGGGGAACCGACGTAAAGATATTCAACAACTCATCCATGAGGGATATAGTCAATTCCGAAGAAATAGTGAGGCAGATGCTTAAGATGCCTATCTCTTATGATGCCGATATCGAGGAAATAGAAAGTATCCTGGAGGAAGAGCTGCCTCTTATCGGACCGGACCTGATCCCCGGTCTTGTAAAAGGCCCCAATTACGAGGGAGTCAGTTCCTTTGAGGACAGCAGCGTTATGATCCAGATAGCCGTCTATGTGGAAAGCAGCGCAAGATTTCCCGCTCTCCGCGCTCTTAACCGCGAGGTCAAGATCATATTTGACCGGCACGGCATAGAGATACCTTTCAACCAGATCGTCGTACATGATGCGGGCAAATAAGAGGACTCGTGGAACAGTTCCCGGTTTTGTGATAAAATCATTACGTTGACGCTGTCGTGACCGGGGCACTCCTTTGTGTGCGTGATTATATATGAAAAACAGGGAAACGTTCACCAGAATACTTCTGTTTGCGCTTGCTGTCTTTGTCGTCTGCCTGATCGTCGTCTTTATCCGGGACTACAGGATCGGTGATGAAGAAAAGAAAGTGGTGGTCGGCGCGGTATTGACCGGAGAACGGGCGGACAAGGGCTGGAACGAGAGCCACTATTACGGGATACTGTCTGCCTGTACTGAACTGGGCTGTACGTTTGTGGCAAGAGAGCGGATCCCCGAGGAGGGGCAGTCCCTGAAGAACGCCGTAAAGGAATTGTCCGATGACGGCTGCAGCATCATTTTCCTTACAAGCAACGGATACGGCCTGTATCTGGACGAGCTTTCGGCCGCCTTTCCCGACATCGCTTTCTACAGCATTTCCGGAGATGAGAATTCCGACAACTGTACTACTTATTTTGCCAGGATGTATCAGGTGAGGTATCTTGCGGGTATCGTAGCCGGCGCCTCCAGCAAGACGGGGATATTGGGATTTGTGGCGGCCATGCCCGTGTCTGAGGTGAACCGGGCGATTAACGCCTATTGCCTGGGGGCCAGGAGATCGGATCCCGACGCAAGAGTGCTGGTATGTTTTACCGGGAGCTGGGAGGATGAGCGGGCCGAAAAGCTGGCTGCAGAGCAGCTCCTCTCCGCCGGGGCCGATGTCATCACCTATCATGCGGACAAGCCTTATGTCATTGAAAAGGCCGAGGAGAGAGGAGCCTTTTCCACCGGATACGAAAGCGTATTTCAGGAATACTCGGAAAAATTCCTGACGGCAGCCGTCGTCAACTGGGACGTTCTGTATGTGAAGGTCCTGGGGGATTTTCTCAGCGGAAGGGCTAATTTCTCAAAGAAATACTGGCTGGGACTTCAGGACGGAGTAGTCTCTCTGTATCCCTATTCTCCCCTTGTGGACAGTGAAACGAAAGCTCTGGTGGAATCGGATTTCTGGAGGATACAGACCTGGCGGGATGTGTTTTCCGGAGAGATCTATGACAACCGGGGCAATCTCAGATGCGAAAGCGGAGAGAGCATAAGCGATGATGAGCTGTTCCTCGGGATGGAATGGTACGTGGACGGAGTGGAGATCTATGGACAGAAATAGATTCGGGATAGAGAGGATCGCTCCGGTGTTGCTGTTCTTTGCCTGCGCGCTTCTGATAGTGGGAATACTCCTGAGAATGCGCATGGAACAGTTCCTCACTTCTCACATGGAAGATCACTGCAGAGAGCAGGCAGAGAGCTGCGCCCTTCTGGCTTCCAGGATGTTTCAGGGGGAGCTTGACGAGCTTTCTTATATTGCCTCGATGATCGAAAAGGATCCGAAGAATGCGGAGAGCAGCATCCGGAGTTCCCTGTCCGAGGACGGTTTCGTTCAGGGAGTCCTGGCCATAGACGGGTCGGCAGTATACGGGGAGAAGCTTTCTCCGAAGCTGTACTCCGGAGTCCAGTCCGCCTTCCGCGGCACAGAATCCATCAGTTACTCGAAAGATAAAGGCCTTCTTTTCTCCTGCCCCGTATTTCACGGAGTCAATATCAGATATGTCCTGTACCGCCTTTATCCCACGGAACGCATAGGGGAGCACTTTGCCGTGACCTATTACAATGACGAGGAAAAAGTGTGTGTCACGGGAAGGGACGGTCAGATAATCATTCCTTTTGAGAACATTTCGGCCTCCGAACAGAAATGGTTCGAAAGCGTGGAGATCTCATCCTATTACCGCGCCATGCGCAGGGAAATAGGTCTTTCCATGTCCGTGGCACACATATATCAGACTGCCCTTGACAGCATGGTGCTGTTTGAAGCCGAGGTTCCCGGCACCGACTTCCTGGTGACGGGCTTTGTGCCTAAGGAAGTGGCGTCCGGCGGCATAGAGAATATAACGAATCTCGTCATATGGGTGTTCGGCCTGCTGATGGTGCTGGTGATGATCGGCGCAGCGTCCCTGATGAACGCCAGGATCAGGATCAGGGAGACCAGCGAGCTGCAGAAGGCGAAGAATGAAGCTGAAGAAGCTTCAAGGGCCAAGAGCGATTTCCTCGCTAATATGTCACACGAGATCAGAACTCCCATAAACGTCATACTGGGCATGAACGAGATGATACTCAGAGAGTCCGGGGACCAGTCCATACTCACATACTCGAATACCATCAGCAGAGCCGGGAAGACACTGCTGGGACTTGTAAATGACATCCTTGATTTCTCGCGGATCGAGGCGGGAAAAGTGGACATTCTCGTGACGGACTATGAGCTTTCTGAGCTTTTGTGTGAGATGACGGGCATGATACACGCTCTTGCGGACGAAAAGGGTATCGTATTCATCGTCAACGTGGACAGGAACATACCGGCGCGTCTTCACGGGGACGTGGTAAGGCTGAAGCAGGTGATCACAAACCTTCTGACAAATGCGGTGAAGTATACGGCGGAAGGCAGCGTTACCTTCAGCATGGGATATGAAGACGCCGGGGGTGATCCCGACAGTATTATGCTGAAGGTGTCCGTTAAAGATACAGGCATGGGCATCAGATCCGAGGACATGGACAAACTCTTCTCGGAGTTCGAGCGCATAGATGAAAAGAGGAACCGCAATATCGAAGGAACCGGTCTGGGCCTCAACATCACCACGAGCCTTTTGAAACTCATGGGATCCTCGCTCAAGGTGGAGAGCGTTTACGGGAAGGGCTCCGAGTTTTCATTTGAAGTGAAACAGGAGGTTGTGACCAGAGCCCCTCTGGGCGATTACGAGGAGGCTTACGAAAAACAGATCGCGGAGACGGAAAAACACAGGGAAAGCTTCATCGCGCCCACGGCAAAGGTGCTGGCAGTGGATGATAACCCCATGAACCTCATGGTGTTCAAAAGTCTGATAAGGCAGACCCGGATCATGGTGGATACCGCAAATAACGGCGACGAAGGTCTTGAACTGTGCAGAAGGAACAGATACGACCTGATCTTCCTGGATCACATGATGCCGCATAAGGACGGGATCGAGACCCTGAAGGAGCTTCGTCTTATGACGGATTGCCCCAATATCAAAACTCCGGCCATATGTCTCACGGCAAACGCCATTTCCGGATCAAGAGAAAAATATCTCGAAGCCGGGTTTGACGATTATCTTTCAAAACCCATAGATACCGGACTGTTTGAAGGACTGCTGTTTAAGTATCTGCCCAGGGACAAGGTGCAGGAGGCCCCGGGACCGAAGGAAGAGGATATTTCCGCAGATGAAAAAGACACAGTGGAAGCCATCAAGGAAAAACTTTCGGATACGCCCATAGATGTGGCCGAGGGGATAAAGAACAGCGGCAGTCCGTCCGCATACATGGCTCTGCTCAAGGTGTTTTATGAGTCCATAGATAATAATGACGAGGAAATCCGGAGGCTGTGGGAGGACGGTAACCTGAAGGATTACACCATCAGGATCCACGCTCTGAAGAGTTCTCTGCGCATCATAGGTCTGGCGGAACCGGGAGAGAGGGCCCAGCGCCTGGAGGATGCCGGAAAGAAGGGGGATACGGGTTACATCAGGGATAATCTGGAAGACTTCCTCACGGAGTACGCAGGGTATAAGGAAAAGCTGTCCCGGCTGTTTCCGGCGGAGACGGGAGACCGGAAGGACGAGAGGCCGGAGGCCGGCGAAGAGTTCATGAAGGAGGCCTTCGGGAAGATAAGGTCGGCCGCCGACGATATGGATTGCGACCGGCTTGAGGAGATCATAAAGGAGATGAATGCTTACAGGATCCCCGGCAAATATGAAGAATTGTTCCGGAAGGTGAGTGAATCCGCAGCCGGTTTTGAGTATGAGGAGATAGTAGGGCTTCTGACCGAAAATAATTGAAAATAGTTCCGAAAAATGCTAAAATTAATTGTTTTCGATTTTATATTTGTTGGTAGTACATGAGATCGGAAAGGGGTGGTTACAGAAATGAGATCCTATGGCCGTATCCTGATCGCTCTTATCATGACCGTTGTGATATCGGTCTCTCATTGTTTTGCCCTCTCCGGCTGCGGGCAGGATACGCCTGCCGCTTTGGAAAATGCGCCCGCGGATCAGACCTCCGGGGCCGGGGAAGCCTCCGATGTATCAGCTTCCGGTCAGGGAGAACAGCCTTCCGAAACTCCCACGGAGGACAGTTCCGATGAAGCAAAGTCTTCCGCCGGATTTGTGCCGACGGGCGGAAAGCCGTGGATAGATTCCGACTTAAAAGAGAATATCAGGCCGGATATGGAGCTTTCTCCCCGGGAGGACTTTCACCTCTGCGTAAATCACGACTGGCTCAGCAAAAATGACATCCCTGAGGGGAGGACCAGCATCAGCGCCTTCAGTGAAGTGCTGCAGGAGACCGAAAAGAAAGCGGTTTCTCTTTTGAAGGAAGGGAGATCCACGAGTCATGAGGCGGATCTGGTCATTGATTATTATAATGCCGTCCTGGACTGGGACGCCCGGAATGAAGCGGGACTTGAACCTGTCATGGACGTGGTGGAGGCTGTCCGGAACGTGAAGGATCTGGACGATATGTCGGACCTTATCTGTGACAGTTCGAAGAACTTCTTTCTGCCGTGCTTTCAGATATTCTTTAACGATAAATCCTATGATGATTCGGAAAGATACGTCGCCTATCTCGATTATGACGTCCTTCTTCTTGATGACGCTGCGGAGTACAGAAACCGCACCGGGATGGGAGACCGGTATTACGATGCAAACAAAGCTCTTACCACAGCCCTGTTCACACGGCTGGGCTATTCCGCGGATGAGGCCGGAAAGATGTTTGAGGATGTGATCGATCTTGAGAGCAGGATGGCAGAGGCGGCTTATACCCGGGAAGAACTCCTGGACCCCGATATTATCCAAAAAGTGAATAATGTCTTTGATCTGACGGAACTGTTAAAGCTTCAGCACAATTTCCCTCTCCGGCGTTATCTGGAAAGCACGGGATACTCGGATTCGGAGAGGTTCATTGTCCCGCAGCCCGAAGTGATCAAACGCATAGATGAATTCTATACGGAGGACAACCTGGACGCCATCAGGAATTATGTGCTCGTCAAATATGTTGATTCCATGGCGGGATATCTTGACAGCGCCGCCTATGATTCCCTGATGGAAGCCCAGAACATGGCTGACGGTTCCACGGGAAGGCAGACAGACGAAATAATGGCTTTCACCTATGTGAGGAGTCAGCTGCCCAACCCTATGGGAAAGGCGTTTATCGAGAAGTACGACGCAAAGGAAAAGAAGGAAAGGATACGGAAGATCTGTGAGGATGTCACGGATATCTACCGGGACATGCTGGCCGGGGAGGAATGGCTCTCCGAAGAGACCAGAAAAAAGGCGATCGAAAAGCTTGATGCCATACGGATCAGTCCTGTCTGTCCGGATAAATGGATCGACTATACTTCCCTTGACCTGAAGGGGCTGTCGGCTTTGGAATGCCGAAAAGCCGTAATGAAGTTCGACAGGGACCGCAACATCGGCCTTACAAACGGGTCGCCGGATCATGACATATGGGAAGTTGATTTTCTTGAGGTGAATGCGAGTTACAGCCCCGACGAGAACGCGATCTACATTTTCCTCGGGATCCTTGATAAACCCTTTTATTACGACGGAATGTCAGAAGAAGAGTTGCTGGGCGGGATAGGCGTGGTCATAGGACATGAGATAAGCCATGCCTTTGATACCAACGGTTCGCAGTATGACAAGGATGGGAATCTGAAGGATTGGTGGACCGAAGAGGATTACAGAGCATTTCGTGAGCGGGCCAGGAAACTCGTACAGTATTATGACGGCATAGTAGCGTTTGAGGGGCAGAACATCCCCGGCAACAACATCCAGTCCGAAGCCATCGCAGATATGGCGGGGGTAAAGTGCATGCTCAAGCTTTCGAAAAGGGATCCGTCATTCGATCCGGCAAAGTTTTTCGAAGCCTATGCGGCCGTGTGGAGAAGGCTGAACACTCCCGAAGCCGAGTACAATATGGTGCTCCAGAATCCTCATCCTTTGGCTTATCTGAGGACCAATGTGACTCTTCAGCAGTATGATGAGTTTCTGGAGACCTACGATATCAGAGAAGGAGACAATATGTACCTTGCCCCAGAGGACAGGGTGTTGGTCTGGTAAAAGGCCTTAGCAGCATGAAACCGGAAGGAAGATTTCCCGCATTGCCCATATTGTCCGCATTTTCCCTGTCCATCGGCTGTATTCTGGGGTGGGGCGCTTTTGTTGAGCCCGGGACAGTCCTGATACCGAAAGCCGGGGCTCTGGGATCGGTTCTCGGGATGATCCTCGCCTCATTGATCGCCCTCATCATCGTTATGAATTATATCGGGCTCTCAAGGGTCTTCCCGGGGGTCAGGAGCATGTATCACATGGTGATGGATATATTCGGGCCGGACCGGACTTTTTTCATAATATGGTCTCTCCTTTTCGGGTATTTCGTCCTGATATGGGCCAATTCCTCGGCCATCGCCTATATAGGACGCCTGTTGTACGAAGACAGTGAAATGCATATATTCCATTACAATGTAATGGGGTATGAGGTTTACGCGGCTGATGTTCTGCTGCCTGTCCTGGTGCTTTTCTCAGCCGCCTTTATCCTGAACCGGGGCACCGGATTCGCGTTAAAGGTGATCACGGCGGTTTCCGTAGGATTGATATTATCGGTCCTGATACTGTTCACAGGCGTGATATCAAGGGCGGATCCGTCTGCCCTGTTCTCTCCCGCATTTTCCTCCGGACCCGGTTTTGCCCGCATTTCGGATGTGATGTTTGTGGCAGCCCTGGCCCCCTGGCTGTTTGTGGGCTTTGAAGCGGTCACGCCGGTCATCTCGGAACTGAAGATAACCCATCCTCTCGCGTTCTCATTTTCGGGTCTTGCAGTTATCATCGGAACTGCGGAGTACATCATGCTTGGGGTGATGATCAATTCCACCGTTCCCGATGGTTTCAGACATTGGGAGGATCACGCCGTGGCGTCGGAGGGGATCGAGCATTTCAGCGAGCTTCCTGCCTTCTTTGCGGTGGAGAGATATTTGGGGAGTCCGGGAGTCGCTCTGCTCATTTTCGCGTTTTTCTGCGCCGTGTTCGGGTCCGTGCTGGGGTTCATGCTCGCAATAACCCACACCGTCAGGATCGCCGCAAAGGACGGACTGATACCCGGGATGCTTGCCGAAGAAAATAAAAACGGGATCCCCTTCAGACCCGTATTACTGACCGTGATCTTCTCACTTCCCTTCTTTTTCCTCGGGATGAAGGTGGTGGGATGGGCCGTAAACCTTTCGGTCATCTCTGTTTCTTTTGCCTATTTCTATGTTTCCGTGGGAGCGTTCCTTCGCTCGGACAAGCCCTGGTTCAAGGCGTCCGGCATAATGGGGGCGCTGATCCTGTCCGCCGTGTTCTTCCTCTATATCGTGCCCGGCACCCAGGCGAACAGTTCCATGGTGAAGGAAGAGTACGCGATCCTGGCTCTGTGGTGCCTGTGCGGTCTGGCCTGTTACAGATACGTTCTGAACCGGGATCCGGAACAGCGCCTCGGGAAGAACTTCTCGGTATGGCTCCTGATGCTGGTGCTTCTGTTCCATTCCACTAATATGTGGACAAACAAGGGAGCGGAGGAGGAGCTGATGACTGCCGAAAAGGGGGATATACCGGCCATCCTCACCACGGAGAACCTGATCCGTGACATTGTCTTCGTTGTGGTTTTGATACTTTTGTTTGAACTGTTTTCGCTCCTCCTTTCCAGGAGCAGGGCCATGGCGGAAAAGATCAGGGATGAAGAGGAACAGAACCGCATGAAGAACTCCCTGCTCTCCGGGATGTCCCACGACATCAGGACCCCCATGAACGCCATAATAGGCTTTACCGATCTGGCCCTGTCCGGGAAAAAGGATCCGGAGGTGATGACTGATTATCTTGGAAAGATCAAGGTCTCCGGCACACGCCTTCTGTCTCTGATCGAGGACGTGTTTGAGATGAACAGCATCGAGAGCAATGATATCGAATTTGTATATGAACCCGTAAACCTTCCGGAGGTCTTCAAATACCTTCAGTCCGTGTCTCAGGAGAGCGACGAGGCCAGAGGCAGGGAGGTCATTCTGGATATGAGCCCCATGAACAACAAGGTCGTTATATTCGACAGGAGGAGGCTCATACGTATCATGCAGGGTATCATTTCCGGCGCCCTCAGGAATACCCCGGAGGGAGGCTGCGTTATCTTCGGAGCGATGCAGCTGTCCCCTCCTGAAAACGGAACAGCGCTGTATGAGTTTTCCGTGAAGGACAGCGGGAGCGGCGTTCAGGAAGATAAGGACGACCCCTATACCAGGTCCGATCCCCAGGGGACGGGACTTGGCAGAAAGATCGCCATGGAACTTGTCAGGATCGCCGGAGGGGATTTTGAGGTCGAGACCATTCCCGGGGAGTGTACCGAAGTGTACGTCACCCTCGAACTGAGAGTCCTTCAGGATGAAGACCGGGAAGACGGGGTGCCGGGCAGGTCGGCCCTCAAGGGGAGGAGAGCGCTGGTGGTGGATGATATCATGATCAATCGCCAGATAGCTGTTGCGATCCTCAAGTCCTGCGGGATGAAGACCGAAGAAGCCTCCAACGGTGAAGAGGCTCTCGGCCGCTTTTCGGAGATATTGCCGGGATATTATGATGTGGTGCTTATGGATATACAGATGCCGAGGATGAACGGATTTGACGCGGCCCGGGGGATACGTTCCCTTCCGGATCCCGTGAATGCTTCCGTTCCCATCTTTGCCATGACGGCAAACGTCTATGACGAAGACAGGGAAAAGGCCTTGGAGTCGGGTATGAACGGTTTTATCGCAAAACCCATAGACAGTGATTACCTTGTGAGCGTTCTGGTGGAGACTTTCAAAGAAGTCTGACTGAGGGTGAGATTATGAGCCTTTCTTTAGAGAAAAAGACGATCATTCTTATAATAGCCACGGTGGTGCTGATCACCACCGGATATGTCCTGTACCTCGGCAACGCCGTAAACAGGCTTCAGGACGAATCCAGCGCTGCCCGGGCAAATGAGCTGGCGAGCGTGGTGGCCAGGGATATAGATATAGACATGCTGGTGAATTACAGGGAGATGGTGGATGAGGCCTATGACTCGGCTGTGAACCGCGTGTCCAACGACGAGATGGGGACCCCGGAATATGAGGAGTATTGCAAACAGTTCCTGTTCCTCGAATCCACCTCGGAATATGCGGAGCTGTATGAGAAGCTCAGATCGCTCCAGGACACAACGGATGTCGACTGCTTTTATCTGTGCTATCTGGATAAGGGATCAAAGTGCGTTGTGTATCTGGTTGACAGCGGAGACAACAATATCTGTCACCCCGGCACTTTCGATCATCTGAAGGGAAATGATCTGAAGGCTCTGAATGATCCGAACATGACTCTGGTCCCCTCCGTATCAAACACCGAGATCTACGGCGACGTCATTGGAAGCGCGGTCCCGGTGGTGGATAACGGCGAAGTGGTGGCCTATGTGGGAGTGGACATTTCCATGAGCCAGATCAATTCCAGGAGGAACCGGCTGCTCAGAAATACCATCCTCTCGGTGATCCTCCTCGCCATCATCCTTTCGGCCATAAGCCTGTTCCTGTCGGGCCAGTTTCTCATTAAGCCCATGAACAGGCATGAGGAGCTGGTGGAAGAGAGCGAGCTTCTGAAAAAGAATAATATAAACCTCGCAAAAAGAGCCCAGGCAGCCCAGAGGATATCCGCCCTCACCGGGTCCATCACTTCCCTTCTGAACAATATGCCGGCTCTTACCTTTTCAAAGGATGTGGAGAACGGCATGTATCTGGCCTGCAATCAGATGTTTGCGGAATACGCCCACAAAAAGACCCCGGCGGATGTGGTGGGGCATACGGATGCGGAATTGTTCGACATGGTGACCGCAAAGCACTTTGTCGACGACGACAAAAAGGCACTGTCCATGGACGAACCCTACATCTTCAGGGAGGATGTGCCCGATGCCCGCGGAAATATGAGGTCGTTCCAGACGACAAAGCTCAAGTTCACCGATGCCAACGGAAAGCTCTGCCTGCTGGGCATGGGGGTGGATGTATCGGAACTGGTCATGATCAGAAAGGAAAATATCGAGACGAAGGAAGCCCTGGACCAGATGGCAAATGAGAAGGTAACCTATTCCAGGATAGCCATGGCTTTGTCCTCCGACTATACGTTCATCTACTATGTGGACCTGAAAAACGAGAACTACATTGAATACACCACCGGTAAGGAGGTGCTGGATATAGAGACGGAAATGACCGGCGAAGATTTCTTCAGATTGAGCCGCGACAGATCCAATGTGGTGATCTACATGGACGACCGTGAGTTCTTCCAGAAATCCTTCACCAAGGAAAATGTCATAAATACCATCGACAGGGAGGGAAGATATGTCATCACGTACCGCCTCATTGTGGGTGAAAACCCTGTCTACGTGAATCTCAAGGCTGTCCGGATGAAGGATGATGAGGATCACATCATTATCGGGGTGAACAATATAGACGATATGATGAAGCTGAAAGAACTCGCCGAACGCATGAAGCAGGAGAAAGCCACCTATGACCGGGTCATGGCTCTCTCCGGTCACTATATCTGTATCTACAACGTGGATCCCGTGACCGACGATTATGTGGAGTATTCGGCCACCGGTTCCTACGAATCCATAGAACTTCCCAAGGAGGGCGGGGACTTCTTCACCAGGACCTTCAAGGAATCCAAAAAGATAGTTTATGAAGAGGATAAAAAACTGTTCTTTGAAACTGTCTCAAAGGAAAACATCCTGAATGAGATCGAAAAGAACGGGATCTTTTCCCTGAAGTACAGACTGGTGGTGAACGGGGAACCCAGGTATGTCCTGTTGAGCGCGGCCATGGTCCAGGAAAAGGACGGTCCCCAGCTTGTGGTGGGCGTGAGCGACATAGACGCCAGAGAACGGCTTGACCAGCAGTACGCCCAGAACCTGAGGAGCGCCGAGGTGCGGGCCAATATCGACGCCCTTACAGGCATAAAGAACAAGCACGCCTATGTGGATCTGGAGTCACAGATTAACGAGAGGATCCACAGCGGGGAAGAAGACAGCTTCGCCATCGTGATCTGCGACGTGAACGGATTGAAGAAAGTAAATGATACCCGAGGCCACAAAGCCGGTGATATGCTGATCCAAAAAGCCTGCAGCATCATCTGCGAGATATTTGCGGACGGGGAGGTTTTCCGCATAGGCGGGGATGAATTCGCCGTGGTGCTGGAGGGCGGCAGCCTCGGGAAACTCGGCGACTGCATGGAAGAAATGCAGAGGAGAAATCTTATGAACAGGAGATCCGATGACGTTGTGATAGCCTGCGGAATGTCGCGGTTCACCCAGGGCGACAGGGATTTTGAACAGGTCTTCGAAAGAGCCGACGCCGCCATGTACGAAAATAAAGAGGAACTCAAGCGTAAAAGCTCGGGATCAAAGGAGTCATGAAGATGAACGGGATACTTTGCAGACAGCTGGCCCTTGATTACTGTGTCTCACCAAAGGAGGTGGAGGATCGGGAAAATCATTTTTCCGTTTACAGATTTCTGGACGGAAGAAGGCGGTTTGAGGAAAAGGGAGAATGCTTCCTGAGGATAGGGGTTGTCAACGGCAAACTCCTTTTTACGGGGGATGAGGAAATGATCGCCTGGTGCAGGGAGCGCTTCCGGGATGAGGGCGCGGAGTGGTTCATCGTGGCCGAAAAGCTCAGGGTGATAGATGAAAGGCTCAGGGCTTCCGGATACCGTATAGGGAAGGTCTATCCGTTTTTCATATCGGAAACGGAGACCCGGATCGACACCGGGGATTTGGATATACGGTGGTACAGAGGAGAAGAGATCGAGCGCTTCAGAGGAGATTCAAGATTTGACAAAGCCTATTCCTTCTGCGAAACGGCTCCGGATGTGATCGGAGTGTCTGCCGTGGGGGGGACGGGGGAAACCATCCTGGGCATGGCAGGAGCCAGCGCCGACAGCCCCACCATGTGGCAGATAGGGATAAATGTGGAGCCCGAAGCCCGTGGAACGGGCGTTGCCCATACACTTGTAACTCTTTTGAAAAACGAGATACTGAAGGAGGGAGCGCTCCCATATTACGGGACGGCTTTCTCCCATCTTGCGTCCCAGCGGGTGGCGCTGAGATCCGGTTTCACTCCTGCCTGGGTGGAACTCGAGACGGAGAGGAACGTATAATATGTATTACTCAAGCTTTGGGACCCTGGCGCTGGCCATACATCTCATCATTAATTTTAACGTATTCAGGATACAGCGGAACGAAGCCGTCAGTGAGACCGGCAACCGATACAGGCTTTATCTGATCTGCTTGGGGGCGTATTACATTACCGATATTCTCTGGGGGTTACTCTATGAGAATGAGCTCATCATCCTGACTTTCCTGGACACGGTGTTCTATTTTGCCGCCATGGCTCTCTCAGTGCTGTTTTGGACCCGTTACGTGGTCTCTTATCTGAATAATGAGAACTATTTTGCCCGATTCCTTTCCTATGCGGGATGGCTGATCCTGATCTTCCAGCTGATGGTGCTGGTGATGAATTTCTTCATACCGGTCATGTTCTGGTTTGATGAAAACGACGTCTATCTGCCGGGCGTTGCCCGGTACGCCACTCTTGCGCTGCAGGTGGGATTATTCTTCCTGACCTCTGTCTATACCTTTGCGGTTGCCCTGAGATCGAAGGGAAAGATCCGTTTTCATCATCTGATAATAGGGATGTCAGGAATGGTGATGCTGATCTTCATCCTGCTTCAGAACCGTTTCCCGCTGCTGCCGTTTTATGCGGTGGGCTGTCTCCTGGCCACCTGTATGATCCACACCTTCGTAAATGAAGCCGAAAGGATCGAGCGCAACCGGGAGCTGGGGAGCGTGAGAAAGATGGCCTTCACGGATCAGCTCACCGGCGTGAAGAATATGCACGCCTATGTGGACATGAAAAAGGAGATGGAAAAACGGATCGCAGGGGGAAAGATATCGGCTTTCGGACTGGTGGTGTTCGATCTGAACGATCTTAAGAAGATAAACGACGGCATGGGACATGCGGAGGGCGACAAGAGGATAAAGGAAGCCTGTTCCCTCATATGTCATCTGTTCAAGCACAGTCCGGTCTATCGCATAGGCGGAGATGAATTCGTGGCGCTGCTGGAGGGAAATGATTACGATCACAGGAATTCCCTTCTCTCCACATTTGAAGACCAGGTCGACAGCAACCGGCGAAACGGCGGCGTGGTGGTCGCAAGCGGAATGTCCATATACATCCCCCAGAACGACTGGGATCTGGACGCTGTGTTCGGCCGCGCGGACCACAAGATGATCGAGAGGAAGAGAGCCCTGAAGATGGCGGGAGATGATAAATGATATGGGAAATGACAACTCTTTGAAAAGAATAGCATCGTTTATGCTCTCCGCACTGTGCCTGACGGCGATGCTCGCTCTTGTATCCTGCGGAAAGGGCGGGTCAAAGCCTGAAACGGGATCCTCAGCTGCGGCTGAAAGCGATCCCGGATCTCCGGCAGCTGCTGCCGAAGCTTCGTCCGCATCAGCCGTGGAAAATCCGGCGGAAGAAACATTTTCCGAAAACGGGGAAACGGTGGCACTCCTTGACGTTACGGATCCGGATGCGGTGATGGGGTTTGCCGCGGGACGCTGGATCATGACGGATATCCTTTCCGGAAAAGACATAGGAGAATTGACTGTCGGGGACGGAGGCAGTCTTTCATTTAAACGGAACGGCACAGAGACAGGCCTTGAGGGCTCCGTGGCCTTTGAACACAACACCCATTTTGACGAGACTTCCGGAAACACGGTTGAGGATCCGGAGGTGACTTCATTTACGATGAAATTCCCCCTGATCCCGAAAGAATTCACTGCTCCGGATGGATATCTGAACCCGGGGAGCGAGACTGTTTCGGGACTGTTTCAGGTTGGGCGCGGCCGGGATGAGGATCATCTCTACCTGACCTGGCTCGGGAACGGGGATTCATTTGTGTTTGACAGGATCTTTCAGGATGCGGAAAGGCTGGAGGCGGGATACAGGGAGAAGGGAGAATGCGAGCCTCAGTCCCTCTGGTTCCTCCACAGGTCTTCGGAGGATCGGGGATCCTCTCAGGCTGCGGGAACAGAGGTCCCGGCAGCAGGCGTTAAAAGCGCCTCCGCCGTCTCCAAGGCAAAGGCTCCGGACTCCTCAGGCTTCTACGCGTTCTGCTGGAAGGATCTGACGGGGAAAACCCTTCTCCTTGAGCGGATGGAACTGCATGATTTTGAAAGTCTGGATGAGTACAGCAACAGGCGGTATTCTGCCGGGTATTTCGCTCCGGCCGGGGATATCGGGATCAACGAGTATTCATTTTCGGATACTACGGACACTTCCCTTGTGCTGAACATGACCCGGCTCAAAGGAGAGCACCCCCTGATGATGCTCTACGTGAAAGCGGACGGGGAAAGGCGTCTCACTTCGATAGAGGAGGTGCCCGCAAGCTACTACGGTCTTTACGATATGGGGGATCTTCCCGCCAAACTGGATCACCGGGGAACGGTCCTTATTTACAACGGAGGGGAATATGATCTGACGGATTACGGCCTTCTCACCAATGCGATCACGGATGTGAAGCAGGTGGGGGAATGGATAGTCGTGGACGGACATGTTAATCCTCACAGGAGTTTGTATTATCTTTTGAATACGGGAACGGGAAACATCGAAAAGGTCATCGACGGCGTGAACCTGACATGGAAGGGCGATGACATCACCACCGCCGTCTATTCTCTTTTCAATGAGGTCTACAACTATAAGGGCCATCTGGTCGGGATCATTGACGGAGACGAGGTGGAGGAGCTTTCCTTTACAGACGGCGGCAGCACCGTCACCGCAAAGGATTTTGAGGGCAAAGCTTATGTCTTTGACGCTCCCGCTCCGGATACGGCAATGTACAGATACGCGTCATTCATCAGAAACAGGACGCCGGCAAACTGGAAAGCCTTTCTGGATGAAGCGCCCGAAGGAGCGGTGGGCTTTGTAATGGAAAATCCGGACGAGGATATAGCCGGATATCTGCCCGCTCCGTCAAACGAGGATACGGGAGGTGGAGAAACTGTTTACGTGGTGGCGCTGACAGACGGTTCGGAGGTGAAGCTGGAGACCGGCAGCATGGATCCGGATCCGTCCGGCAACGGTTTTACCTGGAGGTATGAAGGGACCGAAGACGAGTCCGTCCTCAAGAAGGGGGAGGCCAGGGGTTATTATACCGTGATTCCGGAGGGGATCCCCTCAAGATCGGTCTTTATTTCCGACGGTGAAAAGAGCGGCAGGTTCCAGGTGCAGCCCATTTCGGGCATGAACGACGCCTGCTCGGAATTTGTGACTACGGTCCGGTGAAGCGGCTTTTACCCGCGCGACCCGTGACTGGAAACGGCACAGGTCACGGGGCAGGCGAACAGCTTCGGCTCGTGCGACCCGTGGGCTTATTGCCCGGGAGATGTTATGAAAGACAGAAGAGACCTTGCTATTGAACTGATCCACGGAGGGATGAACTGCGCCCAGGCTGTGATCCTTGTATTTAAGGATGAACTGGATGCTCCCGAAACTCTGCTTAAACAGGCGGGAGCGGCCTTCGGAGGGGGAATGGGCTGCCTGGGGGCTACCTGCGGTGCGCTGTGCGGGGCCCAGATCGTACTGGGTTTGAAAAAATATAAGGGAACTCCCATTAAAAAGGATGCTGCGGATCTTCTCAAGAGTTTTGAGAAAATGTGCGGAGCTTCAAACTGCCGGGAATTAAAGGGGCTGGATACGGGAGTCGTTCTCTGCAGATGTGAGGACTGTGTAAGGAATGCAGTGGCCCTTGTGCAGGAGAGGATAAAGGACCCGGAGGGGGAAGGAACGCCCCGGGACGCGGATAGCCGCACCGGAACATCGGCTGAAAAATGACCGGAAAGAGGAATTTGAGATCATACAGCCGTATTTACTTCGCCATTTTCATGGCTGTCTGCCTGTCGATCGCATGCGGCTGCGGTGAGCGGCCTGCAGCACAGGGACAGGGAGACGCTCCCGACAGCATATGGGAGGAAATCGGGGACGGGACCGGCGCAGGTTTCGCGGATGGGAGTGAGACTGCTCCGGGTTTTGCGGATGGCGTCGGAGGGAGTGATCCGGGCGTTAACGCTGCAGGTGACGCCGGGACTTACGCTGGCGCTGCAGGTGGCAGCGGAGAAAAGGACCCGGCCGGAAACTTTATGGAGGATCGGACAGGAAAAAACACAGGCGCAGGAAACGGGGAAAAGGCGGTAAATGAGGTGACACTGGCCGACGGGACCAGGCTGTCCGATGATGCCTCCGGTTTCGTTCTGTTAAGCGAAGCCGTGCCCGACGCCCTTCAGGAGATACGTTATTATTCCACATACAATTTTGTGGGGGACAGGATAGACGGATACGAGGAACCTTCCGCCCTGCTTACAAAAGAAGCCGCTTCTGCTCTGAAAGCCGTCAGCGACGACGTGATGGCGCAGGGCTACAGGCTCAAGATCTATGATGCCTACAGACCCCAGCAGGCGGTGGATCATTTTGTCAGGTGGGCGCAGGATCCCTATGATATGCGCATGAAACAGGACTTTTATCCTGAACTCGACAAGAGCGTGCTCTTCCGCAAAGGATATATCGCCCGCAGGTCCGGTCACAGCAGGGGGAGTACCGTGGATCTGACCCTTGTGGACAATTCCACCGGACTTGATGTCGATATGGGCGGTACCTTTGATCATTTCGGCAACCTGAGCCATCCTGACTACGCGGGTATCACACCGGAACAGTCTGCCAACAGAAACCTTCTGAGAAACGCCATGACTGCCCGCGGCTTTAAACCCATCAGCACCGAATGGTGGCATTTTACTCTGGCAAATGAGCCATATCCGGGTACTTATTTTACTTTTCCCGTGAGCAGTTCTTCCGTTGCACATTGATGCAGTTCGCGTGTATAATACTCCGGTCGTAAAAATAAAAGAATAAACACATTGTCTGTGATGGAGATCATATGAGTGAAGTTCGTGTGAAAGAAAACAAAATGGGCACCATGCCCGTTAACCGTCTGATGCTGTCCATGGCGGTCCCCCTCATGCTGTCAAATCTGGTGCAGGCGCTTTACAATATTGTTGACAGCATTTTTGTGTCCCGGATCACCACGGACGAGATAGTCCTGGATGCCGCCGGGCAGCCCGTCAGTGCGGGAACTGACGCCATAAGCGCGCTGGGACTTGCGTTTCCCGTGCAGATCATCATTATCGCCATATGCATGGGCACCAGTATAGGGGTCGGCTCACTCCTGTCCAGATCCCTCGGTGAGGGCAACCGCAAAAAAGTCAATAATGTGGCTCTCCACGGCATAGTCCTCATGCTCATAAGCTACGTTTTCTGCCTTCTGATGGGCGTTTTCTTTTCAAGAGCCCTTATTGCCGGACAGGGCGCCACGGGCAGGACTCTGGAATATGGCTCGACATATCTCCGCATCATCTGCTGCCTTTGCATCGGAGTCTATATGGAGATCACCTTTGAGAGACTTCTACAATCCACCGGCAGAACGCTTCTGGCAATGATACCGCAGCTCACGGGGGCTCTCACCAACGTGATAATGGATCCCATCCTGATCTTCGGCCTTCTGGGAGCGCCTAAGCTGGGGGTGGCGGGAGCGGCGTACGCAACTGTTTTCGGCCAGATCATCGCAACCGTGCTCGGCATTATCCTGAACGTAAAGCATAACCCCGACCTGAACCTGAACCCCTCCGGCTTTCATTTCGATACCGGACTGGTAAAGGATATCTACGTGGTGGGAGGCCCGGCCATTGCCCTTCAGGCTGTGGGAAGTGTCATGAACTACGGGATGAACTATATCCTGATGGGGCTCGATCAGGCGGCCGTGGCCGTGTTTACCATTTACTACAAGCTGCAGAGCTTCTTCTTTATGCCCATATTCGGCCTCAACAATTCAGTCATTGCGATAGTGGCCTACAATTTCGGAGCAAAGAACCGGACCCGGATGAAGGAAGCCCACAGGGTCGCCCTGAGGTACGGATTCTGCATACTGTTTCTGGGATTTCTGGCTTTTGAACTGGTACCGGACAGACTCATATCGATATTCAATACCGGAGATGCGTCTCTTGTGACCATCGGAGTGCCGGCGCTGAGAGTGATAGGGCTGACCTATCTTCTGGCCTGGTACTGCATCATTACCGGAGGCGTGTTCCAGGCTGTCGGAAACGGCGTCTACAGCATGATAGTGTCCCTCAGCAGGCAGCTTCTGGCGCTGCTTCCCGCAGCATGGCTCTTTGCAAGGATCGGCGGACTCAGGCTGGTCTGGTGGAGCTTCCCCGTTGCGGAGGTGGTTTCGCTTATCGTTACGGTGTATTTTTACAGACGGATCGACCGGGATGTCATCAGCAAAGTGCCGGAGGGAGCGTGATCCTCAGCCGTCTCCGGAAGGACAGTGCTGCGGGGACAGGCGCCGGCACCACGAGTGTGGCTGCAGAGCTACTGCCACGGACATGACATCCGGGTTGCGTCAGGCTGCCGCACAACAAGTGTGGCTGCAGAGCTACTGCTAAAGACATGACATCCGGGTTGCACCAGGCTGCCGCACAACAAGTGTGGCTGCAGAGCCACTGCTAAAGACATGACATCCGGGTTACACCAGGCTGCCGCATCACGAGCGTGATGCGGTGCCGGGAAAGTATATTGCTCCGGGGACGCCCGGTCATAGTTTATGGGAAAATGTTTCTGAGCATGTTGCGGATCTCTTTGATGTTTAACGGATGATCCTGAAATTCATATGTAATCAGCAGATTTTTTCCAAGTACTATGTTGTTCTGATTATATTCGCTGAGCTTTGTGAGAGCCTGGATCCTGTACTCCTCATCATCCAGCAGTCCGAAGTGCTCCAGGTAGTAAACCTCGCGGGTGCTTTTCTTCAGAAGAGAAAAATCCGGATACCGGACAAGCCCGCCTTTCAGTTTTACTGCCGGTTCATAATGATACGGGATGTCCAGTTCAAAGAAGATATCTGCGAGGATCGCTTCCGATTTGGATCTGACCCGTTCTCCGTGTTTGGTATCATATTTCTTTTCCTCTTCCTTGAAACCGTTGGTCCTGAAATCCTTTTTCTCCCACTCAAGGGCGTATCGTTCGTCATCAGGAATGTACGGATCTACCAGCTTCTGTCTTTGGTCTGATATGCCGCTGAAAGCAAGGTCGGCGTTGCAGAAAGTCAGTTTGGATGCTGCTGTTTCCAATGTCTTCAGCTCCACCCTTGCTTTTTTGAGAAAATCCTTTGTGTAGTCTTTTTGAGCCAGTCTGTATGCCAGCCCAATACTATTATTATTGATGTATTGTCCGCGAGTGTCTTTGGATTCCGTGATAATGTAATATCTCATGTATCCTTTACTCTTTGAAATCCGCAGTTTCCCGTTCGGGAACGAGCTCTCTGCCCGTTAAGCCATTCGTATCGCTTT
>JAEELB010000055.1 GCA_016288705.1 Lachnospiraceae bacterium | reverse complement strand
GTGGAGTACGCCGAGACCAGGGATATCGATGAGATCATCCTGGCTATGCCGTCCAGATCCGGAAAGGATAAAAAGGAACTGCTGGATATCTGCAAGCTGACGGGCTGCAAGATCCAGTCCCTCCCGGGAATGTACCAGCTGGTGAACGGAGAGGTGAGCGTTTCAAAGCTCAGGGATATAGAGATAGAGGATCTGCTCGGAAGGGAACCGGTGCAGGTTGATCTGGATTCGATCCTGGACTATGTCAGCGGCAGCCGGGTGCTGGTGACGGGAGGCGGAGGCTCCATCGGGAGCGAGCTCTGCCGGCAGATAGCGGACCACAGCCCCTCCATGCTGATAATCGTGGATATTTACGAGAACGGCGTGTACGACCTGCAGCAGGAACTCATGAAGGCCCATCCGGATCTGGAGCTTAAGGTGCTCATCGGCTCTGTCAGGAGCGCTTCCAGGATGAACTGGATATTCGATCATTACAGGCCGGATATCGTATATCATGCGGCTGCCCACAAGCATGTGCCCCTCATGGAGGGATCTCCCGAGGAAGCGATAAAGAACAACGTATTCGGCACCTTCAAGGTGGCTCAGGCAGCCGCCATGAGCGGCGTCAGACGTTTCGTCATGATCAGCACCGACAAGGCCGTGAACCCCACGAACATAATGGGCGCCAGCAAGAGGATCTGCGAGATGATCGTGCAGATCTTCAATAATCACTACGACACGGAATTTGTGGCGGTCCGTTTCGGAAACGTGCTGGGCTCCAGCGGATCGGTCATCCCGCTTTTCAGAAAGCAGATAGAGGCCGGGGGCCCCGTCACGGTCACCCATCCCGACATCACCAGATTCTTCATGACCATTCCTGAGGCCGTATCCCTTGTGCTCCAGGCGGGAGCCTATGCAAAGGGCGGTGAGATCTTCGTGCTGGATATGGGAGAACCCGTAAAGATACTGGATCTGGCGGAAAACCTGATAAAGCTTTCCGGCTACAGGGTAGGGGAGGATATCGAGATAGAGTTTACCGGGCTCAGACCCGGCGAGAAGCTTTATGAAGAGATCCTCATGGATGAAGAAGGGATGAAGGAAACCCCCAACAGCCTGATCTACATAGGAAAACCCATAGAGATAGACGAGGACTTCTTCTTCAGCCGGCTTAAAGAGCTTTCCGACACCAGCCGGGTTGAAGGCTCGGACATAAGGCCCATCGTGAAGAGCCTGGTACCCACATATCACTACGGGGAAGGGGAGGAAGGACTCAATTGAATACGTCCGTCCTTCCGGTATAGAATTCAGTCAGCTTCCGGGCCAGGGCCTCCGCATCATAGCAGGAATCCGTCAGCGCTTTTATCCCTGCCTCCGAAAGCTTTTCCCTGTTTTCCGCGCCGTAACGGTTCAACAGCCTGAGAGCACTTTCGCTCCAGGCCTTCTCTCCATCATCAAGGGGCAGGAAACTCACCAGATCGCACTGCGCGGTCTCTTGCGACACCGCATCCGACATGAGGCATGGAAGGCCGTTTGCCTGGGCTTCCACCACGCTTCCCGGCATGCCTTCGTATCTTGAAGGGAATATCATCAGGTCCATGGCGCTGTAGAATCTTTCGGGATCTGACCTCTCCCCCGCAAATATGACCCTGTTTCCGAGGCCGAGGGACGCTGCCTCATCCCTCACTTCATTGTAAAGCTCTCCGTTTCCCACGAGCAGCAGCATCAGATCGTCATTTCCGGGGAGCATCTCATCGAACACCCTGAGGAGAAAGCTGTGATTCTTCGGGTAGGAAAAGCGGCCGATGTGGCCGGCCACTCTCTTATTTTCAAGGCCGTATTCCCTTCTGATCTCCGCCCGGTCTTCGGGGCTGAAAGCGAATCTGCGGGTCTCTATGGCGTTGGGGATGAACACGGTCTCTCTGTTCCCGAATACCGCCAGCCCCGCCTTTTCCGAGCAGGTGAAGAGGTGATCCGCGTATCTGTACGCCCCTTTTCTGAAACAGCGCTTGACAAAGCCCTTAAACCCCGAACCTGTGCCGGCGCTCCTGGCGTGGCAGATGATGGGGCTGATCCCGTATTTCCTCGCGATCTTCATGTAGATGGAGGCGGTGCTGGTCATATGTCCCTCCAGCACGTCTATATGGTCCTTATTTTTCCGGAAGAAATCCTCGAGGGCCTTCACATACAAAAGATATGTGCTCCTTGTGAGCCTGGGTACAGCGTATATCCTTCCCCCGAGGCGCTCTATTTCGTCGTCGAAGTGCTGCCTTTTCCTGTATCCCTCCGGCGGTTCCCTCTCGGCGGATGCTCTCATATACCCGGCAGGATCCATGTGGACCAGGAAATCAAATACCACCCTGTCCCTGTCCAGATGCCGGAACAGATCCATTATGCGGCTCTCGGCGCCGCCCAGATCCGTGCCTCCGAGGACGTTCAGGACTCTTACGGGTCCATCATTCGAAGACACAGGCTTCGTGCCTTTTACGGGTTCAGTCGTCGTAGACATAGGTTTCTCCGATGTGGCGCCCGGGATCCCCGGCGTTTCCCCGGAAGCTTACATAACTGCGCTTAAAGGTTGCCAGAGCGTACTCCCGCGCGATGGAAAATGCGTTGGCATTCACGGGCTTCTCCCTGAGGAAGTCGCTGTAGGGCCTGGGGCGGACCGCAGGATCCTTAAGCATTCTTGAAAGCCTCTCCAACCCTTCCCCGCTCATGGTGCAGGGGTGCAGGACTACCGTGGTCCATCCATCGCCGGGCGACCGGGCGTCCTTTTCCGTATTGAATGCGATGGGGTAGAATGTAAGTCCCTGACGTAAATAAGGACGTCGTCCGAATCCGTCCGTCACCCCGGTAAAGCCGCAGGCTTTGAGGACTTTGAGAGTGGTTTTGTCAAAGGTGTGTCCCGGAGCCATGAACAGCGCGGTCTGAATACCTGCTTTTTCGAGGATATTCTTTCCTGCGCTGATGCGTCTGAACTGTTCTTCCTCCGGCACTCCCGCAAATTCGGAAAAGCCGTTCAGGGGAAATATGCCGTGGGAAAGGGTGGTGTAGAGGTGCCTGAAGCCGTGCATGGCCGTCTCGCACCCCCGGTCCCTGAGCTCATGTACAAAACCGGAAAACCGCATGAAGCGCTCGTCCCGCTCATTTCTGTCTGCGGAAATATCATCGGACAGGTTCTCGTCCCTGAGATCCGGCACTATCCCGAGCAGGGGGGGAGCGCCCGCATCCATGAGCATCGACAGGACCGTGAGGAACCGGGATCCGTTGGAGCCCGATCCCAGGCTGTCTCCGCCTGCTCCGGAAGAAGGGCTTCCGTCCCCGCATCCCGGCATGTAGGCAGTCACGTCGTCTATCCGGAATACGGTGTTCATTTGAGGATATCTCCCGCTTTAAGGGGCGAGCCGTCCTCGCTTTCGTATTTATTTATGATAAGGGAACCGTCCACTGTCCTTATGACGGGGCGGTTTTCAAAGACAAATGCGATCTCACCCGGCGCGAAGCCGGAGAGATCGATGATCTGGTCGAAGGGCCTGGCTTCCCAGACAGTGATCTTTACCGGATCCGTCCCGGGCTTCTCAACAAAGCAGAAGGCTCCGGGAAACGGAGCGGACACTCCGCGTATCAGATTATATATCTCCCGGGTCCTGGCTTTCATATCCAGACGCCCGTCCTTAGCGGTCCTCTTTTCATACCAGGAATCGTAATCCTTTGACACCGTATTTACAATGACCTCGCCCTTTTCCCAGGCTCTGACGAGCCTTTGGGCAAGGCGTCTTGAGAGTATCTGATTCTTGTACTGGGCGGTCCTGATGTCGTCGAAGGGGGTGATC
The DNA here is from genome assembly GCA_016288705.1 of Lachnospiraceae bacterium. GTDB lineage: Bacteria > Bacillota > Clostridia > Lachnospirales > Lachnospiraceae > JAEELB01. The sequence goes on along the minus strand of JAEELB010000055.1, from coordinate 5,404 downwards.
TCGAAGGTCTCCGTGGCAAAGACGTTGGGAGAGTCCGGGTTTTCATCGTATCTGAAAAGGTTCAGGTTGAATCTGGTGTCTCCAAGGATCATGGACCAGTTGAGAGGGCTCCTGCCCCTTCCGAAGGGAAGGTAACCCGCGTTTCCGTGAAACCCGAAGACCCCGGATCTGAACCGGGAAAGCACTTCAACGGGGATCAGTCTCTGCCATCCCATGCAGATCCCCAGGTCAAATCCGTTACCGGAAATAAAGGAGAGGGTGGCATCATCCTTCAGAAGGTAGGAATCTGCCTCGAACACCGGTATCCCCAGCTCCTTTTCCAGACCCTTGAGCCCGGTGCCTCCCGCGATATCGTTCTTTCCGCGCACGCTGTCAGACACGCTGATCACAAGGTCGATCTTTCGGACACTGCCGTGGAGGAACCTGATCATATCTTCCGAGGAATCCTTCACCCCGAAAACCGTAAGTCCGTAATCCACTTTCAGGCTCTCCTTTCCTTTCGCCGCCTCACGGCGCGCACCAATGCATCACCCTGTTTCAGGGGCGCAGAAACTCCTTATACCAGTCTATGGCAAGAGCAATCCCGGCCTTGAAATCGTAGGAGGGATCGTATCCGAAGGCCTCCCTTGCCTTGGAGATATCGGCGTTTGAATCCCTGATATCCCCCTTTCTGGGTTCGTCGTGGATTGGTTCCACTTTCTTCCCGAGGGCGTTACAGATATCCTCGTATATGTCGTTCAGATATTCCCTGCCGCCTGCTCCGATATTGTAGGCTTCTCCCGCGGCTTCCGAAGGAGCGAGACAGGCCTTCAGATTCCCCTCTATCACATTGTCGATGTAGGTGAAATCCCTGGACTGCATGCCGTCTCCGTGGATCACGGGAGTCTCTCCCGCCAGAAGCTGTTTTATGAATTTCGGGATGACGGCGGCGTAGGCCCCGTTCGGGTCCTGGCGCCTTCCGAATACATTGAAATATCTGAGACCGTAAGTGTCCAGACCGTACAGCGTCTTGTAAAGCCTTCCGTACTCTTCATCGCAGCGTTTCGTCAGGGCGTAGGGGGAGAGCACGCGGCCTTCCTGACCCTCTTTTTTCGGGAGGGAGGTGCTGTCGCCGTATACCGAGGAGCTGGAAGCGTAAACGAACTTCCTGACCCCGTTCACACGGGAGGCCTCCATCATGTTCAGGGTTCCGCCTATATTAATGTCCTCGTAGAGGAGAGGCATCTCGATGGATCTGGGGACCGAGCCCCAGGCCGCCTGATTCAGAACATAATCCACGCCATCCGTGGCCTTCAGGCAGGCTTGCGGATCCCTTATGTCCTCCTTTATGAAGGTGAAGCGCTCATTTTCAATGAAGGGTTCGATATTGCTGTATTTCCCGGTGGAGAGGTTGTCCAGACAGCGGACGGTAACGCCCTTATCCAGCAGGGCCTCGCAAAGGTTGGAGCCTATGAAGCCCGCGCCTCCGGTCACCAGGAACACGGTATTTTCCGGAAAATTCACATTTTCAAATGACATCATTACCTCCCGCCGGACTTTTCCGGCGTCTCATGGGATCCGGGAATCCCGGTATCACAGCCTCCAGTAAATAAAACCGTGATCCTCGAATTCGGTCCTGTCGTAGATGCTCTTTATATCCATTATCACCCGGGCGCTTCTCCCGGGGGCGTAATAGGCGGCTATATCGTGGGGTTTGAGAGCTTTGAACTCATCGTGGGCGACGGCCACCACCACGGCGTCCATATCCTTCAGGGCATCCTTCCCTGACAGCTTAAGTCCGTAAAGCCTTCCAACCTCATCCGGGTCTGCGGAAGGATCCACGATCACGGGACTTATGCCGTATTCTCCCAGCTCGTTAATGATATCCACAACCTTTGTGTTCCGGGCATCCGGGCAGTTCTCCTTGAAGGTGATGCCGAGTATGGCCACCTTTGCCCCTCTGACGGGAATGTCCGCCTTTATCAGATTCTTCACCAGGCTTTCCGCAACGTATTTTCCCATATCGTCGTTTATGCGGCGCCCCGCCAGTATCACCTGGCTGTGATAGCCCATCTGCTCGGCCCTGTAGGTGAGATAATAGGGATCCACTCCTATGCAGTGGCCTCCCACGAGTCCCGGGCTGAACTTCAGGAAATTCCATTTGGTCCCGGCAGCCTTGAGCACTGCGTCGGTATCTATCCCCATCCTGTGGAAGATGATGGACAGTTCGTTCATAAAGGCTATGTTGATATCCCTCTGGCTGTTCTCTATGACCTTGGCGGCCTCGGCCACCTTTATGGACTGGGCCCTGTAGACCCCGGCCAGAGCCACAAGGGAATATACGTCCGCAACCTCGTTCAGGGTGTCGCTGTCCATGCCGGATACGATCTTCACGATGGTGGAGAGCCTGTGGACCTTGTCTCCGGGATTGATCCTCTCCGGGGAATAGCCTACCTTGAAGTCCTGACCGCACTTAAGCCCCGATTCCTGTTCCAGAATGGGCACGCACACTTCTTCGGTCACTCCGGGGTAGACCGTGGACTCGTATACCACGATGGATCCCGGCGACAGGTTCTGCCCCAGGGTCCTGGATGCGGATATGACCGGGGTGAGATCCGGAGTGTGGTCGGGATTTACCGGCGTGGGCACTGCCACGATGTGGAATCTGGCTTCCTCAAGCCTCGAAGCGTCGCTCGTGAAATCAACGCCGGAATTCTTTATGGCCTCATCCCCGACTTCAAGGGTGGGGTCGAAGCCTTCCTTATACTTCTGTATCTTCTCCGCGTTCAGGTCGTAGCCTATCACGTTCACTTCCTTCGCAAAGGCGACGGCGATGGGCATTCCCACATATCCCAGTCCCACTAGGGACAGTTTTTCCTTTTTTTCCAGCAGATCGTTGTAGAGAGACATCCTCATTCCTCCTTTAAATCAGAGCTGTTCAGTACGCCGGCTTCCGGCCGGCGCCGCGGGTCCGTTCCCGGACTCATTGCGGCATGCGCCTGAGCTCTGTCATATAGCTTTCCGTGACCTTTTTCCGGTCAAAATGTTCTTCAACGTATTTTCTTCCCTTTTTCCCCATCTCTTCCCGTTCTTCCCGGGTGAGGGCGATAAGCTTTTCTATGGCCGCCGCAAGGGAGTCCGGATCGCCCTTCCTGCAGGAAAAGCCCGTGACGTTGTCCACGTAGGTCTCCCGGCAGCCCGGCACATCCGTGGCTATGACGGGACGGCCCGCGGCGGCAGCCTCCAGAAGGACATTGCTCATGCCCTCATGATAGCTTGGGAGTATCAGGGCGGAACAATCTTCTATGTAGGGCCGCACATCCTCTTTGAAGCCTTCTTCCCTTATCCATTCCGAGGCCCTCAGGCGGTCATGCTCCTCCCGGAATTCGTCTTCGCAGAGCCCGAGGGAAATGAACTCAGTCTCCGGCCTCTTTTTCTTTACGATCATGGCAGCCCGTACCAGTTCCCCGTAGCCCTTGTCTTTTGTCTGCCTCCCTATGTACAGGAGCTTTATCCCATCACCCTCCGGGTAGGGCCTGTACGTGTGCTCCATAAGATCCACTCCGGATCCGGGGAGCACCGAGGTGAGACTTTTATCTATTATACCCTCTTTTACAAAAAAATCCCTGTTTTCCGAATTTTGAAAGAAGACTCTCTCAGCCTTCCGGAATCCCGCTTTATAAAGGAAAAGGGTGACCTTCCTGAGGAGTCCCGGATTTTCAATGGCGACTCCCAGCCCGGTCACGTTCCCGATACAGGGTATACCGAGACCTGCCGCCGCCATTCCGCCGTATACATTGGGCTTTATCGTGTAGGTGAGCACGGCGCCTGGTCTTTCTTTCTTCATGAGCCTTCTGTAGGAGGCCAGGAGTCTGAGCTCCTTCACGGGATTCATCCCGTGTCTTGCAAAATCGCAGCGAATGACGCTGCAGCCCTCCTTCTTCAGGATGGACTCGTAGTGTTCATACCTGTACTCCTGCGGACAGGAGATCAGGACGCTGTATCCTTCGGCGGTCATGCTCCGCATGAGATCCAGACGGAACTGGACTATGCCGGATATGGAGTTTGTAAGTACCAGTACCTTCATGCTCTCCCGGAATCCGCCGCTCTGTACGCCGGGAAAAACTGCGTTCCCTCCGGCACCCCGCGCTTTTTGCAGAGTTCTTCATACATTTCCGGATCCCATATCTTTCTTCCGATGTAAAAGTCCAGAAGGCAGTCTCCCGCGAACTGTTTCTTGAACTGATACAGGGAGTCGTCGGGAGACGAAGAGGCCCCGCCTCCGTGGTGCACGAGCCTGAAACCCTGTTCCTTTCCCCAGAGGACCAGCTGATGCCTCAACACGTAAGCCGGTGAGAGGTACAGGTACTCCTTCAGGGTCCCCGACAGATGCACGTGGAGCACGCTGTTTTCCCTGTCGATAAAATATATCCCTGCAGCCACGGGTCTGTTTTCATAGTACGCGGTTATGAGCAGGAGATCCTCACCCAGGAGAGCGCGGAGGTTTTCGAAGTAACTGTCTTTGAAATAGTAATATCCCGCGGCCTTATCCCTGTCCATGGTGTCATAGTATATGGCCTTGAAGGATCCCAGATCCGACGGTCCCCTCACGATCTCCGAGGTGATGCCGCCTCTCTCGGCCTTTCTGATCTTCTTCCTGCAGTTCTTTGTAAATTCCGAAGCCACCGGGTCGTCCTTTGTAAGATCCGTTCCCAGAGTGTGCCTGTTGTACTCGGGCGAGTACATATCCTTAAAGTCAAGGGCGTTTTGGGTCACGGGATCGAACCTTATGAATTCGGAGACCACCCGGTTCTCACTGCAATAGCGGGAAAAGGCTTCCTTGAACTCAGAAACCAGCCTGCTTCTGCCGCTCTCAGTCAGGGCGCCGGCGCCTTTTCCGGTTTCCCCCTCCGGATCCGTAATGATCGGCCCCCCGTAGCCGTAGGGGGTGATAAGGTCACAGTACCCACCGGAATCCGGGATCTCGCGCTTTATGAACATGTGGTGCACGCACCCCTGATCGCCTCTGTATACAAAGCTCTCACAGACGCCGCCTTCCACATCTTCGTACAACCGTCCGTATCCTTCGCGGAAATAGATGTTCATTTGCTCTGCGCCTCTTTTTCCCTTTGTGCCCTTCGTATCTCCGCCAGATTCCCTTCATCCGAGGTGTCGGCCTCCACTCCCTCGTGGACGAGGACCTGTCTGAAGGTCTTTATTATTATGTCCAGATCCAGGGCAAAGGAGAGGTTTTCCACGTATTCCGCATCCTTTTCAAGCCGTTCGTCCCATTTGAGCCTGTTCCTGCCGCTGACCTGGGCCAGGCCTGTGAGACCGGGCCTCACGGTGTGGCGGAGCTTTTCCCTGTCCGTGTACCAGGGCAGATACGATACCAGAAGGGGTCTGGGGCCCACTATGCTCATGT
>JAEELB010000054.1 GCA_016288705.1 Lachnospiraceae bacterium | reverse complement strand
TTGTGCTAAAGATTATCTTATTCGCATGATAAAATGGGGATTTGGATGAGTAATGACGCAAACTGAATGGCAGTTGATAATGGGACAGGAAGTTCTTCATCACCTGTCCCCCCGAAATTCAGGCTCAACGGGAACCGAATCGAAGGAGATACCAGCTTCGTAAAACAGAACAAAAGGAAAAGATCAACTGTTACGGGTGAATTATACGAAAAGGGATGTGTTTTTTCAGCACATCCCTTTAACGGGCGGTCCGCGATCGTAAAACCTTGATCTTCCTTTTTATCGATCCCCGGAAATGATCTCCAGAACACTCAGCCTGTCCTCGGTCACGGGTACTCCGGAGGCGTTTAATTCACCTAGATGTACGGGCTTGTTTTCGCCGTGGTAATCGCTGCCGCCGCTGACACGGAGACCGTTTTTCACTGCCACGGAAGCCAGCATGTCTGCCTGCTCGATCGTGTACCTTGAGTAATAGCATTCCAGGCCCATCAGCCCGAAATTCTTGAGCGTCATGAGCTGCTGTTCAAATTCAGGAATGGACAGTTCGCTTTCTGCCGTGCCTCCCAGGGGATGTGCCCATACCGGAACGCCTCCCGCTCTCAATATCGTCCTGATCACTTTTCCCCCATCCAGCCTGTCTGTCTCTGTCTTACAGGGTTCGATGTACTTTTCTATCGCCTCATCCCTTATCTCCGCATACCCCTTTTCGACGAGCATATTGCCGAGGTGTGGTTTCCCTACGCTGTTCATCGAACGGAGATGAGACATCTCATCAGCCTCGAACTCGATCCCGAATTCCTCCTTCAGGAATGAGAGCCGCTTTTCAAGCTTGTTACGGCGTTTTGCCGCGCCCTCTTCAAGAATGTCCGTGAGCGCCTTTTCGTTCCGGTCACAGCCGTAGCCGAGGATATGGCATTTGCCCTCTTCCGTTATTGATGAAAACTCTATCCCGCGGATAAAGGTCACATCGGCGGGGCACTGTTCTTTCACAAGCCTCTCCATTTCCAAGGCCCCCTCCATGGTATCGTGATCGGTAACGGAAAAGACCGTAATGCCTGCTTCACGGACTTTGCGGAGAAGCTCCGGTATGGGATCAGTCCCGTCGGACATACAACTGTGCATATGCAGATCGATCATCCTTTTTCTCCTTTACATTCCGGCGGACTGAAAGACCGCTGTTTTCATTGCCCGCTCCCCTTACACATTTTCTCTTTCAGGGCCCCGATCTCCTCTTCCGTCATGCCTCCGCCCAGGAGATACGCTTCGACGCCGGATACGCGATCCACTGTTGTAATGTCGGCGTTTTCATCCGCCCCTGTCATGAACCTGAGCCTGGGTACAAGGTTGTTGCCCAGTATCGCGTCGTACTTTTCCGGATCGGACGCGCGGTCTATGCCATACAGGTTTTTGTAGGACTCCATGTAATCCGCAACGATCTCGTCATAGGAGGCGCCCGAAAGGCACTCCAGGAGCGCGCACAAAAAGCCGGTCCTGTCCTTTCCTTCGATACAGTGTATGAGATAAGGGCCGTCTCTTTCGCTCATGATCTTCAGTGACTTTATGATCTGCGCCCTGAAATCGTCAGCTTTATAGTCCACCTGAAGATTCAGGGGTATCACCGCATTATCGGCATAAAGAGAAGCAAAAAACGGAGAATCAAAGTCATCCCTGCTCATGAAATCTTGTATCTCTTCATCGGAGTCGGCCAGATCCACGATCACGCGCACTCCGGCTTTCTTTGCAAGCGAATCGGAATAGCGGGCTCTGTTGTGTTTATTGTCACAGGGGGAAGCCGAACGGTATAGCATTTTTTCCTTCAGGTTTCCGGCTTTGATGTCTCTGAAATTGGCAAAAACCTCGTCGCTTCCATATGCATTTCTGTCGTCGGAATACGCGATATCAAGGGCGTTCTGCACCTCAAGATATCTGCCTGCCTCACGAAGTGTGATCACCGCGGTGTCGCCTTCAGAGAGCCCCGCTTCTTTCCACAGAGTGCCGTAGTTGATCGCGCCCACGATCTCCGCGCCCATAAACTCGACGAGAAGAGGTTCTCCCACCGGATTGTAGTAGCCCGTGTAATAGGGAATATCCTCAAGAGTATAGCCGTTGGAAAAGCTGACATCCAGACTGTCGCCATGTTTAAACCCCAGAGCGTTGAACTCATCCACCCCGATGTCGAATATGACGTTTCCAAAGTCCGCGTCCTCCCTGATGCCTGTTACCCCGGTGCTCATCTTTGGGCTTTTCACGGAACAGGCAGTCAGGAACAGCGCTGCCACGATAAAGGAAATAAAACTGTGACACAGTTTTTTCATAAGTTCACAAAATACCGCCGTTTTGAAGGATCTCCGACAGCTCCGGCATAACGCGGAGAGCCCCTCTTCTCGTGGTTATGATCGATGCCGCGCTGTTTGCAAAAGTCAGCATTTCCTTCAGATCCGCTTCACGGAGATCTTCCAGCCCTTTCTCGAGAACGTGATGGAGGATGCACCCTCCGAATGTATCGCCGGCTCCCGTCGTCTCGATGGTATCTTTGCGGATGAAGGGCTTCGCTTCGGCCTTAATATAGCCGGAGGATTCCGGATCCTTTCTGTAAAAGGCCATGCTCCCGCTCTTTCCAAGTGATACAGTGACAAGTCTCATCTTATACCGCGCAAATATCCACTCAACGCCTTCCGTATAGTCGTCAAGGCCTGTGAGCCACAGGATCTCGTTATCGGAGATCTTGAGCACATCGCAGTATTCGAGGCTCTTCATCACCTGAACCCGGGCCTCTTCCATGCTGTTCCACAAGGGCTCTCTTATGTTGGGATCAAAGGATATTATCAGGCCTGCGCCCTTTGCCTCATCGAGGGCGTAAAGGGTGGCTGTCCGTGCGGGCTCATGGGTCATGGACAGCGTTCCGAAATGAAATATCCTTGAAGAACGAATGAGTTCCGTATCGATCTCTTCTTTCGTAAGCATCATGTCTGCGCCGGGATTGCGGTAAAAAGAGAAATCCCGGTCCCCGTCTTCGAAGGTTTTGACAAACGCAAGCGTCGTCCGGACTTCCCGGTCTGTGACCAGTCCCTTGTGCTCTATCCCGATCTCACCCAGCACTTCCCTGAGTTCATGTCCGAATATATCGTCGCCCACCTTGCCGATAAAGGCGGTCTTATGGCCGAGCTTACACAGCATGGCCAGCACGTTACAGGGAGCTCCGCCGGGATTTGCTTCATACAGGGCGTTGCCCTGCGCGGAAATCCCGTTCATGGTCATGTCTATCAGCAATTCTCCCAACGCAACTACATCATACGATCTTTCCATCATACCCCCGTAAATGATCCGCTCCGCTGTCTCCTCTTACATATTATTTTCCCGAAAAAATCCTGTCAGTGATCATATTTTCTGTAGATTTCATAAGACGCATTTTTCACGCGCTCTCTCATGCTTTCGGGTTCCAGCACCTCAATGATCTGCCCGTTCTGCATCACCCAGTAGAAAAAGGCGTCCGGATTGCATTTGAGGTCCACTATGATATCGTCGCCTTCTCCCAGCGAAACTCTGAAATCCTTTCCGAAATTATCAATAAGAGAGTCCATCAGGGCCTCATTTGTGCGCAGTTTTACATGTTCGCTTTTGCCGGAAAACATATAAACATGCTCTGAAAGATATTCGGAGATATTCAGACCGTTTTCCAGTCCCTTAACGCTCTTCATGGGCTTTCGCGCATCTTTGAGTACCTCCACATCATAGATCCTGTCTATCCTGTAGTGAGAGATGTTATCGTAAGAATCGTAGTTTCCGATGAGATAGTATCTGCCCTTGTCGCTTATCATCTGATAAGGATTTACGATATATCTGATGTCTCTTTTACGGTGCAGTTTGAAATCGATCCCGTACTGTAGATAGGAAAACCCGATCTTCTTTTCCCCGGAAATAGCTGTATCAATAGCAGCTATGGAATCCATCACCTTTTGGTTATCCGTATTTTTTCCGCTGGAAACTCTGTGAACATGGGATACATGAGATTTAAAATATTTGTTTGAATATCTTTCCAGCTTTTTCACAAGCTGATGCGCTTCCTTATCCGTGATGGCTTTGGACGAAAATATGCTGTCTATCAGCAATCTCAGTTCCGCATCGGTAAAATCTCTCTTCTTCAGATAATAGCCGTTCTTATACTCGATCTCGTATCCCATCTCCTGAAGGGACACTATGTTGCTCTTAACCGCCCTTCTCTCACAGCTCATCCCGTAATTGCTCTCCAGAAGATCGATGATCTCCTGCTGCTGCAATCTGTGCTCGCTGTCCGAATATTCTTTAAGGATATTCAGGATCAGCATGTTCAGCATTTTCTTTGTTCCGGTTCCGTACATACATCCTCCTTTTCAGCACGCTGTTCCGCAACAATCCCTTTTCAGGACATCATATCTCATATACCGTATACGTATCCCGGGTCTTTTTTGACTCATAAAGCGCCTTATCCGCAACACCGATCAGATTGTTTACGAGTTCGGTTCCGAAAGCGCCGCCGAAGCTCATGGTTATCCTTACCTCCGGACTGTTTTCAAAACGTATCTCCTTCATCGCTGAACTCAGGTGCGCCAGTTTGTTTTCCAGTTCCCCCCTTGTGATATCGAAGAATACTATCAGAAACTCATCACCGCCGTAACGGATGACCACATCATCCTTTCGCACGGACTTTTCCAGAGTTTCCGCGACCTTTTGGATCGCTTCGTCACCCACCTGATGCCCGGCGATGTCATTGATCTCCTTAAACAGATCGATATCCGCCATGACTACTGCCTTACACGGTTCAAAGACGAGTTTTTCATCCAGGAACCTTCTGTTCCGGATCCTGGAAAGGGAATCGATATAGATCTCCGTTTCGAATTCGGATATCCTTTTTTGCTGGGCCAGACTCTGAAGTTTCGTGTCAGTGGTATCCAGACAGCCGTAAACTATATGCGCGATGCTCCCGTCTTCATTTCGGTCTCCCACCAGAAAAACGCCGTTAAACCAACGGTTTGCGCTCTCACTGTAAAACTCCAGACTTGTAGACCCGTGTTCCTCGATCGCCGCAAGGACCCTGTCCCTGTCCAGCCATTCATACAAACTGCTTCGAAAGCTCTCCGCCACCGAATCGGCGACATTATTTTTGAGGAACCGGAAGGCGTCCGGATCCTTCGGGACCTTCTCGACATATTCGTTGGTGCTGATCACGCGGTAACTCATATCACTGACATCGATAAAAAGGGAAAAATTAAAGACCCTGCCGATAGCCTCGATGATCTTTAAATGCTCCTCCCTCTCCTGCTGTGCCGTGATATCGCGATAACACCCCATATAGATCTCCAGGGAACCATCGTCCGGACGTCTGATAAACCGCCCTGCGCCTGTGACCCAAATGATCCCTCCGTCCTTCTTCTGCATACGATAGGTGGCGTGGGTGATATCCGGCAGCTCACGATGCATGCGTATCGAATCCCAGAACAACTTGACGATGCCGTCCCGCTCTTCCGGGACAAGAGTCTTCACCCAGCTGTCAAATTCATCGGGGAGATCCTCCAGTCCGTCGTAACCCAGCATCTGTCTGGTCTCCTCATTGAACTCGAAACCGGTCATATTCTCGTCCCGGTCAAAAGTGCAGAAATACATGCCCGCTTTCAGTCCTTTAGCGAACATATCCTCTCTGAACCTGGCGATCCTGTATTTGCCGTTTGCCTCATCGATCCTCCGGTTGCACTCGGTCAATATCTCGTGCTGTTCCTCAGGGTAATCGGAAAGGTCAAATAAGGGCGCCACATCGTCTACGGTGATACTTGCTTCCGCCTCAAACTGTCCTACCCCGTTATCGATACTATCCACTATAGTATTTTTATCCATAAGTACCCCTTAGCTG
>JAEELB010000053.1 GCA_016288705.1 Lachnospiraceae bacterium | reverse complement strand
CAAAGCCGTAAACGTCAGATCGGCCGCGGACCAGAACGCCAATGCCATTGCCACTGTGTCGCCCGACACAAAGGTGACCGTCAAAGGCAGTGAAAAGGATTCGGACGGCACTCTCTGGTATCAGGTCGATTATAACGGAGGGAGCACGGGTTACATCAGGGGAGATCTTCTGAAGGTGACCGAAGTGGATACCTCTGCGAACACGGATACGAATAACGGGAACGCGGATGAAAATAAAGCGGCCGGAGACGGCAATGCTGCTGCTCCTTCAACCGAGGGCAATACGGGCGCTGCGACCCCTGCCACCACCCCCGCCGCGACGACCCCTGCCGCCACTACCCCTGCTGCAGCCGCAACACCGGCTGCCGACGCGGCCGGCGCTACCGCAACGAAGTCCAATACGGTTTCAAAGGGCAATTCGGTGGTGACCGATGTGGCAAACGGTGAAGTTCCCGCAGGAGTCACTTCAATGACTCCCACCTCCCTCAAGGTGAAATCGAACAACACCAACCTCCGTTCCCAGGCTTCCACCAGCTCGGGCAAAGTGACGACTCTTTCTTCCGGCACAGGACTCACTGCTTACGGGACCATAGCGGGAAGTGATTCGAAGACCTGGTATTACGTTATCGTTGACGGCTCCGGAAACACCCAGGGCGGTTTCGTGAGAGAAGACGTTGTGACCGTGGGAAGTCCCGTGGCCGGCGCGGGAGGCGCTGCGGACGGCGCGGCCGCCGCTCCTGCAGCGGATGCGGGCGCAGGCGCCGCGGAAGCTGCTTTAGAGACATTTCAGGAAACGGAGAGCGAGGTCGCGACGGGACCCGTCACTTCTTATGGAAACGCCGATTATGAGATAGTTCCCGAGGTGGACGAAAACGGAAATGAGGTCATGTACCTCTATGACAACGTGGACGGCAAAAAGGTAAAGATACAGGAACTCCTCACCTATATCAACGGCGAGATGGATGAAAAGGAAAAGACTGCCTCCAAGCTCAGGAATCTGAAGATCCTCTGCATCGTGCTGGGAGTGCTTGCCGCTGTACTGGCGGGTCTGCTGATATTTATGAAGGTCCGTGAGGGTTATGACGACGATTATGACGACGGTTACGCTCCCCAGCCTGCAAGGGCTCCCCAGGGCCAGAAGCCTCAGAGGGAACCCAGGGACTCAAAGCCCTCAAGGGAGGCTGACCCCAGAAGAGGCGGAGCAAGAAGACCCGATCCCCGCGACGGCGCGGGAAGAGGCCCTGCTCCCGCAGGCAGACCCAGAGGGCATGCGAGAAACGACGATTACGATGATTATGACGAGAGAGGCGAAGCAACTCCCGTCCGAGAAAATCCCAACCGCGCGGAAAAGCCCAGAAGAAGCGCTCCTCCCAGAGATGACGAGAGGAGACCTGCTCCCGAAGACAGGACAAGGGCTCCTCGCGGCGGCGAAAGACCCCAGCAGAAGAAACCCCAGCAGAACCCTGCCAGGCGTTCTGCTCAGAACGACATGCCCGAACGCCCCAGGAAACAGCCCAGAGAGGTTCCCGATGACGACCTGGATTATGAGTTCCTGGATCTGGACGGTGACAAAAAGAACGTCTGATGGCCGCTTCTGAATTTACCGCCAGGGCAAAGGAGGCGTTAAAAAAAGCCTCCGAGCTTGCCTCCGGACTCGGACAGAACTACATAGGTACGGAACATCTGCTCCTCGGTCTCTCTGAGACCGGGGGGTCTGTTGCTGAAAAAGTTCTTACCCAGAACGGTGTGGACAGCGAAAAACTGAAGGATCTTATGAGGCAGGTGCTCTCATCGGGTTCGGATGTGGGGGTGATGGAGCCCGGAGGTTATTCTCCCAGAGTCAGAAAAGTGCTGGATGACGCTGTGCGCATTGCGGGAAAGTATTCCGGAAACAGAGCCGGCACCGAGCATATCCTGATAGCCCTCATAGAGGACGGGGACAATATAGCGGTCAGGGTGCTCAACGCCATGGGCGCACCTGTCCAGAAGATACTGGCTGATGCTCTCACGGCTACAGGCGCCGATCTCACCAGATACAGGGAAGAACATTCAAGGCAGTCCTCCCACTCCAGACAGGGACAATCCATGCTGGATCTGTACAGCAGGGATCTGACGGAACTGGCCGGAATGGGCAGGCTCGATCCCGTTATCGGACGGGAGGAAGAGATAAACCGCGTGATCACCATCCTCAGCAGGAGGACCAAGAACAATCCCTGCCTCATCGGTGAACCCGGTGTCGGAAAGACTGCCGTGGTCGAGGGGATAGCATCCCGGATCGCGGAAGGAAAAGTCCCCTTTACCGTAAAAGACAAAAGACTTCTCACTCTCGACCTGGCAGGCATGGTTGCCGGGAGCAAGTACAGAGGAGAATTCGAAGAGAGGATCAAAAGAGTCATCAAGGAGGTGGAGGAGTCCGGAAACGTGATACTGTTTCTGGATGAACTTCACACCGTCATAGGCGCCGGGGGAGCCGAGGGTTCCATCGACGCATCCAATATACTGAAGCCTTCTCTGGCCAGAGGGGAACTGCAGCTGGTGGGCGCCACCACCGCTGCGGAATACCGCAGATACATAGAGAGGGATGCCGCTCTTGAACGCAGGTTCCAGCCCGTACAGGTGGAGGAACCCGACGAGGAACAGGCTCTTGCCATAATCAAAGGCGTTTCCCACAAATATGAGGAGTACCACGGAGTGACCGTGACGGATAAGGCCATGGAAGCTGCCGTCGCCATGTCCGCCAGGTACATAAATGACAGATCTCTCCCCGACAAGGCTATAGATCTGATAGATGAAGCCTGCGCAACGGTGAGGCTTGGGGTATCCGAAGATGCCTCCGGGACCGGTTCTCTTGACAGAAAGATAAAAGAACTGGATATGAAGATGGAAGAGGCCATCAGAAACGGTGACTTCGGTGAAGCGGGAAAGCTGAAGAAGGAACAGGACAGGCTTGAAGGGAAAAGGGATAAAGCCCGTACCTCTTCAAAGAATACGGTCAGAAAAGAACTGATCGTCGACGAAAACGATATAGCGAAGGTGGTCTCGGTATGGACCGGCGTGCCCGTGAAAAAACTTTCCGAAAAGGAAAGCGAGAGGCTTCTCAGGCTTGAGGAGGAACTCCACAAAAGGGTGATAGGACAGGACGAGGCGGTGAAGGCCCTGGCCAGATCCATAAGGAGGGGCCGGACGGGTCTCCAGGACCCCAAAAGGCCTACAGGTTCATTTCTGTTCCTGGGCCCCACGGGAGTGGGAAAGACCGAATTGTCAAAGGCCCTGGCCGAAACTCTTTTCGGCAGTCAGGATTCGGTGATAAGAGTCGATATGTCCGAATACATGGAGAGCCATTCCGTTTCGAAGATGATCGGATCCCCGCCCGGATATGTGGGACATGACGAGGGCGGCCAGCTTTCGGAGAGGGTCAGGAGACACCCCTATTCCGTGGTGCTCTTTGACGAGATCGAAAAAGCTCATCCGGATATCTTCAATGTGCTGCTGCAGGTCCTGGACGACGGCCACATCACCGACTCCAAGGGGAGAAAGGTGAGTTTCAGGAATACCGTCATAATAATGACCAGCAACGCCGGCGCCCAGAAGATAATAGCGCCCAAAAACCTCGGCTTCGGAACGGGGATGACCCTGGCGCAGGATTACGAACGCATGAAGTCGTCGGTCATGGAAGAGGTGAAAAAGATCTTCCGGCCCGAGTTCATCAACAGGATCGATGAGATAATGGTGTTCCATCCTCTGGGAGACAGCGATATAGCCGCCATCATGAAGCTTTTGTCGGATGAGCTTGCGGAGAGGTGCTTAAGACAGATGGATATACGTCTTAAGATCAACCCCTCGGTCAGAAAATACATAATAAAAAAGCATTCCGACCCCAAGATGGGAGCGAGACCTCTGAAGAGGGCGGTACAGAGCGAGATAGAAGATCCCCTGTCGGAGGAGATACTTTCCGGCAGGATCAAAAGGGGGGATACCGCTTCGGTGTCCTGCAGGAACGATAAAGTGATCTTTGAAAGGATCACGGGAAAAGAGGTGCCTGCATCCGGCGACTGACAGTATCGCCGGGGCGGCGGAACTGCGGAGCTTCAGACGGTTCCGCAGAGAGCGGAGGTGAAGAGATGGGTACAGACAGAGCGCTTTTGTGCGCGGAAGAGAATGGGACACTGAGCTTCGGGGATCATCTGCTCTCCGAAAAGAAAAAACTGGACGGCTTCGAAAAGGACGGGAACATATACAAGGTGAAGACCTTTTCGGAGATCACAAAACTGGAAAAGAACGGAGCGTTCCTATATGAGTCCGTACCCGGGACCAGCGTTTCCGGTTTTTCGGAAAGCGGCGATTCGGTTTCCTTTTCCGTTGCCGGAGGCTCCGATTGCGAGATCACCCTCGGACTTTCGGAAGGCCGTGAGTATGAGATCACTGTCCGGGGCAGCAGCATAGGGAAGATGAAGACGGGGATAGGAGGTAAGCTTTCATTCTCCCTTGAACTGTCCGACGGCGATGCGGATGTCACGGTGAAAGCCGTTTCCTGATGGCAAAAGCCCAGAATCCCGCTTTTTTCTGTTCAAACTGCGGATACGAATCCTCAAAGTGGCTGGGACAGTGCCCTTCCTGCCGCAATTGGAATACCTTTACGGAAGCCCCTGCTGCAAAGAAGCAGGGGGGCGGGAAAAGAAAAGACAGCAGGGTACAGAATCTGCCGGTAAAGATCAGGGAGATCCTGCCCGAGAGCGGCCGCAGGACATCCACCGGATCTTCTGAGATGGATACCGTCCTGGGGGGCGGCATCGTCAAAGGATCCATGATACTGGTGGGGGGGGATCCGGGAATAGGAAAATCCACGCTGCTGCTTCAGGTGTGCAGGAATCTGGCTTCGTCCGGACAAAAGGTCCTGTATGTGTCCGGTGAGGAATCCCCGTCGCAGATCAAACTTAGAGCCGACAGGATCGGAGAGTTCCCCGAGTCTCTTTATCTGATGTGCGAGACCGATCTGGAAGCCATAGAAACCCAGATAGACAGCCTGGATCCCGACACGGTGGTGGTGGATTCCATTCAGACCATGTTCAGCGCAGAGGCTTCGGGAGTGCTCCCGGGGTCCGTGACCCAGGTCCGGGCCGTTACCGGGGCTCTGCTCAGGATCGCCAAGGGCAGCGGAACGACCGTATTTATCGTGGGACATGTCACAAAGGAAGGCACCATGGCAGGCCCCAGGGTCCTGGAACATATGGTTGACACCGTCCTCTACTTCGAAGGTGAGAGCCATTCATCCTACAGGGTGCTCAGAAGCGCGAAAAACCGTTTCGGCTCAACGGATGAGCTGGGTGTGTTTGAGATGTCGGGCGCGGGACTTTCCGATGTCCCGAATGCTTCGGCTGCGATGCTGGAGGGAAGACCCGAAAGCGGCAGCGGTTCCGTGGTGGTGTGCGCCATGGAGGGGACCAGACCCCTGCTCCTTGAAGTGCAGGCCCTCGTGTGCAGAAGCAATCTGGGTATCCCGAGAAGGCAGGCGGCAGGGTTCGACTATAACCGTGTGAACATCCTTATGGCGGTCCTTGAAAAGCGGGGAGGACTCAAACTCTCCGACTGTGACGCTTATATTAATGTGGCCGGCGGAGTGAGGGTCAGGGAACCGGCCATGGATCTGGCCGTTTGCGCCGCTATCATCTCCAGCTTCAGGAACCGCCCCTTTGACAGAGATACGGTGATCTTCGGGGAGGTGGGGCTCTCCGGAGAGGTGAGAAGCGTGGGCATGAGCGATAGAAGGCTTTCGGAAGCCGAAAAGCTGGGCTTTGGCCGCGCAGTGATCCCGGCCGGGTCGAGAAGTCCCGGAACAAAAGGAAAGATAGAGATCACCGGCGTCAGAAATGTGTATGACGTCATGGGTCTGATATGACCGGAAATCTGCCTCTCCTCCCGTCAGCGCAGATCGGAATGATCGTATGAAGAAATCCTTGTGGGGAAAACTTAATATCAGAACGAGGCATTTCAGCTGCAATATCCCTCTGTTCCTGTTGGAACTGGCGGTTCTCGTAGTGGCTCTTGGGTCATTGGATTTTGTGGACAAGATGACCATGATCCGGAAGGTGGACATCAATGAAGCCGATATCGTGGTCAATAAAAAGTTTGAAGAAACGGACTCGGCCGTACGGGAAGATAAAAAGAAGACCCGGAAGGAAGACAAACCCTTCAGGAACATAGCTCTTTTCGGAGTGGATTCCAGAAGCGGGACCCTGGATCAGGGCAGAAGCGATACCATTATGATCGCTTCCATCAACACAACCACCCATGAGATCAAGCTGATCTCGGTCTACAGGGATACATATCTGAACCTGGGAAACGATACCTACAACAAATGTAACGCCGCATATGCAAAGGGCGGCGCAAAACAGGCCATGAACATGCTCAATATGAATCTGGACATGGACATCAGCGACTATGTCACGGTGGGGTTTGACGGCCTCATCAGAGCCATCGATTCCCTGGGCGGGGTTGAGGTGGATGTAAAGGAAAAAGAGATAGTCCATCTGAACAATTACCAGAAGAGCATGTTCATGAAGGACGAAAACGATATCGAAAACCTGAATGAAGACATAGTCGAGGTAGAAAAAAGCGGCCTCCAGAATCTGTCCGGCCTGCAGGCCACAGCCTATTGCAGGATCAGGTATGTGGGAGATGATTACGCTAGGACCGAGAGGCAGAGAGCGGTGATCAAGGCCATGCTGGAAAAGGCCTCCGGCGTCTCAAATCCGAAGCTGACTTCCACTGCCTACGCCCTGATGCCTTATATCTCCACTTCTTTTTCCGTGGGGGAGATACTCTCCGTCCTCGGGGACATAGGGCAGTATTCCCTGACCGAGAGTTCCGGCTTCCCCTATGAAGAGTACAGGACCGCCGCAAATCTCGGGAGCTGCGGCTCCTGCATAGTTCCTCTCACTCTCTCGGAAAATGTCATGATCCTCCACGGCTCGCTTTTTGAAGACATGGATTACCGGGTCTCTCCCACGGTAAGCGGGATATCCTCCGAGATAGAGAGCAAAACGAAAAAATACACAGGAGAATGAAGCGCCTCGGGATCCGGGATGGATAAACCCACTTCCCGGCATATGTGCGCATCTTGACGTATCAAAAATGTTTTACTATAATAAAGCGGATTTTTCTTTTTGTGCAAGACGGTGACGGATTATCGTCCGCAGCCGTTGTATTTGTTACAAGAATAGGAGGAGAAAAAGGTTATGAGAAAGAAAATCGTATCGGCAGTGGTTACCGCTGCCATGCTGGCCGCGCTTCTTTCAGGCTGCGGCGGCAGCGCCCAGGCTCCTGCAGCCGGTTCCGAGGCAGCTCCTGCAGCCGGAGGGGAATCAGCAGCTCCTGCAGGTGGAGACACCGCAGCATCGGGCGATTTCCAGCTCGACAGGATCAATGTCATTGTCGACGGAACGGTCAACGCCACAGTTGACGCCGGGCAGAAGGAGTTTGTTGAGCAGTGGGAAGCAGCCGTATCGGAAAAGATCGGTCATCCCATCAAGCTGAACATCACCCAGCTCGATCACTCTGATTATTCAGGGACAGTTTCAAGGACACTTACCACAGGCGCTCCCGGCGATGCCGACTACCCCGATGCTCTTATCATGAGCGCATCAATGCTCCGTCAGTATCAGACCACCGGCCTTCTGTGGAACCTGGCATCCGCATACGACAACGCCGAGTTCCAGTCCCGCGTGGTGTATCCCGAGGTGAACGCAAACCTTAAGATGGAAGACGGCAAGCAGTACGGCTTCTCGCCCACCTACGGAAACGGCTGCGTGACCTACATCAAGCAGTCCTGGCTTGACAAGGCAGGCGTAAAGATCGACGATATCAAGACCTTCGACGATTATTACAACCTTCTTAAGAAGTATTCCGACGGAAAGACCTACGGCGTCATCGCTGCCGGCTACGGCAAGCTTGACGAGGCTCCTTTCATCAACTACATGCCTGAATGGTGGCAGGGCGCATATCCTTCATTCTATCAGAAGAAGGACGGAACATGGGTAGACGGCTTTACAGAGCAGGCTACCATTGATGCTCTTGCAAGGCTTCATCAGGGTTATGTGGACGGAGTCATCGATCCCGATACCGAGGAAGCAGGCACGAAGCAGGCTCGTGAAAAGTATTTTTCAAATGAGCAGGGGACTTCCGAACTTGCCTTTACCTATTGGGCAGGCACCTGGCTCAGGACCCTTACTGACAATATGTCCAAGAACGAAGTTGATGATGATCTCGGCGACAAGAGGCTTGTACAGCTTCCTCCCGTCAAGGAGATCAAGGATACCTGGGGCGGATACCTGAACCGTGAAGCTCCCGTGTGGGTCATCACCGACGACGCTGACGGCAGCGATGCCCGTGAGCAGGCCATCTTTGACGCTCTCTTCGAGACCATGCTCGACGGCGACAAGGTTCAGACCCTTTGGACCTACGGCGCGGAAGGACTTCACTGGTCAACCGCTGCAGAGTCCTTCACCACCAATCCCGACGATCCTGAAAAGAAGAAGGATTATGAGTACAAGGACGGCGAGTTCCATCTTAGGCAGAGCCCTAACGATCCCGACAGCATCTGGAAGAAGAACCATATTGATCCCGTGCTCTGCATAGCTCCTCTGACCAATGGCTTTGTGGACGAGGATCCCCTTGTTGAAGAGGGCAATAAGTTCTTCCTTGCAAACTGCGTGGACGCTCCCGCCGCAGCTTCCAGCGACACCCTGACTGCAAATAACGAAGATCTGACCACCACTAAGACCGGTCTTATGAACAAGGCTGTCACCGGTGAGATCACTCCCGAAGAAGCAGTCCAGACTTATATCGACGACTTCGGCAGCGTTTCCGATACTATCGTTTCGGAACTGAACGCCCAGAAGTAATCTCACGTGATATTTCCCTGTCCCCGCCGCAAAGGCGGGGGCAGGGGTTGTTGGAGTTTTGGGGACCTATCCCGAAGTGGGTCATACCCGGGACGGGATAGAGAATATTTGAGAGGTTGCAGGTCTTATGAGTAGAAAACAGGATAAACTTGCGCAGCAGGTTCTCGGAGACAGAACGCTCAACAAAAAGAAGTTAAGCACGCGGATCTGGAACAACAGGGGTTACTATCTTATGTTCCTGCCGGTGTTTATTTTTGTTCTGATCATCTACTACTGGCCCATGTTGGGCATCAGGTATTCATTCTACAGTTACAAGCTTCGTGACATCCACTGGGTGGGTCTTGACAATTTCAAAGCCCTGTTCGGGGATAAGAATTTCTGGAGAGCTTTCAAGAACACACTCGAGCTGTCCATAACAAAGCTTTTACTGAATACCTTCGCCGCTGTTCTCATTTCGGTGTTCATCAATGAGATGGCGAATCTGATCATGAAAAAAACAGTGCAGACTATCATTTATCTTCCGCACTTTATGTCATACGCCGTGGTGGCGGCTATCTTCACTCTGTTCCTTTCCCCTTCATCCACCGGCTTTGTGAATGAAACGCTGAAGCACTGGGGAGTGATCGATAAGAGTATTGACTTCCTCCACAACAAGGCATTGTGGAGACCCATATTCTATCTGATCAACATGTGGAAGGAAACAGGATGGGGAACGGTCATATTCCTGGCCACCCTGTCCGGTATCAATCCGGAGCTTTATGAGGCTGCGGATATAGACGGGGCGACCCGCCTCCAGAAGGTCAGATACATCACCTTCCCCGCGCTGGGAAATACCATCATAGTGGTGCTGATCCTGAATCTGGCCAAGGTTCTCAACATGTTCGAGCCCGTCTTCGTCCTGTACAACACCCGCGTGCTCGATGTATCGAACGTCATCTCCACCTACATCTACAACAAGACGTTCCTTACCCCCATACCGGATTACGGTTACTCAACTGCAGTCGGTCTGTTTAAATCCACGGTTGGTGCTGCCCTTATGCTGGCCTGTAACGAAGCCAGCAAGAAGGTCAGGGGCCGCGGCATAATTTAAGGAGGCGTGTGATGGCAGATAAAACGAAATTTCATAAAAAGTCGGGCGTACACGCCTTTGATGTGATCCTTTACATCGTATTTATCATAATATGTCTGATAGTGATCGTGCCCATGTGGAAGGTCATCGTGGACTCCTTTAACGCCCGCGGTGTGTACCAGTTCAGACTCTGGCCCAAGGATTTCACGGTGAACGGCTATCTCACGATCTTCACTACGAACAAGCTTTACAGGCCTTTCCTGAACTCCGTGATCACCACGGTCCTGGGAACCCTCATCGGACTTGCGCTGGCTACTCTGGGCGGATATGTCCTGAACCAGTACGATATGCCCGGAAGAAACGCTTTTTCAATGTTCCTGATGATCACCATGGTGTTCTCCGGCGGTATGATCCCCGAGTACCTGGTCATGAAGCAGCTGGGACTGGTCAACTCCATGTGGATACTGGTGGTCAAGCACGGGATGAATGTCTACAATCTGGTCCTGATGAAGAACTTCTTTGAAGGCATACCCGCATCTCTTGTGGAGGCGGCCAAGATCGACGGCTGCAGTCCCATGGGTATATTCTTCAAGATAGTCCTGCCGCTTTCGAAGGCGGCTCTGGCTTCCATCGGACTTATGTTCGCTGTTACCATCTGGAATGACTATTCAACGGTCCAGATCTACATCCAGAAGCCCGATCAGGTGAACTTCCAGTACATGCTGAGAGTCATGGTCATGGACGGCGACACGCCGCCGTCCCCGTACAAGAATATCTCTCAGGAGACGCTGTATTACGCAGCCATAGTGTGCGCCATACTTCCTTTCATGGCGGCGTATCCTTTCCTTCAGAAATACTTCGTGAAGGGCGTGAACGTGGGCGCCGTTAAGGAATAAAGAATCCGTATTCCAGCGACGGACAGGCCTTTGTGGTCTGTCCGTTGTTTTATTAAAAAAGAGGTGAGCGAAATGAGAGTGATCCAATGGGCAGGCGATTCCATAAATACAACAAATAAATACAAGACCTATCCGCAGACCGGCATAGCCCAGGCCTTCGACAGGTATACGAAAGAGGATGTGGTCATATACAACCACTCCATCAACGGCAGGAGCACCAAGAGCTTTATCGATCAGAACAGACTTGCGGTCATTTATGACGAACTGTCTTCCGGAGAATTCCTGTTCATCCAGTTCGGCCATAATGATGAGAAAAAGGCTGATCCCCTGAGATATACCGATCCCCGGGGAGAGTACAGGGACAACCTGGCAA
The DNA here is from genome assembly GCA_016288705.1 of Lachnospiraceae bacterium. Lineage (GTDB taxonomy): Bacteria > Bacillota > Clostridia > Lachnospirales > Lachnospiraceae > JAEELB01. The sequence goes on along the minus strand of JAEELB010000053.1, from coordinate 5,761 downwards.
AATTCGTCAATGTGGCCAGAGACAGGGGAGCGCATCCCTTATTTATCACTCCCCTGGAGAGAAGGCAGTTTCTCGAGGACGGGACTCTTAAGACTCCTTCGGATCATGAACCTTATGTGACCGCCATGAAGGAGACAGCTGAGGAACTTGAGGTGCCTCTGGTGGATCTGTTCGGAAAGAGCCGCGAGTTTCTGATAAAAAAAGGCCCCGAAGAGACAAAGCAGTACTTCATGAACCTTGCGCCGGGAGAGGTCGACTGGTGTCCTGAGGGAAAGCTTGACAACTCTCATCTGAGATATGAGGGGGCCATGCTTTTCGGCAGGATGGTGGCGGAAGGTCTCCTTGATATAGGCGGGATATATGCGGATCTTCTTGCGGATCCCGGGGAACTGAGGGCGCTGTCGGAAATAGAAGACAACGGATAAAGATTCATGGAGATGCTCTACAGGGCCGACAACGGAGACGGAACATTCAGAAATCCCATAATCTATGCGGACTTCAGCGACCCCGACGTGATCAGGGACGGTGATGTATTCTATCTCACAGCTTCAAGCTTTAATTTTACCCCGGGGCTTCCGATCCTCAGGTCGTATGACCTGGTGAACTGGGAGCTCAAAAACTATGCCCTGAAAAACGTGCCGGGAGACAGGTTCCGCATACCCCGGCATTCGGAGGGCGTCTGGGCCCCTTCCATCAGAAAGCACGGAGGAATCTTCTATATTTATTTCGGGATGCCTGATGAGGGGATCTTCATGGTAAGCGCTGAAGATCCTCTTGGTGAATGGAGTGAACCGGTGTGTCTCCTCCCCGGCAGGGGCTATATCGATCCCTGCCCTCTCTGGGATGAGGATGGGAGAGCTTATATCGTGCATGCCTATGCAAAGTCACGGATAGGCTTTAAGAGCATCCTCGGCCTGTTTGAGATGAGCCCCGACGGGAGACGGGCTGTATCGAGAGACAGGTTCATATTTGACGGAAATAAACCCGAGCACCCTGCTGTCACCATAGAGGGACCGAAGATCTATAAAAGGGACGGATATTATTACATCCTCGCCCCCGCGGGGGGAGTGCCGGAGGGTTACCAGCTGGCGCTCAGGAGCCGGAATATAGAAGGCCCTTATGAGATGAAAAAGATCCTGGATACGGGGGATACGGATGTGAACGGCCCCCATCAGGGAGGCCTGGTGGATGCCCCCGACGGCTCGGAATGGTTCCTCCACTTCAATGACGCGGGAGTGTACGGCAGGATCACCTATCTCGAACCGGTGACCCGGAAGGCGGGCTGGCCCATCGCGGGGATCGACAGGAAAGGGGATGGCTGCGGAGAGCCGGTGTCCGTATACAGAAAGCCCGTTGTAAATAAAAAGGCTGCGCCTGTCTATCTTCAGTCCTCGGATGAATTTGAGGGGGAGAAGCCCGGAGATGTCTGCGGGAAGGGAGCCTCTCCGAAGACCCCGGAAAGGGCTTTGGGGGCGCCATACGGCCTTCAGTGGCAGTGGCTCGGAAACCACGACGAAAGCTTTGCGGGCAAAGGGGAAGAGGGGCTGAGGCTGTACGCCTTGAATCCCTCCGGAGACAGCAGACCCGTTATTTCAAGGAGCGCAAACGTACTGACCCAGAAGATCCTCTGTCCGGCATTCCTATCGGAGACAGAGGCTGACATAACCGGCCTTAAGACCGGGGGCCGCGCGGGGGTGGCTGTTGTTGGCGGCGCATTCATAGGGCTTTTTGCGGAAAAGACCGGAAAGGGCGTCGATATCTGTCTCGAACGGGACGGGGAAGAGCTGATGCGGCTGGAAAAGTCCGATTGCAGGGAAGTGTCCTTCAGGATAGTGTTTGACGGGAAGGTGAGACTGTTCTACAGGACGGGCAGCGCAGGTACCGGAGGGCCGCAGCGGGGGACAATCCCCGCCGGAGACCCGGATGCATCCGGCTCCGACAGCCTGTTCATTGAGGCCGGAAACGGCTTCACGCTCTCCCAGCACCACTGGACAGGCGTTAAAACAGGGATATTCGCCCTGTCGCCGGATGATAACGGCGGGTACGCGGATTTCCGTTATTTCCGCACATCGGAACTGACCTGACTGATCTCAAGGCTTGATATTATCGGCCTTTTCGGCTATAATATTTAATTACGCAGGAGATGCGAAAAGCTGAGAAAGGGCGTGGACCGGTACGGATATTGATGTAAAGGGGCTGGAGGAGGATCTGGCGTATTTCGATCTCCCCATGAAAGCTCTCCATATCGAACATAACGGAGAAAAGGTATATGAGCGCTACTGGACTCCTGTTAGACACAGGACGCTGCTCAGATTCTTTTCCTGCGCAAAAAGCCTGACCGCCCTTGCCGTGGGACTTCTGGTGGCGGACGGGCAGATTTCTCTTGATGCGCCCGTTTATACCTATTTCCCCGAGTACCCGCAGAATGCGGATGAGCCCTGGTTCAGGCAGATGACCATACGCGATATGCTGGAGATGAGGACCTGCTTCTCAAAGACCACCTACAACAAGCTGAGCCGCACCGAGAACTGGGTTGAAAGTTTTTTCACCACAAAACCGGATCACCCTGCGGGAACCATATTCAGGTATGATACTTCATCTGCTCATGTTCTGGCGGCTCTTGTGGAAAAGACCGCAGGAAAGGACATTCTGGAACTCCTCAAGGAACGCGTGCTCTACGACACCGGTTTTTCCGAATGGTCCTATATGGTGAAGGATCCCTTCGGAGTGAGCATGGGCGGAAGCGGTCTCATGGCCACGGCTAACGATATGCTCCGCCTGGGAAGCCTTGTGATGAATAAAGGGGAGTACAAAGGCGAACAGATCTATCCCCGGGAGTTTGCGGAGGATATGGTCTCTTTCAAGGTGAGTCCTTATTTCGATCATCATGATTTCAAAGGATACGGGTACATGACCTGGATGATCCCGGGCGGTTTCGCATTTTACGGCATGGGTTCCCAGTTTGTCCTGATGTACCCCGAACTCTCCCTCGTGGTGGTGACTGCCGCCGATACCCAAAAGGTGCCGGGGGCGGAGACCATGCTCAAAAAAGCCGTCTACAGAAGGATAGTGAGGCCTTTGGGAGGGCGCTACGACGAGCCGGAGGACAGGAAAGGAATGCCCATGATGCCTTACGGCGGCAGCCCCATAGAGGACAGCATAAACGGACGCGAGTATTTCTTTATGGATAATAAGAGCGGATTCGAGGTCATGTCTATCAGGTTAGGAATGGATCACGGTACCCTTCACTACAGGCTGAAGGGCAGGAGATATGAGCTTCCCTTCGGCATAGATGAGCTGAAGCCCTCCCTGTTTCCGGGCTACAAGTCCAAGTGCAGCACCTTTTCGTCCTGGCTCGACGACGAGACTCTTTACATCAAGTCCTGGATCAATGATGACGCAACAGGCTCCGTGACCTTCAAGATATTCTTCGGAGACGATACAGCCGTGGTCCAGATGGGCGAGACGGAGGAAACCTCCTTCAAGGAATACAACGGCATATTTAATCTTTCCGCAGCCTCTTGATTCTGAAAAAAGATTGTGTTATTCTGCTAAAGCGTGTTTTTACGCGGTATCTGTAAATCTCCACGCGAGTGCATAAATCCGCACGGTGCCCCGGAACGGGGTTTGCGGTGATCTCCTCGCGCGGGCAAACCGAAAGGAAGGTAGAAAATGAGTGTTATTTCAATGAAACAGCTGCTGGAGGCGGGCGTACACTTCGGTCATCAGACGAGAAAGTGGAATCCCAAGATGGCGCCCTACATCTTCACCGAGAGGAACGGTATTCACATCATCGACCTCCAGAAGACGGTGGGAAAAGTCGACGAGGCCTATGACGCCGTATTTGACATAGTGTCCCAGGGAGGCACCATCCTGTTTGTGGGGACAAAGAAGCAGGCTCAGGAGTCCGTGAAGAGTGAAGCGGAGAGATGCGGAATGTATTATGTCTGCGAGAGATGGCTTGGCGGAATGCTCACAAACTTCTCCACCATCCAGTCCCGTATCAGAAGGCTCAAGGATATCGAGCGCATGAGCCAGGACGGCACCTTTGATCTTCTTCCCAAAAAGGAAGTCATAAAGATCCGCAAGGAATGGGATAAGCTGGAGAAGAACCTGGGCGGCATAAAGAACATGAACAGGGTTCCCGACGCCATCTTTGTGGTGGATCCCCGCAAGGAGCATATCTGCATCACCGAAGCGAGGAAGCTTGGAATAACCCTCATCGGAATAGGCGACACCAACTGCGATCCCGATGAGCTCGATTACATCGTCCCCGGAAATGATGACGCTATCCGCGCAGTGAAGCTCATCGTGTCCACCATGGCCGATGCGGTAGTCGCCGCAAATCAGGGAGAGGAAGCGGCTACCACTGCCGCCGCAGAGGGAGCGGATGCCCCCGCTGAGGAAGCTCCCGCAGAGGAACAGGCGGAGGCGGCCGAAGCCTGACAGGTCCGGGACAGGCGGCAGGCTGCCGCCCGGGACATATTTTTTGGAGTCATAAACGGAGTTTCGCCATATCCGGAAACCGGAGGATCTTTCATGAAAGGATCCGACGCCGGAAGTGGCTATCATGAAAGGAGACAATACAAATGGCAGCGATCACAGCTTCACTTGTAAAAGAATTGAGAGAGCAGACCGGAGCAGGCATGATGGACTGCAAGAAAGCTCTGTCAGAGACTGACGGAGATATGGAAAAGGCCATTGAATATCTGAGGAAGAACGGACAGGCAAAGGCTGAGAAAAAGGCAGGCAGGATAGCCGCCGAGGGCGTGAGCTTTGTCTGCGTAAAGGACGACCACACGGCTGCGATAGTCGAGGTGAATTCCGAGACGGATTTCGTGGCTCAGAACGAAAAGTTCAGGACCTATGTGGAGGATGTGGCCCAGCAGGCAGCAGGTTCATCCGCCGCAGATCTCGAATCCTTCATGGCTGAAAAGTGGGTAAAGGATCAGAGCAAGACCGTGGAAGAAGCCAGGGTTGAAATGGTGGCCGTGATCGGAGAGAACATCAAGATCAGAAGATTTGAAAAGGTGGAAGAGCAGAACGGAGTAGTGGCCGGCTATGTCCACGGCGGCGGCAGGATCGCCGTTCTGGTGGATGCGGAGTGCGGCGTCGTGAACGACGAGATAAAGGAAGCGCTCCACAATGTGGCTCTCCAGGTCTGCGCCATGAATCCCAAATATGTGTCCCAGAAGGAGCTCAGTGAAGAGTTCAGGGCTCACGAAAAGGAGATCATCGAAGCTCAGATCAAGAACGATCCCAAGGAATCCCAGAAGCCCGAAAAGGTCATCCAGGGCATCGTTATGGGCCGCCTTTCCAAGCAGTTCAAAGAGATCTGCCTTAACGATCAGGTCTATGTAAAGGCCGAGGACGGAAAGCAGACAGTCATGGCTTATCTTGACAAGGTGGCGAAGGACAACGGCACCGAGATTACGGTGAAGAGATTTGTGAGATTCGAGACCGGCGAAGGCCTTGAAAAGAAGCAGGAGGATTTCGCCGCAGAGGTGGCTTCGCAGCTCCAGTAAAAAAAGTCCGGAAACGGGAAATAATGCAGAGGGGAAGAGCGATGACTCTTCCCCTTTTCTTTTGACACTTGGAATGCATGTATGTTAGAATACTTTTGTATGTCATTTTAAACAGGAGGATAGGCACAGTCGATGGATATTACCGGTATGATAACTGGCTCCGGAGCCTCTTCCGGCTTGATGAACGGTGTCCTTGACCTTGCGGGTATGATCATATACAGCGACAAGGAGTGTGT
>JAEELB010000052.1 GCA_016288705.1 Lachnospiraceae bacterium | reverse complement strand
TGTTGGAGGTCCCATGAAGGGGCTGTGAATTGACCTGGTTGAGCGTCTCTGGACTGCTCTGTATAATGTCATAGAACATTACAGAGAAAGGAAAGTTCCAGAGCACCCTCCCGCGAAGTCGTGTACTCTGGAACCCATGGTTTATAACCATGATCATAGTATCAAAGTACCAGCTAGTTTTCAAGGAGGACCAGGATATTTTTAGTGAAGCCCACGTGCGACCACCCAGCCTGCCCCTGTTGTGGTGAAAGTATGAGCTACAGGGATTCCCGCAAGAGGATCCGCAGGAAGGAGGGTGGCTGCGTCGAACACCTTCTGGTCCGAAGGTTATGGTGTCCGAAGTGCCGGAGGCTCCATGTTGAACTGCCAGATTGCCTGGTCCCTCATAAGCACTACGATGCCGAGGTGATCAGCGGTGTCATCGAGGGCGTCGTTACGCCGGATGACCTGGACAGCGAGGACCGCCCCTGCGCCATGACCATGCGCCGATGGATCAGATGGTTCCATGAAAACCGTTCCAACATCGAAGGGCTCCTGCGCCACGCATTCCAGCGGGCGACAAGAAGCTTTCCGATTCCGAAGGATGGATCTCTTCTTGGTTTTTTCAGGGAACATACCTCATCCTGGCTGGAAGCCATACTCCGCTTCATCTACAACAGCGGAGAGGCCCTTCCGGCCGGTTCCTACTGATGCACCTGCTTTGTTTTGGTTGTCATGACCACGGCCGTTATAGTGGACTCCGAAAGGAGGTTCACACCATGAACGAAGACAGAAAAACGGCAAGGATCTGGCAGGAGGAAGAGGCGCTCCGAAGGTTCCGCCTCATATCACCGCTTCTCCAGGAGGATCTGGATGAAGCAAAAAAGCTCCAGCTGCGTGAACGGATCGCCGAAGCGAGCGGGGTCAGCACCAGGACGATCTACCGCTATGAGAAAGCCTGGCGGGAAGGTGATTTTCAGGGGCTCAAGCCCCGTGACCGGGAAAAGCACCGCAGGCAGGATCTTCCAGAGAACTTCGAGGAGCTCCTTGAACAGGCGATCCAGTTAAAACGGGAGGTCCCGAAACGGTCGGTAACTCAGATCATCTCCATCCTGGAACTGGAACACAGGGTAGCTCCCGGTGTCCTGAAACGCTCCACACTGGAAAGGCATCTCTACCAGGCTGGATATGGACGCAGACATCTCCAGATGTACAGTGAAGCCAGGGAGAGCTCCTCCAAGCGTTTCTGCAAGCCCCACCGCATGATGCTCATTCAGGCTGACATCAAGTACGGTCCCAAGCTCCCGATCGGTAAGAACGGGGCTTATGTGCAGACGTACCTGTCATCTGCGATCGACGATCACTCCCGTTACCTTCTTGCCTCCAGGTTCTATGACAACCAGGAAGAAACGATCGTGGAAGATACCTTCCACCAGGCGATCGACAGATACGGACACTTTGACGCCTGCTACATCGATAACGGAAGCCAGTATGTCGCAAAGCAGCTTCAGATCTCCCTTGCAAGGCTCGGGATCACGGCCCGTTTTGCCCCCGTAAGGAGCGGAAAGAGCAAGGGTAAGATCGAACGGTTCCATCAGGTGGTGGACGCCTTCATGCAAGAGGCAAAACTCCAGAAGGTGAAGACCCTTGAGGAACTCAACCGCTATTGGGAGATCTATCTCGAGGAGTATTACCACAAGTTCCCGCATGGCGGGATCCGGGAATACTATGAGAGCCTTGGTGTTCCCATCCCGCCGGAAGGGATCAGTCCCCAGCAGGAATGGAACCGTGATTCCAGACCGCTTACGTATCTTGACCGGGAAGTAGTCGCGGAAGCCTTCCTCCACCATGAAAAGCGCCGCGTGGACAAGGGTGCCTGCATCAGCTTCCGCGGACGCCGCTATGAGACCAAGCCGTCCCTGATCGGGTTTGATGTTGAGATTTCCTATGATCCGGCCGCCCCCGAAGAACTCACGGTACGCTACAAGGGGATCGAACCGTTTATCGCAAGGCCGGTAAGGATCGGGGAGTTCTGTGATAAGACACCGACACTGCCGGTTTCCATGCAGGTACAGGATGCGGCTTCCTCGAGACTTCTGGACGCCCTTGAGAAGAAACACGAGGAGTCCAGACAGCGCAATGCCGACGCCATCTCCTATGCAGATCTGATGAAGGGGGTGGGTAGCAATGTATGAGGCTTATTTCGGGATGTCAAACACCCCGTTCTCAAGGAGCGTTCCCGTGGAGGCTCTGTATGAGTCCACGGCGATGCAGGAGATCATCGGGAGGCTGTCCTACGTGGCGGACAAACAGCTCTTTGCGGTGGTCACGGCCGATCCGGGCTGTGGTAAGTCCACGCTGATCCGCCGTTTTTCGGAGTTGCTGCCCCAAAAGGATTACATCCTGCTCTACCTTTCGGATTCCAAGCTGACCCCGAGATGGTTCTACAAGGGGCTTCTCGACCAGCTGGGGATAGAGGCGAGGTTTTACCGCGGAGATTCAAAGCGCCTTCTGCAGCAACAGATAGAGATCATCAGGGGCGTCCAGCACAAGAAGGTCGTCTGTGTCCTGGATGAGGCCCATCTGCTGGAAAAGGAAACCCTGGAGGAGTTCCGCTTCCTGCTCAACTATCGGTTTGACTCCATGAGCCCGCTTGCCCTCGTCCTGGTGGGACAGACCGAGTTGTGGGACGAACGGTTAAAACTCCAGCGCTACGCTGCAATCCGCCAGAGGGTGGATGTGTACTGTACGCTCCCGCATCTTGACCGATCAGAGAGCGAACACTACATCCGCTCTCATCTGGAATACGCCGGAGGGGTACAGGACCTGTTTACCGATAAGGCGGTGGACATCATCCACTCCGCATCAACGGGGATCCCGCGTATGATCAACCGGATCTGTGACAAGTCGCTGATCTACGCCTTTCAGAGGCAGAAGCGTCTGATCGATGACCATATGGCCCAGTACGTTCTGGAACACGAACTTCTTACAACAAAATGATTTACGAACACGGCGCCGGGGCTTCGGCCCCGGTGACAGGAACAAGAGCAACATCGTGACACGTTGACATGTCAAACGGGCGACAGCTCATGGGATCACTAACACTCATACCATTCATGCATTTGCCTCTAATGCCTATTATTGTACAAGTGGCTACCTATATTAGTTTTATCAGTCAAACGGCATTCTGAGGCATATGATCTTTAGTTTTTTCCGGGTGTTCGTCTAAAATATCCTTTATCACCGTTGTTAGTTTTGTACTCGAAATACCATCCGTATGTGGCAGATAAACAATTTCAACCCCAAGAGGCTTAAATTGCGCCTCAAATAAACTCCATTCTGCTGTTCCTTGCCAATCAGATCCAACAAACATTTTGTTAAAATGGTATTTCTCCCATGCCCCTAATTTATTTTTATCTAGCTGTGGAACGACTTCATCAACATATTTTATAGCAGCAACTATGGCGGCTCTTTCTTCATATGGAATAACCGGTGTTTTCCCTTTATCGTGCTGAACCAATTCATCTGTACTGACTCCTACGATAAGATAATCGCATTGTTCCTTTGCTCTGCGAATGACATTTAAGTGTCCAATATGAAACATATCATATACACCAGTTGTGTAGCCTATAATTTTTCCCATCAGCGTAGTTCCTCCATTAATTATTCTATGTTCTTGCTCTTCAGAATCATTCTTTTGACTATTGTTTGACATAATATACGCCATTAAGATCATTATTGATGATTATTGAGCAAATTATGTCTGCGGACTACTTCGTTCTTCGCCCTCCTATAATCCAACAGGATAAGTGTAATCCCAATAACAGTTGCCGGTGTGCCAATAGACCGTAAAGAACTAAGTAGTATATCATTTTTTTAACTGCTCATTGAGCAGTTTCCTTTTTCAACAATTCTTTTGTAACAAGAATAATTCTTTCCCTGTTTACAAGCCCCAAAACCATAATCAATAAAAAAACCGCCCAGCGTACAATGGTATAATTGTATAAAATCTGCATTACCAACGTCACAATAAGAACGCCTAATGATATTACAAAAATGGATCGTATATCATAAATATCATTTTTCCTATTGTTCTCTCGTAGCACAACAACCATAAATACATAGTGACAAATTGTGAAGCAGATATAACAAAACAACGTTGTATACGCTGCTGCCATAAACCCAAAGATTTTGATAAAAATGAAATTCAAAAGAATATTTAGAATCGCTCCTATCATCGATGCTTCTGTTACGTAATGGTTTCTTCCATAATAAAACTCAATAGATGCAAACAATGAATGAGTAAAAAGGAAAAACCCCGCAGCGGTAACTGGTGGAATTACCTTTAGTGCTGGATAATACGATTCTGGCAACAAAAAAATAAACATATCCGGCACCACGCAGATAATGCCAATTGTTATCACTGCCACAAATAATATAATTGCTGTCGTTCTCTTTCTGAGACTTTTATTCCCATTCTTCATCGACTGATATACATATGGGGTGAGTGAGGAATTGATAGATGATGTAATTAGCGATAAAAGCATCGCAAAATTATATGCAACAC
>JAEELB010000051.1 GCA_016288705.1 Lachnospiraceae bacterium | reverse complement strand
TGAACAGGGAATTTGCCGACAGGTTCGCGGAACTGGTCAGGAGTTCGAAGAATTCGGATCCCTTTACCCTGAACCTGCTGAAAAGATGTTACCGGGATGAGCCGGACGACGCCATACTGTACCTGATCTGTTCCATGCTCATGAAGAAGAACGCCGACGGTGAAGAGGCTTTCAGATGGTATGAGGCCGGCGTCAGACAGGACATAAGGATAACCGGTCTTTTCGATCACTTTATGATGACCATGGATCTCGGCGTACAGCACTCCATACCTCAGAATGTGATCAAGTATTATTCCTATGAGTGCACTCTGCCGAGGGACGTATGCGCTTACCTGTACAGATATGTGGCTTCCGAACGGGAGGAATGCGGCGAATTGTATTACAGGTATCTGCCGAGGATAAAGGAATTCGCGCTGAAGCAGATCGAGAATAAGAGGATCTCCTCCGACCTTGCCTGGCTTTATCTGAATGTGATCAGTTTGAAGGAATTGAACGAACTCCAGACGGAGTGCTTTGCCGATCTTTTGTTCATAAGGGTGATAACCACCGATGATCGTTCGATAAAGAACGTGTGCAGCTCTTTCCCCCAGACGAATAAGGTCACGATCACTCCTTTTTCCGACGGGAAGGCCTATGTGCCCGTGTATATTGAAGACGCCTGCATAGCAGTTGAAGATGATAAGGGCCGGAGGATCGTTTCAGAGCCCCACTGCCGTATGGACAGTTTCCTGGTTCCCGAGAACGTCTCCGCATCATTCCTTTCCGAGGTCGAGACCAATAAGTATCTTGATCTGTATCTGATCGGAGGCGGCTCACAGCCTGTCAACATCAAAAGGAGCAATTTCAAAAGATACCTGAGGATCGCGGGAGACGATGATTTCTCACTTACCCTCAGGAGAAGGATAACCCCCAGACTCATATCATACCTTGACAGTCACGATGACGAACAGCGCCTTCAGCCTTTCCTGGCTCTTGTTACGCCGGATATGGTCACTTTGCAGGACGTGCCGGAGATAGTGGATATCTTCCTCAAGCGGAAAATGTACAGGAAGGCTTTCCAGTGGGTATCCGATCTGGGCACTGAAAATATCAGGGGAGAAGTGCTGCTGCAGCTTTCAAGAGCCCTTGCGGTAAACAGTCTTTCCTCCGTTTCCGAAAAGGATCTTCTGTCCCTCATGTCCGCAGCCATGGCGAAGGGCGCTTATGATGAGGGCACGGTAAAGTACCTCATGAAGGAGTTTAAGGGAACTTTACGGATGCTGGCAGAGATATGGAGAGCGGCTCTTTCCCTTGGACTTGACAGGACAGGGCTGGATGAGAGGATCCTGAGGCAGACCATCGATTCCGGCGCTTTTCTTTCGGATTTCTGGGAGATATGCCGGGATTACATCTCCGAGGGAAAACCTGATGAAGACCTTGTGAATGCGGTTGTCATGCAGGAGAGCTACAACTATTTCACTGAAGGGAGAAAGTGCGACAGATTCCTTTTCTCCATGATCTCATGGCTCAGATCCAGAGGAGTGACTCTCCACAGGGTCTGCGGCCTGGCCTACGTACAGTATTTTTCGGAGCATCAGGATGAGATCACTTCCGACGTTGAGGACGTGCTTATTGAATTTTTGCATGAACAGGACGGGGACGCCACCGTGCTTGACTGCTATGCCGGCCTTACGGATATCGATCCGGTGATGCTTCCTTTCAGGGACAGGGCTATCATATCCTACAGGTCCGCCCCGGGAAAGAAGATAATGATCCACTATGTTTCGGAAACCGACGGCGCCGTGGATGACGAAGCATACAGGACCGAAGAGATGTACGAGGAATTTGACGGGTATTACGTGAAGATGTTCGTGCTGTTTTTCGGCGAAAAAATACAGTATTATATTACCGAATCCGAAGGGGAGGAAATGCTCACCCTCAACGGGACGGTCACCAGGTCCGATCCGGGGAATGACATCAGGAGCCGTTTCGAGATGTTGGATGACATATGCACCGGAGTGGTCCTTCACGATTTTGAAGAAGCGGAAAAGAAGCTGGATGATTACCTGAGGAACGACTATATTTCACGGGAAGTGTTCGGTATCTGACATGGCTTTTGGAAACCGGGAAAAAAAGAAAATATACGTGGGCTACGATCTTGGGGAGGAGACCTGCCAGATCAGCTTCTTCATGCCCGGCATGGATGAACCCGGAACCGCCAGCACCATCGCCGATTCGGAGATATTTGAGATACCGACGGTTCTGGCCAAGAGGAAGGGCGTAAACCAGTGGTATTACGGAAATGAAGCTGTGAGGCTCTCTTCGGACCCGGGCTTTTTTCCCGTGGATTCCCTCCTTTCAAAAGCCTGTGAAGGGGGGAATACCCTTGTCGACGGAAATGAGTACGATTCCCTTTCCCTTCTGACGCTATACATAAAGAGATCCCTTTCCGTGCTCTCGTTTTTCTGTTCCACAAATGACATTACGGAGCTCAGGATCACCACAGCGTCAATGAACGGAGAAACGGTGGACATGCTCAGATCGGCTGCGGACGGTCTCGGGCTCAGGGATACGAGGATCAGCTTTGAGGATCATGCGGAAAGCTTCTTTCACTATCTGATGCATTCCGGAGCCGATTTCAGAAACGGTGGACAGCAGGCTTTCAGTCTGGCGGGAGATACATTGAGATCCTGCCTGCTGAGCTGTTCCGGAAACACAAAGCCTCTGGTGGTCACCTCCGATGAAAAGACCTATAAAGGCTTTTCCGACGGACCTGGGCTTGACCGCGACTTTCTGGACTGTCTCGAGAACGGCGCCATGGGGGACGATGTGGCCGAGGTCTATATTTCCGGCAGCGTCTTTTCCAGAAACGGCATAGACAGATCCCTGCGCTATATCCTGAACGGAAGAAAGGCGTACGAAGGGAGCAATCTGTTCAGCAAGGGCGCCGTGTATTCCGTCATGGACAAAGCCTCCGGCGATGTGTCGGATGACGAGATCATATTCCTTGGGAAGGACAAGCTCAGATCTAATGTGGGGATCAGGGCGATGGATAAGGGAGAGGAGATTTATCATCCTTTGATGGATGCAGGCACTAACTGGTATGAAGCGGGATCCGAGCTCACCTTTGTGCTGACGGGAGACAGATCCATCCCCCTTTATATCACGCCTATCAGCGGTGAAAAGCCTTATGTGGAGCTGCTCCCCTTAAAGAATGTTCCGGAGAGGCCCGAAGGCACTCTCAGGCTTCATATGGTAATGAAAATGACGGATGTAAAGACTCTTAAAGCCGTGGTCAGGGATCCCGGTTTCGGTCAGATATACCCCGAAACAGGGCTCTCCTGGGAATTCACGGTGATCCTGGGATGACGAAGAGATGGGACTGATCCATTTATCCGTGGGTAAGAAGGCCCGCACCCCATATTTTTTTGACAAGATGCAGGTGGACGTCTTCACTTTGGAAGAACTCTGTTTCTGCATCTGTTCCGCCGCCCCGTTTCTGGACAGGAGCTTCCCCGAACCTGGACTTCTGAGGTGGATCAGCGAGGAGCTTGATCTCCCAGAACTTACGGAAAAGCTCCTGAAGAACACGGACAGCAAAAATCGTCTGGACACTGTGGTGTCCGTGGGGATAATACTGAGATATGCCGGGATCCAGGGGGAAGAGGAGATCGGGGAAGCAATTTCTTCCCTGAATGAAAACATAAGCCTCAGCCCTGAAAAAAAGAGGCTTTCCGCGGCGGATCACATATTAAAACAGGGAAGATATCATATAGCCAGAAGGCTTTATGACATCCTGTACAACAGTCTTCCCGAAAGCGACAGGGAGAACCGTGCTCTGGCGCTCAGGGGTTCGGGCAGGTGCTACGCCCTGTTTTTCTACTACAGGGAAGCGGCCGGGTGCTTTCTCAGAGCCTATGAGATCATGAGGGATGAAGAGGACCTGATACTCTATCTTTCATCCTTGCGCATGGATATGAATGATGACGAATATCTTGACCTTCTGACAGAGCATCCGGAGTATTACGAGTGTTCGATCGAAGCGGAGAAGCGGATAAGATCCTCTTCCGAGGGATACGAATCATCCGATGCTTTCCGGAAGCTTGAGGACATCAAGAGCCTCAGGATCTCAGGAGGTTCATCGGGGCAGGGTTCCTATCACGACGCCCTTGATGCGGAAACACAGCTCCTCAAGATGGATTACAGGGATAAAGCGGTATGGGATTGATCAGCAGCATCTTCCGGCGGTGGCGATCTTCCGTCTTTATTGACGAAGATGAGGAAGAGAGCGGGGAAGAGTACCGTGAATATGTAGGCATCGTCCAGGAAAGAAAGAACGTAAATATCCATGACCGCGCACAGCGGGAGACATACGTCAGGGGCTGCCTCGACCAGATCTCCTACGCCGCAAGGGAGATAGATGCGCTGAATTCCGAGTACAATATGGTCACCGCATACCTTAAGGATATGGAGATCATCGACTCCCTGCCCGATGAGGACAGAGCGGTCCTTGGCGATGCGGCAGAGAAGGTCGTGAACTGTCAGGACGCCAGGGAGAGATATGACTCCCGCAAGGTCAAGATGGATGAGGCCGAGTACAGGAAAGCGGAAAGACTTTACGATTCGGCGGACGAGGGTATCGAAAAGCTTAAGGCGGCGGAAGAGTACCAGGAAAAAGTGGAGTCGGACCTGAAAAAGCTTTCCGGAGAAAGGAGAGCCTACAGGTTCAGGAAAAACGAACTGAACGCCATTATCTCCGAAACCAGGAGCATGACCATAATGTGCGTTGTGACCCTGTTCCTGATAATAACGATACTGGCGGTCCTCCAGTTCGGGTTTCAGATGGACACCGGCTGGGGCTACGTGATTACCGGCGGCGTTTCGGCGCTGCTCATAGCGGCTCTTTTTGTGAGATATCAGGATGCGTCTTCGGACATGCGCTCTCTTAACGCCGAAATGAACCGGCTGGTATCGGTTACCAATACTGTGAAGATCCGCTACGTGAACAATGTTAACCTGCTTGATTATCTCCAGCTGAAATATGAGACGGAAAACGCAAAGGAACTGGAGAAGCTGATGACCAGATACGAGGCAGAGAGGAGCGCAAGGCTTGAATGGGCCAGAAATTCCACGATCCTGGACGACGGGGAAAAAGAGCTCCTGACCCTGCTCAGACAGTACGGCTTGAGAGACCCGGTGATCTGGCTTAAACAGAGCAACGCTCTCACGGATGAACGCGAAATGGTGGAGATACGGCACGGACTCATCAAGAGGAGGCAGAGCCTCCGTGAGAGGATATCCTACAACAGGGATGTGATAGCCGGCAAGGCCAGGGAAGAGGTGAAGAGCATAGTGAAGGATTATCCCCAGTACGCCGATTCCGTCACAGCCATCGTGGAAACATACGTGCCTGAAGGCGCTTAGAGGAGGAGAAACACATGACTACAGACCAGTATATCAGCCCGCTTTCCGAGAGATACGCGGATGAGGAAATGCAGCGCATTTTCTCCGAGGACACAAAGTTCAGGACCTGGAGGAGGCTGTGGATCGCCCTCGCCGAGACGGAGATGGAACTGGGGCTATCCAGAAACGGCGAACCCGTAATTACTGCCGAACAGATAGAGGAGCTGAAAGAACATAAGGATGATATAAACTATGATGAGGCCAGAGCCAGGGAAAAGATAGTCCGCCATGACGTGATGAGCCATGTGTACGCCTACGGGCTGCAATGTCCCAAGGCTGCCGGGATCATCCACCTGGGAGCCACCAGCTGTTATGTCGGAGACAACACCGATATCATCGTGATGAGAGACGCTCTGTATCTGATACATGCAAAGCTTGTGAACGTCATCGCAAAGCTTGCCGAATTTGCCGATGTGCATAAGAGCCTTCCCACCCTCGCCTTTACTCATTTCCAGCCCGCCCAGCCCACCACCGTGGGGAAGAGGGCCTGCCTCTGGCTCCAGGATTTCATGACCGATCTGGAGGACCTTGAGTATGTGAGAGATTCGCTGAAGCTCCTCGGCTGTAAAGGCACAACGGGTACTCAGGCCTCGTTTCTGGAACTCTTTGACGGCGACAGGGAAAAGGTTTCGCAGATCGATCCCCTGATCGCAAAGAAAATGAACTTTGGCTCCTGCGTTCCCGTTTCCGGACAGACTTATTCCCGGAAAACGGATTTCAAAGTGCTGGCTGTCCTGTCCGGCATCGCCCAGTCGGCTTCAAAGATGTCGAATGACATAAGGCTTCTGCAGCATCTCAAGGAGGTTGAGGAGCCCTTTGAAAAGGATCAGATCGGGTCATCAGCAATGGCCTACAAGAGAAATCCCATGAGATCCGAAAGGATCGCATCCCTTTCGAGATACATCATGATCGATGTACTGAATCCCGCGGTGACGGCGGCCACCCAGTGGTTTGAAAGGACTCTTGACGATTCCGCGAATAAACGGCTGGCAATATCCGAGGCATTCCTGGCCTGCGACGGAGTCCTCAATCTCTGCATAAACGTCACTGACGGACTGGTGGTCTATCCGGAGGTGATAAACAGGCATCTGGCCCAGGAACTTCCCTTCATGGCTACGGAGAATATCATGATGGACGCCGTGAAAAAGGGCGGCGACAGACAGAAGATACATGAACGCATAAGGGAATTGTCCATGGAGGCATCTCTCCGCGTAAAAAAGGAGGGAAAGGATAATGACCTTCTGGCCAGGATCGCGGCTGACGGATCCTTCGGGCTCACGGAGGAGGAACTGGAAAAGACTATGGATCCCATGCTATATACGGGCATGTCTTCCGTTCAGACGGATGATTATCTCCGCAGCTACGTGGATCCCGTCCTGAAGAAGTATTCGTCCGAACTGGATGACAACATTGAGATAAAAGTCTGAAAGGAGGCTTTGAAATATGGTAAAAGCGGTCGTTGGAGTAAACTGGGGTGACGAAGGCAAGGGCAAGATAGTCGACATGCTTTCGGAACAGGCTGATGTGGTCGTGCGCTTTCAGGGTGGGTGCAACGCAGGACATACGATAGTGAACGATTACGGCAAATTCGCCCTTCACACCCTTCCCTCGGGAGTGTTTCATCAAAATATCACCAATATCTGCGGAAACGGCATGGCTCTGGATATCGACAAGCTGATGGAAGAACTCCGCGACTTAAAGAGCAGAGGAGTGCCGGAACCCAAACTCATGGTTTCCGACCGGGTGCAGGTGATGATGCCTTACCACAGACTGATCGATTCCCTGGAGGAGGCCAGGCTTGCAGGGAAGGCTTACGGCTCCACCCAGTCCGGCATAGCTCCTTTCTACTCCGACAAGTTCGCAAAGATCGGATGGCAGATAAACGAATTCTTCATGTCCGACGGCAGCATAAAAGAAAAGATAGAAAAGGTATGCGACATCAAGGACGTGATGCTGACAAAGCTGTACGGCGAGGAAAAGATCGACAGACAGGCCTTATTTGACAACATCATGAGACAGAGAGAGATGATCGCCCCTTACATCGGCAAGACCGAGGAGTTTCTGCACCGGGCCTGCAAAGACGGCAGGACCATTCTCCTGGAAAGCCAGCTGGGCACTCTGAAGGATATAGATTTCGGGATCTATCCCATGGTCACTTCCTCCAACCCTCTGGCCGGATACGGCTCGGTGGGGGCCGGCGGCATCGCTCCCTATGAGATCAAACAGGTCATAGCCGTCACTAAGGCTTATTCCTCTGCCGTGGGCGGAGGGGACTTTGTGTCGGAGATCTTCGGTTCTGAGGCCGAAACCCTCAGGAGGAACGGCGGAGACGGAGGAGAATACGGCGCTACCACGGGCCGCCCCAGAAGAGTGGGGTGGTACGACTGCGTGGCCTCACGTTACGGCTGCATGATGCAGGGCGCTACGGATGTGGCCTTTACCGTCATGGACGATCTCGGATATCTGGACAGGATACCCGTTTGCGTGGCCTATGAAAAGAACGGGGAGAGGACAACAGAATTCCCGGTATACCATGAACTGTCGCAGTGCAAACCCGTATATGAATATCTTCCGGGATGGAAGTGCGATATCAGGGGTATCACCGAATTCGGAGACCTGCCGGCAAAAGCTCAGGACTATGTGAACTTCATTGAGGAACACCTGGGATTTCCCATTACCCTTGTGGGAAACGGGCCCTCCAGAAAGGATATAATCCACAGGGAATCAAAGCTTTCCGCCGGATAAGACCGGTTCAGTCTTCGGGCCCTTTTCCCGAGTGGATCCCCCAGAGCCATAGCAGCACCCAGGCTATGATGGGGACGAAGATCACCATGAACAGGAAAAACCCGAATATGTGACCTGCAGGATCGAAGATCGCCGACAGCACAAGACCCAGGAGCATGAGACCCGTAAAGATCAAAGCTGCGACGGCGGCTACCCTTTTTGCCGGCCATTTGTTATAATCATGTGAGTTATCATCATTCATAGTGATATTATAACCCAAATGAGCGAAAGTGACAAAGGGGCTCCGAACCATAAATACCGAACATGAAAGGAAGAGAAAATGACACTTTTAGAGGAATGGAGAAATAAAGCGTATTCAAATGAAACTCCCAAGGCGGAGTATGACGCTCTGTGGAAAGAGTATTTTGAATTGGAAAAGGGCGTATATGAACAGCTTCTGAAGGAACCCGACAAAGAGGTCAGGGGAACCGTAAAGGAACTGGCCGAAAAATACGGTCTGGACATTATGATAATGACCGGGATACTGGACGGTATAAACGATTCCCTGGTAAAGCCCAATCCCATCGAGGAGATGGACGAGGATACCGAGGTCTCGCTCCTGTTCGACAAGGAGATGCTGTACAAAAACATGGTGGCAGCAAAGGCTCCCTGGCTTTACGATCTTCCGGAGTGGGATGCCATTTTCGACGAAGAGAAGCGAAGGGAACTCTACAGGGAACAGAAGGCTTCCGGCACGGTGAAGAGACAGGATGCAAAGATCTATCCCAACGATCCCTGCCCCTGCGGAAGCGGAAAGAAGTACAAGAAATGTTGCATGAGAAAAGCAGAGGGATGATCATATGAGAACGTCTTCAAGGTCAGTCGCGTCCTGCGTGATCTCTGCGGCCCTCGCTGCCTGCAGCCTTTCAGGCTGTGGAAGTGCAGGCAGGAATTCCACAACGGTGGCCGAGAGTGTGGTTTCCATAGAGACGGAAAGCACGGTTATACAGGAGAGCATTGTGAGCGCCGGGAATGATCCGACCGCAACTCCCGCCGCCGAAACGGTTTCGGCTCCTCCGGTTGAAGCAGTGCTGGAGGAGACCGGACTTCCGGAAGACGTATCTTCATTGGTCTATTCAGAGACTCCGGAGAGTCTCGATGTGTCTCTTATGGTGGTGGGAGACGGCTCTGCATCTTACGATATAGACGGCGTGTATTCGATAAAGCAGTATAACGAGGAAAGCTGCTTCTGGTGTGAGATAGCCGAGATCGATCCGGATGTGCAGAGCTTCGGGAATTATGTTCTTGACAGGGAGAACAGGGTGGATGCGGAGATCGACTGGCAGTCCAGATACGGAGTCCTTTCTCCCGGAATATACAGATTTTCATCCTCCGTAAAGGATCAGTCCAAAGGAAAAGAATACACCTACGGCGAACCCTTCATGCTGCTTGCGGACCGGAATTCGGGAGAGATACTGCCCACTTACTCCTATCCGGGAACAGACCCCGTGGAAGAAGCCATATCGTCATATTTTTCCGGGATGAACAATTATGATATGACCGGAAATTCAATAGACATCATAAGCCCCGTGATCTTCAAGACGGAGGAAACGGAGGGGGAACTCCTTGTATGGGGGACTTTCTGGGACAACATCTTCAGAAAACAGGGGAAAGTCCTGTATAATACTGCGGGAGGGGAGAATTCCGGACTCCTGCATCTGAAGAAGTCGGACTCCGGTTACACGGTCAGCTCATTTGACAGGGTCCTGGACGGATCGGAGTATGATTCAAGCTGGAAGGAGATATGCGCGGGAGATGACGACGTTTATCTCATGCTTTCATCCGAACCCACCCGTGAAAAGCTGGATGAGATGACTTCCGAACTGGTGAAGAAGTACGCTGCCGGAAACGGACTTAAGATCACCACGCTTTATTACGCAGGTCATGAGCCGGTGGTGCTGAACTGAGGGGCTCAGGCTTTTCTTTTGCGGCATTGGAATGGATCAGATCAGGTAAGCTCTGACGGGTGAGCCGTCGATGTCCTTTGCTTTGATGGGGGCGGCGGACAGGAAGTATTCGCCTTCATTAACGTTGGAGAGATCCAGATTTTCCAGGATCACGATGCCGGCGGACAGAAAGATGCGGTGAACCTCGCCGTCACCGATGCTGTCGCTTTCGGTTCCGGTGAGGACTATTCCTATGTCCCTCATGTATTCGGCAGCTTCCCTGGTGATCTTATATCCGCCTTTGAAGAGGATGCGGTTTGAGGCTTCTCCCGACGCCATTATCTCTGTCCTGCTCACGAATTCCGGTGAAATATCGGCTATCGCGGAACATACGATGCATTTTCCGACGCACCTGGTGAGAGAAATGCGGTCGGCGCTCTTTCCGTTTTCGATACAGTGCGAAGGCGCATCCACATGGGTTCCTGAATGGGATCCCATGGTGATCTTTGACAGAGTGTATTCATCTCCCTCCGCAACGGATGACAAAACCTCTCTTGAAGGTACGGGATCTCCGGGATATGCGGGGCAGGAGAAGAGTTCTTTTGATATGTCGATTATCCCGGAGCCGGAAAGGCCGGTTGACGGGACGGGTTCTGCCGAAGTATTTCCCACGGCTTCTATAAAGCCGGCGGTGATGATACCGGTAGGGATGGCGACGATGCACATGCCCAGCATCGTGATGATTATGGCAAGCGCCTTCCCCAAAGGAGTGATGGGGACGATGTCCCCGTATCCCGTGGTGGAAAGGGTGGACACGGCCCACCAGAGTCCGGAAAAGGCGTTTCGGAATACATCCGGCTGGGCTTCATGTTCCGCATAGTACATCAGTATCGAGGATGCGTACATGAGCATGAAAACAAGGAACAGGGAGGACAGGAGCTGGGAGGCTTTTTTCTTCAGGACTCCGGTGATAAGAGCCATGGGATCGGAATATCTGTTTATATAGAACAGCCTGAGTATCCTGACGACCCGGATAAGTCTGAACACTACGATACCCGGAGGGATCAGCCCGCTGAAGTAAAACGGGAGGAATGACATGAGATCCACTATGGCCGACACTGAAAAGATGTATTTCAGGTGGGGAAACCTGTTTTCGGGGTACAGGTAATCCGCAGTGATCACTCTGAGGATGTATTCGATGGTGAATATGATCATGCATACCGCATCTATCACTGACAGAGCGGTATCCAGGGTGCCGGGAAGATTAAATGTCTGGACCGCCGTGACCACGATGGATACGACTATCGCCGTGATGATAAAGTAATCGAAGAAAACGCTGACCCTGTCGGAGCTGCCTGCGATCTGTATGACCTCGAATATGCGCCGCCTGAGGCCCTGATCTTTTTTCTGTCCGGTATCGTTTCGCATAAGGCGATTATACTCCCGCGGGACATTTGTGGCAAATCTCCTTCACATTTGATCCGGGAGAGGGATGAACGGTGTGGATATGGTAAAAATCATAAGCATATACGGGATAGTCCAGGGGATCGGCTTCAGACCCTTCGTAAAGAGACTGGCCGACAGCCTCGGTATAAGAGGGAGCGTAGAAAATACGGGCTCCTGCGTGAAGATATACGCGGAAGGATCGGAGCGCGGTCTTGATATCTTTCTTTCCGGTATCAGGGAAAAGGCTCCGAGGCTTGCTTATATTTCCCGGATAGAGACGGAGCGCGTTTTAAAAGCTCCGTCGTTTGAAGGGTTTGATATAGTTGAGAGCACCTTTTCTGATCCCCGTTCCCCCGGACACGGAAGCGGGGAAGGCTCTTCTCCTGGGATATTCATCCCTCCCGACATAGCAGTCTGTCCCGACTGCATGAGGGAACTCTATGAAAAGGGAGGCCGGCGCTATCTCCATCCCTTCATAAACTGCACTCTCTGCGGACCCAGAATGTCCATTCTCGAGAATCTTCCCTACGACAGGGAAAGGACCGTCATGAAGATCTTTCCCATGTGCGGTGAATGCAGGAGGGAATATGAAGATCCCGGAGACCGGAGATACGACGCCCAGCCTGTTTGCTGCAACGGCTGCGGTCCGGAGTACCGGATCCTTGGCGGGGATCTGAAGGGGGCAGATGCACTGAGGCGGATCAGGGAGGTCATCATTTCCGGAGGGATCGCCGCGGTCAAGGGCATAGGAGGCTTTCATCTGTGCTGCAGCGCCTTAGACGAAAGCGCGGTCCGCAAGCTCCGGGAGAGAAAGCACAGACCCGTAAAGCCCTTCGCCGTCATGTTCAGGGATCCTGACAGCGTAAAAAGAAACTGCAGCGTGGATGATACGGCAGCGGCGCTGCTTACGGGACCCGAAAAACCCGTGGTTATCCTGGATAAGAGAGAGGACAGTCAGGTGGCTTATTCCGTGGCGCCGGGCAATCCAACACTTGGAGTCATGCTGCCATACGCCCCTGTTCAGCTCATCCTGTTCAGGATGGATGATCCCTTAGACGAAATGATGCCGGAGTGTCTGGTGATGACCAGCGGGAATATCTCGGATTCACCCATCTGCAGGGATGACCGGGAGGCGGAGAGGTATCTGTCCGGCATCGCGGACCTGATACTCACCCACAACAGGGAAATAAGGACGCGCTCAGACGACTCGGTGACGGACATTTTCGAAGGAAAGCCCTATATGATCAGGAGGTCAAGGGGTTATGCGCCTCTTCCTTTTACGGTAAAGGGGCCGGGGAAGGACGGCCTTTCAGGATCCAAAGGGCGGATATGTTCCTGCGTAGCTTTTGGCGGTGATCTCAAGAATTCACTCTGTATCAGCAGGGATGAGATGTTCTATCTTTCGCCCTACATCGGGGATATGTCCGATGAAAGGAGCCTCAGGGTTCACGGGGAGACTCTTGACACCATGACCCGGATGCTCGCCGTGACGCCTGAAGCCGTTGCCTGCGATCTGCACCCGGATTATGCATCTTCCTGCGCCGCAGAGAAAACGGCGCACGAGATGGGCGTTCCCCTTATCAGGGTACAGCACCACTTTGCCCACATCCTGTCCTGCATGGCGGAAAACGACGTAAATCCTGACCACAGGGTTGTGGGAGTATGCTTCGACGGGACCGGCTTCGGTACCGACGGGACAGTATGGGGAGGGGAGATACTTGAATGCTGTTATGACGGGTTCGAACGAGTATCTCATATCGCGCCGTTCATCCAGACAGGGGGAGACCGGGCTGTGAGAGAGGGGTGGCGGATCGCGGTTTCCCTGATCGGGAGACGGGGAGAGAGTGCAGCTTTCGGAAGGGACGACGCCCTCAGACTGTCGCTCTGCAGCAGCGCGGAATATGACGCATTAACCGCAGCCGTGGATAAGGGGATCAACAGCGTTCGATCCACCAGCGCGGGCCGGCTCTTTGACGCGGTGTCCGCCATTCTCGGCTTTAAGAGGGAGTCGACCTTTGAAGGCGAGGCGGCGCACTCCCTGCAGTTCGGCGCAGAGAGATTCCTGAAAGAGAACGGTCATGAGAAGGCCTGTGAACGCGCTGTGAGATGGGGGGACGAGGCCTTTGACCGGGACTGCGGTCTCTCTTTTACAAATCAACTGTTTGACAAGCTGCTTTCGGATTCGCTTTCGGGAATACAGGGGGACGAGCTTTCGTTTTATTTTCATTACTGGCTTTCCCGTTTCACCGTATGGGAGACGGGGATCGCGGCAGAGAAGGCGGGGACACATCTGGTATGCCTTTCCGGCGGCGTTTTCCAGAATAAACTGTTATTGAAGCTCCTAACCGATATGCTCTCCGGGAATCTCCGGGTCCTGACTCATTCCCTGGTCCCCGCAAATGACGGCGGTATCGCTCTCGGACAGTGCGTTTATGCGGCTTTTCGGAGGGGCGAATGAGAGATCGCACCGGATATGGATCAAGGGTTGACGGAAACGTGTCCAGGGCTTATATTGTCTGAATGTAATTCTGAGTGAGGACCAAGACACCTGCTTTAAAGCTGATCATGCCCTCGGTCTTATTTATGGGAGATTGTTTTGAAAAAGAGTATTATTCTGATCATTGCGCTGGTGTCAGTTCTGGTGCTTGTATACGCTGCAGGAGCGTTGTATTTCAACACCCGTTTTCCGCTGAAGACAAAACTGAACGGCGCTGACGTATCGGGGCTTACGGTTTCCGAAGCCGCTTCTTCCATGCACACTTTCGCATCGGCTTATGAGCTCACGGGAAATGGCAGGGAAGGGCTTTCATTTGTCATAAAAGGAACGGATGTGGACCTTTCCGTTGATTACGACAGCCTGTTTAAGGGCGCAAAGGAGCTGTTTTCCCCTCTGAAATGGCCTGTTTACTGTATCATGGGGATAGACGAAACACTTCCTCTCCAGGTCTCTTTTTCGGAGGACAGGATCTCCGATCTGATAAAGGATTCTCCGGTATTCACGGATCCGGGGATCAAAAAGCCCGAAAACGCCTTTCTGGACGTGAAGGACGGGAAATGCGTCATTGTGCCCGAAGTAAAGGGCAATACTGCGGATCTGAAGCTCACGGCAAACGCCGCATCAAAAGCGATCTCTCTTCTCGAACCCGTGCTGGATCTTGATTCGGCCGGGGTATATCAGGAACCCACGGTGTTTTCCGATGACAGAGGACTCCTCGACAGGGAAGAGCAGATGAATAAACTCCTGGGGGTCACGGTCACTCTGGACTTTGAGGAGGGTCGGACCGAGACAGTGGATCCCTCTCTCATCTTCGACTGGATCGTGATAAACGGCGGCGATCCGGGTATCGACCCTGAAGCGGTGTCCGCGTATGTGGAGTCTCTGGCCCGAAAATACAACACAATAGGCAGGAAAAGGGCATTTACAAAGCATGACGGCACCGTGATCACCCTCCCGCAGGGACCGTACGGCTGGCGGCTCAATCAGGGCGCCACCGCGGAACTTCTCACTCAGACCATTGAGGCGCATGAAGACTGCACAATTGAGCCCGTGTGGACCAGCAGGGCAAAAGCCGTGGGGGATG
>JAEELB010000050.1 GCA_016288705.1 Lachnospiraceae bacterium | reverse complement strand
GGCCTTTGCGGTCTTTCTCGCCACACGGGCGGCCTCCATTGCGGAGGGCTCCATGTCGTTCACGCCGTTCTGTATGGCAAATATGCGGTTCTTCCTCATGGCCGCCAGCTTAAACCTCTTCAGGATATCCGCCTTTGTGTATTCCGACACGGTGATCACTGTGTCAGCCCTCTGAATGGACATCCTGAGCCTCCACATGATGTAGGTGTTCTCTATCCTGTTCAGATAGCCGGGGAACCGGTCATGATAATAAAAGGGTATCAGATCATGGACTATGACCGTGTCGGGAACCCGGCAGAACAAGGGCCTAAAACCCCGGGGGAACAGCACCCTGTCCGCCCGTACCAGTTTCAGGATCCTGTTCACGTATATGAGTTCCCAGAAAGCCAGATACTTCTTATCCAGGGGATCGCCCTTCATTTCCAGGAATCTGATGCCCTTTCCCGAAAAATCGCCCCTGTTGTACTTATTTCCCAGGACCACTATCTCCTGACTGCCGGATATATCCTCAGCCAGATGCCTGACAAGGGATTTTGTCAGACTGTAGATCCCGAGGCTCTTCCCCTGTCCCTTTACAAGTTTAAAACAGTCTATCACAAGTCTCATAGTGTTCCCTCCATAAGTTCCCCCTCACTTTGCGCCGCGGCCTTTGAGCACCACCACCACGGTCTTAATGAGGATCTTCAGATCCAGAGCCAGAGACCAGTTGTCGATGTATTCCAGATCCAGCTTTACCACCTCGTCAAAATCCATTATCTCACTTCTGCCGCTGATCTGCCACAGTCCCGTGAGTCCGGGAGTCATGCTCATCCGCCTCCTGTAGTACGGGATATATTTTTCAAACTCATCCTCCGTGGGGGGCCGGGTCCCCACAAGGCTCATGTCTCCCTTGAGTATGTTGAAGAACTGGGGAAGCTCGTCCATGCTGGTCTTCCGGAGCCATTTCCCGAAGGGAGTGACCCTGGGGTCGTCGGAGATCTTGAACATGGGGCCCCGGATCTCATTATCCTTTTTCAGTTTCTCCTTCAACTCTTCGGCATCCTGCCTCATTGAACGGAACTTGTACATGGTGAACCGCCTGCCGTTCCTGCCGATCCTGGTCTGCCTGAAGAAGACCGGACCTTCGGAATCCCTCTTTATTAGGATGGCGAAAACCGGCGTGACCATCAAAGTGATAAAAGAGCCCACAAGCCCTCCCAGAACATCGAACAATCTCTTGATTATGAGCCGTTTGTAGCCTCCCTGATACCTGTTGTAGGAGATCACGCTGTAATCGCCGAACTCCGTAAACCTGGTTCCCGCTTCGCCCGCGTAGTCGGACTCCAGGTTCAGGTGGCATACCACTCCCATGTCTGCGAAGCAGCGGATATATTCCCTTATCTTCTTCTGAGGAAAATCCGGCAGGGAAATAAAGACCTCGTCCAGGGGCATCTGGAGCGCTTTTTCGTACAGCTCACCGGCCCCCGACAGCACCGGGAAGCCGCAGATCTCTTCTCCTGTCCGGTCTTCATCCGCAATGCACAGGCCCTCGATCCCGTAATGGATATCAAGGGAATCGGACAGCCTCTCCAACACCCTTTCCGCGTTCTCCGATTCGGCGATCACCATCACCTTGATCTGAGTGAGTTCCGAGGAATAATAGACGGCAAAGGCTTTTTTTATGAATACGTGCAGGAAATAAGTGACGAAGAAATTTATCACCATGAAGAGACCCATGACAAAGCGGGAAAAGACCTGGGCCCACTGCAGGAAATAAATGAGTATGCCCGTGACCACCATCATCACGGCGGTGTATTTCATTACCTCGATGAATTCCCTGAGATAGCCTCTCTTCATGAAATCCCGGTTCCAGTCCACGAAGAAGGTATAGACGGTGGAGAACATAAGAAAACACAGGCAGACCGCAAAGTGGACGCTCTGATCTCCCATGTCCCTGAAATTGCCGAACCTTATGTATGTAGCAAGGAGGAACGAGAGCACTATGGCCAGCAGATCCGCTACCCAAAGCCCGTAAACCTCCATAATCCTGTTTTTCCTGCTCATGGCATGATCATTCTCTGCATTAAGAGATTATACCAAATCTTTCCCGATAATACAAACCGTCTCTTTGAACGCAGGAGCGCCTTTCAGCCTGTCAAAGCATAAGCGCCCCTGCATATGGCTCACTGCAGCTTACGGTCTGCTGACTACCTGACGATCACCTCACAGCACGCCGGGTTATAGCCGCTACTCGTATCATCCGGTGTGGCGGTAACCGTGTAGCAGCCCGGTGAAGCACCGGCTGTGACGGTCACCTTGCCGTCTTTTACGGTTATCCCTTCGGGATCTTTTTCTTCAGGCGGGCTTGTGATGCTCCATATAACGGTCGGCGGGTTCTTTTTCGGCGCTGAGATCTTAAGCGAAACGGTCTTCGGCTTTCCGCCCGTCTTCGGGCGCTTTGCACTTAACGATGTCTTGTTGAGAGCAAGCACATTTCCGGAATAAGGGTCCACCTTTACAGTCACAGTCTTTTTGACCTTTCCCGACTTTACCGTAACCTCTGCTTCCGCATCGGGGGACGCTGCAGTCACAAAGCCCGACTTTGATACCTTGACGCCTTTTCCCTTTTTCATCTTCACGCTGAAGGACAGGTCTTTGGTGTCGGTATTGCCCTTTGTGGTCGTGACTGTGAGCCTCTTCCCTTCACCCACGCCGAGGTCAAGACCTTCTTCAGGGCAGTTTGCCGAAAGGGTGGACAGGGGCTTTTTGATCAACACCTTTGTATAAGCCTGCGACTCTTTTCCGCTGTCGTCAGTGACTGTCCAGACTATGTACGC
>JAEELB010000049.1 GCA_016288705.1 Lachnospiraceae bacterium | reverse complement strand
GCACACAAATGGCAAGGGGTGTGCAGATCAGGGATACGATGAGCATCACCGCTATTGATTCCTTCAGTTCGTCGAAATATGCGGCCCCCGTCCTGTCAAACTTATCCATATCCTTCGTCATGTACAGCATGACTGTTTCGACGGAATTGAACGCCATATGACACAGCATGGGATACAGCAAGGATCCTGTTGCTTCGCAGAGAAGTCCGAACCCTATCCCTATGATCATGGCGTAGACCGCCTGATTCAGATTCATGTGGACCAGAGCAAAAACAAGCGAAGACAGGATGACAGGCGCATACCCTCGCGGCCTGTCGCGCCTGTAAGCGTGGAGCGAAGCCCCGCGGAACACGAATTCCTCAACGATGGGCCCCGCCACTCCGATCATGAGTATGGAGGCCCAAACCGGAAGCTTCAGTATCTCCTCAGACATATTATCGACAGTGTTTTCGGTGAAGAGCATGGAGATCATATTTGCGAGAGTGGTGACCGGAGACAGGAGCAGCAGGTAGACGAGGGAAAGAAATACCGGCAGCGGCCTCACCCTTCTGATGCCGGTCTGCTCGGGAATGCTCAGGCCCGACTGTCTTTTTCCGATGAACAGGAAAACAAAAGCAGGAATAAGGAGCACCAGTTCTGTGATCACGTCCGCCGTCACCAGATCAAGCGTGGAATCGGAGATCAGGAACCAAAAAGAAACCAGGATCTGAACAGTCAGATCCAGCAGCACGATCATAAGGAACATTCTGTTAGCTTCTCTGCTTCGCATTATAATCTTCCACCTTCAACGCGCGGACTCTCGCCGCCCGGCAATGCATATCACTTTCGGGATCTCCGGAAGGACCTCCCCGGCGCCGCCGGCTCTCCGATATCCGCATTTTTCCGCACTGCTGCAACCGGTTCTCCGATATCCGCGTTTCTCCGCACTGCTGCAGCGGGGCTCTCCCCGCAGCCGTTCTCACTTCGTATCCTGTCTGCCGGAGACCGTGTTTATACAGGTTTTCCCGGGGACCGCCAGGCCTTCCCTGTACAGTCTGCCTGACGCCCGCTTGAATGAAGCCTTACTCATGCCTGTCAGTTTCAGGATGAGCGCGGGGTCAGATCTGTCTCCCACGGGGAGCGATCCCCCGTTTTCCTTTATCAGCGACAGAAGCTTTTCTGAATCTTCATCTATCCTTTTGTCGATCCTCTTATTCATTGACAGATCGAGCCTTCCGTCCTCTCTCACCCTGGAAACCCTCGCGGTTATCTCCGTGAACAGGAGATCATTCAGCGAAAGGGAAAGATCGGAAGCCGGAAGCATCGCGCTGTATTTCTCATCCACAGCGACGAAGGCCCCAAGTTCGGGATTGACATCATAGACAAACCCGCGGACCTCATCGCCAACCCTGTGATCGCTTACAGTCTTCAGGCAATGAGCGGCCTTTTTCATGCTGGCGCACAGTCGGTCCGACTTGTCACGGTACAAAGTGACCAGCACTCTGTCACCCACGGAAGGGCGCGTTTTCATTTCCCCAAACGGAAGGAACAGATCCTTAGGGAGTCCCCACGCCAGAAAAGCTCCGTACTTATTTACATCCACCACGGGAAGCACCGCCGTATCGTCTACCGTCACGGCCGGAACGACAAGGGTCGCGGTCATCCTATCCTCGGAATCCCTGTAAATAAAGACTCTGAGGGTCGATCCTTCCTTCACCTCCGGAGGCAGCTCTCCTTTCGGCAAAAGCACCTCGGAACCCGACCCGTCAGTCAGATAAGCTCCATGCACGGTAAAGCGGGACACCTCAAGTTCGGCGAAAGACCCGGGATTCATCCCTCTCTCTCCCTGAGTTCCACGTTGCAGTAATTACCCAACTCCACAAACACGCTCCTGTCCTTCCGAACCACCCTGGGATGTATCACGTCTCCGAGAAGAGCCTGCCTGAGATACTCCACACGCAGAGCACCCACCCTGCACTGGTTTACCCCGGAAGAATCAAGAGCCATGCTGATATATTTTATATTGTTTACATGTCCGTTCGTATCCAGATGACCTGAATTGACCACGATATCCCGGGCCGGATCCCCTCCTTCGGGGATCCTTATCTTTCTGTTCTCGTAATCCATTTCATATCTGGGATCATGACCGTAGGCCAAAGCCACATCTTCCGGAACCCGCACAGGCCTCATGGTGTCGGTGTTCACCATTGCCCAGGTGGAATCGGCCCAGAACACAGCTTCCCCTTCCTTATCCCTCATAATAAAATTACGACAACCGAAAAGGCCCTTTATCTCATAAGGTATGGTCTGTATTTTCAGATTCTCGCATATTTCCGGACGTCTCCTGATGACTACATTCCACGCGGAGATCACCCAGGCCAGATTTCTCTTCCTCAGTTCCCTCAGTCCCACTCCGCTGTCTTCCGAATGAAAGGTGGTGCAGTCCTGACACGCCGAAAACAGACTCTCGAGCGTCATGCAAAAATCATTTCCTATGTCGGCATAACCGACCCGCTTATCCATACTGTACAAATCAGGCCCTCCGGAAATATGAGTTTCCGCGAATATGATCCGCGGATGAGACCATGGCTCACTGCCTGCTTCATCTCGCACTTCGTGCTCGATGTTCTGCGTTCGCCATATGCCCGTTTTGCGTGCAAGCACGCATCCGGGCGCATGGCTCACTGCCTGCATCATCTCGCACTTCGTGCTCGATGTTCTGCGCTCGCCATATGCCCGTATTGCGTGCAAGCACGCATCCGGGCGCATGGCTCGCTGCCTGCATCAAAACGGGGGAGGCTTTCCGCCTCCCCCAAAACTGGGCTAGTAGGATTCGAACCTACAAATCACGGAGTCAGAGTCCGTTGCCTTACCGTTTGGCTATAGCCCATCAACAGATCGCTGAACGACCAGCAAGGGACATTTTACTACCGCCCCATTGAAAAATCAATAGGTTATTTTATTTTTCTTCCCTCAGGGCTTCACGGACGTCTCTCCGGGCTCCTCTCCTACCGATAAATTTGACGAAATCGCCGTTTTTATCGGGTCCCGCCGGATCCGTTCCCTGTCCGCATGTCAGTTATCACGTTTTCCTGACAGATGATCAGCTCTGATCCCGAATGAATTGCCTGAGCTCGGGCAAAACCCGCAGACCTTTTTCCCTTCCTGTCTGATATACCCGCTCAAGTTCATCCGGGTCCTTTTCCGTGCGCCCTATATTGAGCGAAACATCGGGTCTGATCACGAAAGCTGCGCCTTCTCTTTCGCGCTGCCTGACGTATTCGATATTTTGATTGTAACGCTCCGGCCTGGTCTCCAGAGCCTGAACGAGAGCAGGATAATGACGGAGAGCGAACCTGATCAGTTCAAAGTGCTTCTGCCTTTCCTTTCGGAAAGAATCAGGCTGTGTCAGAATCACCACATTCTTTTCAAAGCCCTTTTTCTCCATGTAGGACAGCGGTACTGACACTGCAGTCCCTCCGTCTGAAAGCTTCATCCCGCTGATACAGACAGGTCTGGACACTGCAGGCATGGAGGCCGAAGCCCTGATCCATCTGAGGTCCCGGGCATCCCCTGTTTTGCAGTTGTGATATACTGCCTTTCCCGTGTCCATGTCAGTGCAGACCACATAGAAATCCATGGGGTTCCCGGCAAAGGTCTTTGTGTCAAAGATGTCCAGCTTTTCAGGGAGAGTTTCATAACAGAATTTTGCCCCGTACAGATCCCCTGTGACTAAGAGAGACAAAATGCTGCAGTATGCTGGATTCCTGCTGTAGCGCTTATTGTAACGGATGGCGCGGCCGATCTGGCGGGACTTGAAATTGCACCCGAAGGTTGCTCCCGCGGAGACGGCAGCGATCCCGTCAAAATCTATATTGTTTTCCAAAAACACATCCAGGATACCCGAGGTGAACATCCCTCTCATGGCTCCGCCCTCAAGCACAAGTCCTGTCTTCACTTTGTTCCTCCCCCTTTGTCTTCATCCTTTTGTTGAAACCGACGCCCGGACAACTCCTTATATTAATAAGCGCGCCCTTTGTCGGGCCTTTCTCCGTCTGCCGCGTCCTCCCCGGCTGCTTCGGATCCCTACGACTCTTCTTCTGCCGAAGGCTCCCTGTCTCCCTCCGACGATTCTTCCCCCGCTGTAACATGATACCCCTCCGGGGCCTCCT
>JAEELB010000048.1 GCA_016288705.1 Lachnospiraceae bacterium | reverse complement strand
GCTCCGGAGATCGTGGCCGGGGCGACGAAAAACCCAAAATGTTAGGATAAAATGACGGAAAAAGAGAATCTTATCCTAACAATTGGCTCCGGAGATCGTGGCCGTGGCGACGAAAAACCTGAAATGTTAGGATAAAATGACGAAAATAGAGAGCTTTATCCTAACAATGGTGTCACAAGGTCAGAGTCCGCCGTTATATAATTTGAAAGTGTTAGGATAGTGATGGGTGTGGATCGGAGTTTTATCCTAACCATGGCTCAAAGGAACGATGATCCGGACCGCTATATCCGAAGCGCGCCCGAAACCGCCGGGGGAATCCTGCCTGACAAGGCTATGAACCAATCATGTATCTGTGCCGCTTCACAAGAGGGCGGCTATTTCATCCGAAGAACACTCAAGGCTTTCGCCTGAGGCCGACACTGCCGGTTCCAATGGGTGGGGATCTTGCCTCATCACTCAATGGATGTTCTGTTCTTCAGGAAGAGATACTACACCATGTCGATGGATAATGCAATGTCTTCAGAAACGGAATTCCGGTATGTGATATAATCATATGACATTGATCCTGCCGGAAAGCATACCGCTTTGAGAAAAGGCGGGATGAGACATATTTCTTCTGTGAGAATGACGGATGGAGAGCCATTCATCCGCGAAAGGAAAGTTTGGGTGAAGACCGGAAATAAGATTATTGGGAACGTGCTTATTCTGTCTCTGTGTGCGGCGCTCTTTACGGGATGCGCCGCTTCGGGCGATCCTTCAGACGCGGACAGACCTACATTGGAAATAGAGACGATACCGGCTGACTATCGTGAGGGAGGAACTGCGGGAGATCACGGTCTGTCCGGGCGGGCGGGTTCGGAATTGGCCGAAGGCCGGAATCCCGTAGCCGGCGAGCAGGCAATGCAGGAGGGCGCCGGGACAGAGGGAAGCGGAGCCGGAGAGGCAGGAACAGCAGCCGCGGGGAATAAAGGCACATCCGGAGAGGCAGGAACAACGGACACGGAAAACAATGACACATTTGAGGCGGGAGAAGCGGCGGGCGCAGGGAATAAAGGCGCATCCGGAGAGGCAGGAACAGCTGACGCAGGGAACAAAGACTCATCCGGAGCCGGAGTTTCCCCACAGGACATCCCTGAACCCCTGATCCTGTACAAAGATAACCCGTCAGTGGGGCAGCTGCTGCTGGTCAGATACACGGGCGGGAGTTCCGCCGTCGCCACGTACTATCAGAAGGATCCGTCTCAGGCATCCGGGTGGTCCACTGTCTTTGAAACTCCGGCCTACGTGGGTAAAAACGGCATCGGAAAAACCAGGGAAGGAGACAAGAAGACTCCCATAGGGGACTTTGGGGTGAGACAGGCTTTCGGAATACTTCCGGATCCGGGAACTTCCCTTGATTTTACCAGGGTTACGCCCACTACCTACGCCTGTGAAGAAGAAGGACCCTATTACAACCGGATAATAGACACCGTTGAAACCGGGCATCAGTGCTCGAGTGACGGCATGTACAAGGACTCTCCCCAGTACAATTACGGTATCTTCATAGATTACAACCCTCAAAATATATATCCCCTGGGCTCGGCCATTTTTGTGCATTGCATGGGAAATAAATACAAACACACTCTCGGCTGTGTCGCCCTTCCCCAGGAACGCATGAAAGAAGTTCTCATCACCGCCAAGCCCGGGATGAGAGTGATAATCGGGTGAGCGGCAGTCCTGTACCGTTCAAAAAAAGAGTCCCGCCCGCGGACAGATCCGCGGATGAGACTCAGGTTCAATGTAACTATCGGGCAGGGGAGACGCCCCTGCCCGACTTCTGTGCTGTTGTCCGTTCAGCAGAACGTCCCATTCGGACGGGATCCTGAAGGACTGTTGTCCGTTCAGCAGAACGTCCCATTCGGACGGGATCCTAAAGGACTGTTGTCCGTTCAGCAGAACGTCCCTTTCGGACGGGAGCCCGAAGGCAGTAGTCCGTTCAGCAGAGAGTCCCTTTCGGACGGGGGCCCGAGGGGCTGTTGGTCTTGATGAGGGACTGCCCTTTCGGGCTCTGCCCCGACATCAGGGCATGATCGGCACCGCGATTGGGACCACCGTTCAGGATCGCCCTGTCGGCCGCCACTCCTCCTGTCACGTTTGACAATTCGTCATCTTCGATTTTGATCTTTTCATCAATGTTGTTGATCATTTTCGTTCCCTCCTTTTGACGGTCCGGAGCGCCTTACGTCCTGTGATCCGGACGGGCCCCCGGTGCCCGGTACTTTTCGCTTCATGATTATAACCTGCCGGGTGCAGCTGTTTCAAGACGGTGCGGTCCTAAAAGTTGCATTGCTGTATTTGCTGGTATTATTATATACGAAGGAAGTTCCCGGAGGGACAAAAGTGAACAATAAACTGCCTTAAGGAGACAGGAATGCCGGAATCATTTAAACAGGAAACACAGAACAGATATCACCGTAAGCTTGATACGATCCTGAAAGAGCTGCCGGATTTCTGCCGCACTTATTTTATAGGCCGTGAGAACCGGCTTTCCGAGGTTACGGCGGTGTCCTACGCCTATAATCTCCAGATGTTCTTTGCCTATCTCCATGAAAATAACAGCTACTTCGGTTCAAGGGAAATAAGGACTTACCGCCTCGACGATCTGGAGAAGCTGGACAGCGGCGACATTGAAGAGTTCCTGCACTGGATGCGCTATCATACCGGAAAAGACGGCAGGGAGTGCCATAACAGTGAAATGACCATCCAGCACTATATCAGCGCGATCTCCGCCCTTTACAAGTATTTCGTAAAGAGGGATCTTCTGCCCAGGAATCCCGTGGACGCCATAGACAGGGCGAAGCGCGTCAAGAAAAAAGTGATCCGGCTGGAGGGAGATGAAAAGTCCGATTTCAGAAAGGTGGTTGATTCCGGAGAGGGCCTTACAGGCAGACAGGCCGTCTTTCACGAAAAAAACCGGGAGCGGGACATGGCGATCTATGAGGTGTTCCTCACAACAGGCATGCGTATTTCCGAACTCGTGGGCATTAATCTTACGGATGTTGATCTGAAGGCCCATACCATTGGGATCACCAGGAAGGGCAGCAATTTCCAGCTGATATACATAAGCGACAGGTGTACGGAACTTCTTTCACAATATCTGGCGGTTCGCGGGAAATACAGACCGGACCGCGACGAGCCTGCGCTCTTTCTCTCAAACCGGGGAAAGCGGATCTCCGTGAGGAGTGTGGAACTCATGACAAAGAAATATGTGTCCGTCGCCCTTCCTCAAAAGACAGACAGGATCACGCCCCATAAGCTCAGGAGCACCTACGCCACGGATATGCTCAGGAGGACGGGTGATCTGGAGCTTGTCTCCGAACTCCTCGGGCATTCAAATATCGCCACGACCCAGATATACGCCCGCTATGACGACAGAAAGCATGAGGATATGAGAAACGTGATAGACGACTGAGGACCGGGGTCTGCATGACGTCCTTTTGTAAAAGCTTCCGTCATTCCGAAGGAAGGTCTTATTCCTTCAGAGGGATTCTTCACAGCCGGGGGGCTCTCCAAATCCATCATTCCGAAGGAAGTTCTTATTCTTCTTCCGATTCTTCTGAAACGTCCCCATTTTTGATAATATCCTTGACGTAATAATGAAGTAGTGATATAAAAATCAGGCACAGTTGTTGAGTTTACGGGGTAGGTGTTCTGCCCTGTTTTATTCGTCGGCTCTTATTTGTGCCGGTTCATCCCGCAGCGGACCGCTTATTGCCGCCGGGGGACCGTTTGAAAGGGCAGGCGGATGGATGCAAAAAGAGGAGGATGCTATGATCAGGGATTACAGGCGCGCGCTGTCCGGATTGCTGGCAGCGGTTATGGTGATGAGCCAGAGCGCGGGAGTTCTGGCTGCAGAGAGTTCAAACTTCGCTGCAGCGGCAGACGGCAACGGGAACTATGAGGTTTCCGGCAGTCCGGAAGCTTACGGATTCCCCGGCGGTTACGGGCTCGATCAGGAAGACCTTGAACTCAAGGAAGAGATGGCCGCAAACGGCATGGCCCAAAGCCTTGAAGAAAAGGAAGACGGAAAGGATTATATCTCCGGACGCATCTGGTTCCCCGCGGAAAGCAGGGAAGAGGCGGACGCCATAGCGGCCGCTTACAACGCCGAAGTGGTGAAATACAGTTACGGAGTCGCTGATGCCGAGCTTAAAGGAGACAATACCGTTCTGGATGCGGTGAGAGCCGCAGCCGATCCCGGATCGGGACTTCCCCCGGTGGAACCGCAGTATCTGTGTCAGTTGGAACCCGAAGTGAGTGAAGAGCTTTTGGATTCCGAGGACGAAGGACTGGATGCAGCCGGGATCACCGTCGACGAACCTCTTAAATGGAAAGACTACCTTTTCGGCAATAACAGCAAGGAAGACGATCCCGAAATGCAGGAACCGATCCTGGACAATCCCGATCCTCTGCTTACGGATCCCTCGAACCTTTATGACAGCGATACGGAGTATCAGTATCAGCATGACCAGGTGAACACCTGGGAGGCCTGGGGCTCATCCATAGGAAGCTCCGGCGTGAAGGTCGCCGTCATTGATTCCGGCGTGTTCGCCGAACATGAGGATTTCATCGATCCCGTCTCGGGAAGATCCATCGTGGAGAGTTGCGTCGATGTCACCCGTTCGACAGATGGTAAGGAGATAGAGCCCGAACTCTATGTGACCAATTATCACGGGACGCATGTGGCCGGGATCATTGCTGCCCAGCTTAATAACGGAAAAGGCGGCGCAGGCATTGCACCCGGGGTGACGATCAAACCCTACAACATTATATTCTGTTCTGAAGGTGTCTATGAGACGAGTGATGCCGTCCGAGCGATCAATGCGGCTGTTGCTGACGGAGTGGACATCATCAACATGAGCATCGGGTCAAAGAACTATTCGGTATTTGAGCGTCAGGCGGTGACCAAGGCTTATGAGGCGGGCATCTGCGTCTTTGCTTCAGCCGGAAACTCAGGTTCAAACGATAAGAACTATCCCGCAGCCTACGCATCAATAAAGAATACCGGCATTATCGCCGTAGGCGCCACGAATCACGACGGGAAGAAGGCCCCCTATTCCACCAAAGGAAACTGGGTCACGGTCTGCGCTCCCGGAACAAAGATAAGATCGACTTCAGCGTCCTTTATCAAGCCCGAAAACGACAAAGATGCGGAGATATCGACCAGTGAACTTAAAGCCAGACTGGGTTCGGAATATGAACCCTCAATGGAAGGAACTTATCACAGATATGAACTGGATACACTCTCTTCAAACTGCTACTGCGAGGCCAGCGGAACCTCCATGGCCTGTCCCGTTGCCGCGGGCGTTGCGGCGCTTTATCTGAGCGCTTACGGACCTACGCTTAACGGTTCAAAGGTGCTGGTCGGAAAAGATCTTCCCAAGAAGATGAAGAGCATCCTCACCACCTACGGAACCGCTGTAAGCGGCGTAGGAAAGAGGGTGAATGTGGGCGCCATGTTTGGGGGAGAAAGCAAAAGCCCCGCCATCATAGCCCTCGATGATGAATATAATGAGGTTCCCAGATTCAAGCCCAAGAAGAACATATATAAGGAAGTGTCTTATGTGGTCCTCAACAGCAAAGCCACCCTCAGCTGGAACAGGATCAATACCGAATCCAAGAGGTACAATTCATGGGATAAGGAAAAGATCTATTACACCGTAGACGGCGGCGAGCCCAAGGTGGATCCCAAGACTCTGACCCTTATGTCCGGAACCCTTTACAAAGCCTCCAATCCTCTTGTGATAAAGAACTTTAAGCCCGGATCGAAGCATACCATCAGAGCCCTTGCAGTGACCTCTTCAAAAAAGATCACTCCCGTGGCTTCCGTCACCGTGTATGCCCCCGAGGCGGACAAGACTACCATGATGAATCCCACCGTGAAGAAGGTGGAGCTTAAGGCAAAGAGCACGGCTGATGAGAAAAAGGAAGCGAACAGAGGAAAGAAGTCCATCGTATACTTCAGCGACAATTGGTATATCGTTGATGACGGCGAAACCGGAAGTTCTGCCTCCGCAAAGGCTCTGAACCCCTCTTCGACCGACGTACCTTACGGGCTCGGTTTCGATGAGATCGTTCCCACCCTCAAGTTTACGAGCGGCTCCAGCGCTACAGTCGGAGACTTTACCAAAGACCAGCTGAATTGCATTTACTGGGGCTCCAGCGACGGGAACGTGTTGAGCGTCCTGCCGAAAGAGGACGGCACCTGCAGGATCATTCCCCTGAAGAAAGGAAACTGCAAGGTAAACATCTGGGTGTATTCAAACGGAAAGGTCCAGAAGAGTCAGACAATAAGCGTTTCCGCGAAGCGCGCTGTGGATGAGATCAATATCACCGGTCTTGATTCCATAGATCCCGGAAAGGGAAATAAAGCCGTTACCACGACCTACAAGGCGGAGTGCCTGCCCAAGGAGGCAAATGAAAAGAAGGTCTCCTGGTACCTTAGGGGCGGGAACATGGAATCCTCCGGAACTTCTGCCGTTGATGCCACCGGGATCAGCTATTCAGACAGGATAGAAATAGGCGGCGGAACGGTGGAGATCAACACAAAGTCCGGAAAACTCAAGATGACCGGAGTGACTGCAGATCCTTCCGACCCTGATACATTCCTGGTGGCAGCGATCAGCAATGATACCGGTCTGGTTATCGAGACTAAGGAAGTGACCATCGGATCCAAGTCCACCGAAGGTCTGAAGATCGCCGTGAACGAGGATGAGCTTACTCATTTCCAGAAGTACAGGGAAAAGGATAAGGACAGAGTCGTATACAACGACAACGGAACCTGCCTCAAGTCCTTTGTGGTAGCCAGCGTGGACATTCCCGAAAAATTTGATGGAAATGACAATGTTGTGAGGCTTTATTCCAAAGGAAATGTTCCTGTGCAGTGGACTGTTTCCGACAAGAATATCGCAAAAGTGGTGCCCGGTCCCGATCAGAAATACGCCGATGTATACGGACTTAAGGGAGGAAGCGCCACCATCAACTGCAAGGCTTCGGACGGTTCCGGAAAGAGCGCAAAGATCACGGTGTACGTAAAGAATCCCGTGGCCTCTGTGGGACTTGGCGTAAACAAGGACGGGGATTACGGCACCATCGCCGTCGGGAAGACCCTCACCCCTTCAGCCTCTATAGGGAAGACCTTCGGCAACCCTTCAAACTCAACGCTTGAATGGGAGCTTCAGGCCGGATACGTGACATATGATGAGGAAAAGGACAGCTTCAGCCTCGGAGAGATAGACAAAAAACTCACCGCTTCGATACTGGATTCGGATGCGGTCACTTTCGACGATAAAAACGGTAAGACCACCATCAGCAAAACCAAATGGAGCCGGGGATGGAATGACAAAGTCTTTATCAGGCTCATCGCAAAGACCACAGACGGATCCGAGAACAGTGATTTCTGCGAGTATGTCGTGACTACGCCCGCTACGGGAGTGCTGCTCTTCGACTCCGAATTCAAGCCCCTTGAGAAGAACGCCATGTATGAATTCAAAGGCAGCGGCGAATCGAACACGATATATGCGTATGTCGACGGACAGGGGAAGAATTTCAACGGCATGCAGGTCGGAGATATCATGGTATCCAGCAACAAGCCGGAATGCGGAGCCGGATTTGCCGTCGGCAGCCCGAAATATTACGAGCAGCTTGAGTGTTACGCAGTAGAGATTACCCTTGTTTCCGGGGACAAGAAGGGAACGGCCAGCGTCACCGTCAAAGCAAATGACGGAACAGGCAAGTCTGCCAGCGTAAAGGTGAAGACCCTGGCATCCGCCGAATGACCGGCAGTTTTTGAAAGGAGAAGAAAATGGAAGATATCAGATTTTTTCAGTGTCAGAAGTGCGGAAAGATAATAATGATAGTAAAAGGGAGTCCCTGCCCCACCGTATGCTGCGGGGAGGATATGAAGGAACTCATCCCGGGAACCACGGACGCGGCGGTTGAGAAGCATGTTCCCGTTTACGAGCAGGATGGCAATAAAGTGTCCGTGAAGGTGGGAAGCGTTGAGCATCCCATGCTCCCCGAGCATTTCATAGACTGGATCGCTCTTCAGTCCGAAAAGGGTATGCAGATGGTCTCACTCGCTGCGGGAGATCCGCCTGCGGCGGAGTTCCTGATCCCGGATCAGGACTCTGTAAAGGCTGTTTTCGCCCACTGCAATCTCCACGGTTTGTGGAAGGCGTGAGGGATCCGGAACGTAAATCCTTGACGAGTTAAAAAATAAGTGCTATAAATGCGTCTACGGTAATCAATCAGCAGGGGGGCACGCCCCCCTGCCTTTCAAAAGAAACAGGAGGGAATAAACATG